>JBJFDC010000011.1:0-20193 GCA_051889215.1 Christensenellales bacterium
CGTTTCTTCCGGGACATACGGAAGCGACTTTTGCATTCGTTCCTATTGAGCAACCGCCATATGACGAAGATACGTTCACGTCTCTCCAGGTGTCGTAAGTCGAACCCGAGCCCGTATATTCCATCTTGATATCAACCGTGCCATTAAAAGCAACGTTGCCTTTGGCAAAAATGCCGTAGGTCTGATAATCTTTGTCGCACTTTAAGTCGATATTGAGCGTGGCGTTCTCGCCCACGGTCACGTTGCCCGAACCGGTGGCGTCCGTATTCATGTAAATTGCATCAACCGAACCATTTTTATCAGCCACTTCGCCATACACTTTTACGGTGACGGTGCAACTTTCGTCAAACACCAAATTGCCGTTGTTTTTCAAACCGCTTTCACCGTCCATGTAAATACCGCGCATATACACTTGGCTGGTTGCGGTGACTTGATAGTCAATGGTGAGCGAGCCGCTGCCCTTGAACGTCAGCGTGGAAACGTTGTAAGTGTAGATCGCCCTTTTCCCATATGGCGCGGTGACGGTGATTTTGTTGTCGTCGACAAGCACAATATCCACGTTGCCGTTGTTGACTCCGCCGATTGCAATTTCTTCGCCGTCGTAGCCGCTCAGCGTGAGCGTGCCGTTGTTGCCCTCGTCAGTCTCCCAAGTCCAACCCGAGCCCGATTTGTCAATCGAACCGCACGTGACTAACAGATAGGGGTTTTCCGAATCTGCATAAACTAACGCGGTCGGCATACATATCGCCACCATGGTTGCCATGCCGAAAAGCATACAGACAAGTAAAAACAATCTCATGGCTATGTTTTTCTTTGATTTTATATTCACTTTTCACCTCACAAAGTGGTTTATATTTTTGTTGTGCTCACTCTTTGCGAGCGCATTTGCATTTCTTTCGCCTTGAAAAGCAATGTACGCAAACACCGTTTTTTGCGTTTGTGTACACTTTTAATCTTTGACGTTTTTATCAAATTTGTTTTCAAATCGTTTCATTCTATTAGACAAGACTTGCGCTTACCGTCACACCCGTTTGCTTTGTTGTGGTATAGATGACGATATAATATGTTCCTGCTGCAGGTGAGCTGTAATAGGTGTCGCTGTCGCCTTCTTGTTTTTCAACAGGGTTGCCGTTTGCATCAAGGAATTGCCAGGTCAGACCGGTTGCAGGAGATGCACCAAGTTGCAAATCTGTGCCGTAGTAACCTCCCTCCAGCATTTCATCCGTCAACGTAAGCTTGAAATAGTTGTAGCTGTTGCTCCATAATGCTACATTTGTTTTTGAGAAAGTCCCTTCACTGTAATCGAGAGTGGTATAGTTGTTTGCGGCATAGTGTGTGACGATCATCTCATACTCGCCCGGAGTGACGAAAGGCATTTCAAGATATTTGACGCCGTTGTCCATCAATCCTTTGAGAGTTTGCGGAGCGGCGTCCTGCATTTTCACCGCCATAAATTGGCCTGCCGCTTGCGTTGCAAGCCCTGTTTTGACAAGTTGTTTGTTTGCGTCGTAAATCTTGGCTTGTGCGTGGTTGGTGTCGGTCTGTTGCAGAGTGCCGTCAACCTTCTTCATATTGATCCAATAGTAGCCGTTGGCAAATCCGCAGTCCTTCACTTCATAGCGGAAGTAATAGTTGCCCGCCTCGGCCACGGTAAATCTGACTTTCGTCTGCTCTTCGGCATCCGATTCCACGTAGTTGACGTCTATATACTCCATTGAGACGGCTTCTGTTCTCGTCTTTTGGCAGACAGTGCATGTATATGTTTTTACGCCGTCGCTAGTAAAGGTGGCTTCTGTTGTTATCACGCCAGCGTCCCAGGTGTGCTCCGCTTTGTCAAGTTGTTCATCGCAACCCTCGCAAACATGCCAGTGATAGGTTTCATCCCTTGACCATTCTGCTGCGGCGTTATGAGAGTGTTTCCCACAAGCAGAGAACAAAAACATTGCAGGAACAACCAAGCAAAACGCAAGAACCATCATGATTATTGTTTTTTTCTTTGTCATATTTCTCTCCTTTTTAATTTTGAATCATTTCCCACAATAAAAGTTTATTATGATTTTTGATACATATATATTTTATCATATGACTTTTCGATTTGTTTCAACAAATCAGTCCTATTTAGTCCTGTTTTTGCTTGAATTTTGTCCTATTTAGTCCTATTTGCGAACTCGTTTCTACATGTTTGCATAAAAAATACTCACATGAAAGTGAGCATTTTTTTAAATGATTTTTTTGATAGTTTTGCAAAGTTCTTCTCGGTTGTCGACTTCCAATTTGCTTAAAATGTTGGTGGTAATATTTTTAACCGTGCTATCAGAAATATATAATTTGACCGCAATGTCTTTTCTTTTTTCTCCAAGAAGCATATGTGTCAGCACTTCTTTTTCTCTTTTTGTCAAATTGTTCACTTTCTCCCATTTCTCAAAAATGATTGCAATTTGTTCTTCACTGAACTTGTCATCAAAATCAATTAGAGACAAATTTGCAGATTCCATTTCTTTTTGCTTGTTTACATTTATTCTTTTTTCATATTCTCGCAAAATCCCATAAAGAAGCAACAACAATGCTTCATTAACAAGATATGAAAGGCATAAAAATTCAAACTGATGTTCAACAAATTGTTCAATCAGCCAAACAAAAACATTCCCAAGCACGACAACAGACAAAAATATTGCATGCATTTTTGAACTGATTTTGTTTTTTGCCATTGCATAAATGATGATTGTGACCATTGAAACCACATATCCAAACAAATAAACAAAATATAGAGAGTGCAAAACACCATATTCTTTGACAAGTCGTGCACCGCCCTCAACGATTTCAAGAGATACTTCTTTATAATAGATTGGCAAATATCCACCGCTGGTTGCAATAAACAACATCACGATGCCAATTCCAAACAAAATATAGTTCAAAACTTTGCGATGCTTGATGTTGCAAACGTCCAATATCAGCATAAGCATAAAGAAAGGCAAAAACACGTTTCCAAGGTAAGCAATGGAGTTGCCTATGAGAGCCAGTGTCAAACTCTTTGAAAGAGACATAATAAAATATCCGGAATTGCAAATAAAAACAGATATGAACAAACACATTATCCATTTGTTTTGTTTCTTGTCCACAAAGAAGTATGCCACGAGCATTATCAGTGAAAGCAAACAAGCAACTCCGTAAAAAATCGACATTTGATTACTCCTTGTTCTTTAATACATTTTTATTATAACATAAAGATATTATTATTTATAACTTTTTTATATGTTTTTTAATCCAAAAAATAAAAAGCATCGCAAGCGCGATGCTTTTTGTTTGTCAAATTATGCCATTGTGACAATATAGTCGGTCTCACTTCCCTCAACAAGTGTCGAGATATAACCTTCGGCGAGAAGTTTGTAGCCATTTTCCATTGGATTACCTGGGTCAAAACCGTTGTATCTTCCGCCAAAAACTTTGAGGTTTGCCGTGCCATTGTCTCTGTTGGCGTCATAAATGTTAATCATGAGTTTGTTGCCGAATTCTGTGGATTTTTGCAAAATGGAATATGTTCCGCCCTTGATTTCGGCATTGCCCTCAAATACATACACAGCGGAAATGTTTCCAACATATTCACCGTTTTCGACAACAAGTCTTCCCCCGTCTCGAACGTCAAGAGCATAGCAATCTTTTTCTTTCGCCAAAAATTTTCCGTTTCCTGTCACTGTGAGATCGCCATTTTCACCAACCCCAATCAAGGACCAAACATTTTTATCTTCGCTCCAAATGTCAGTTGAATTTGAAATTGTTTTTCCGTTGAGGTCGAGTGTCACTTTTCTGTTTGCAAAAACTTGGTCTTTGACGTCGATGTCGGCGGTGAGTTGAATAACTGCTTTATCCCCTTTCATCGCCTCAACAAGCTCGTCATAGCTTGATACTTGCACAGTTTCGCTTTTCCCGCACGCCGAAAACAAAAACAAGCATGGGATTATTAGAACTGCAACAAGCGCAAAAACAAGCAAATGATTTTTAACTATTTTTTTCATACATTCTCCTTTTATTCACTTTATTTTTTGCAGTTTTTTTGATTTCATGCATGAAAAAAGGAGGTTCCCCTCCATTTTTGCTTTTGTTATTTTTTGTCAGTCCAAATTTTGCCATTTACAAATTGAGTGAGTGCCATTGTGAATGCTTGAGTGTTGAGGTCGATTCGAGTTATATGCTCTTTTGTGAGAAGCCCAATTCCACCTGTGCTGCTTCTGAGGTCTTCCCCGTGAAACAGTTCGTCCATCACCGTGCCCAAAGTGTTGTTTTTGATGTTGTCAACGTGTTTTTCAGGAACAGGAAAGCTTGCGCTCATTCCAACACTTTCGTATCCCGACTTGTCACAGATAACAGCAAAATTTGTTATGAACCAATTTCCATAAAGATTGACAAGCCCGCTTTCAATCGCCATGAACATATCCGCCTCAATGTTGTTTTCTTTTGCAAATTTAATCATGTTTTTCACTCTGTTGTGTGCGCCAAGGTATGTATCGCCGTCAACAGGTTGTTCACTAACATTTGATGGTGCTGAAATGCTTTCGATCTCAACACCTTCAAAAAAGTTTTCGAGTGCCGCTTTTGCCCCTTTGATTTTCCCTGGATTTTTTGTTCCGATTAATACTTTCATTTTCTTTTCTCCTTCATAAAAATTTTTTCGACTGTAAAATAAAAAATCACCTTACAAAAAACAATAAAACACAGTCAAGAAATATTGTTGTTTTATTGCCATTCATAAGAAGATTTTTGCAAATATTCCCAAATAAAACAATCTGGAATGACACGAGATTGTAAAAGTATATTAACCCAACTTTGCCATTTTGTCAATATCAAATTGAAAAATATAGACTTTTGTTTAACAAAAAAATCATTAATGATAATTGTCGCCGAAAAATGTGAAGAGAAAAGCGAGTTGAATTTCGCTTATAACACGCAAGACTCAGTCAAACAAAAGATATTTGATATTGCCCACAAAATTTATGGGGCTGGAAAAATAAATGTTGAAATAAGGTCTGGTGCGGGATTTTTGGTGGTGTTGCTTGGCGACATGATGCTCATGCCCGCCTTGGGCAAATCCCCCGCCGCACTCAACATGAAGATTGACGAAAATGAACAGATTTCTGGTTTATTCTAATAATTTAGATAAATATCAACAAAAAAAAGCCCATATGGGCTTTTTTGTTATTTCTTTTTTTCTTTGTGGCGTTTGTCATTTATTATAGCAAGTGCTTTTTCGTCAACCACTTTGATGTTTTCTTCTTTTGCAATCTCAACCATTTGAGTTAGCGCCGCTTTGAGGAAAATTCTTGGAATTTTGGTGAGTTTTGCACATGCTTCGTTCGTGAACACAACCTCTGGGTCAATGCGTTTTGCGGCATATATAACAGAATTTACATCGCCATCTTTTGCTTGAATTTTGGTTGCGTGAGGACGCGTGAACTTTGTATACCAAAAGTTTGTGCTGTCGCGATATCCATAATCAACTGGCACTCTTGGGAAATTGCAACTCTTCACCCCATCAATGATGGACTTGTGATATTTTTCTTTCATCAAAATTCTATCAATCTTGAGAATGAAATGTGCGCCGAATTTGCTTGTTATTCCATTGAAATTGCGAAAAGGTGGCTCATATCCTTCAAGACAACCCGCTTTGTCCTCAAATGCGTTTTCGAGCGAGTCGTCCCAAGTGCATTCAAACACCTGAAAACTTTCCTCAACAATTTTTGGTCTGTCTTCCCCCAAGTCGCTTTGTTCAAGGTGGAACAAACAATTTTTCATTTTCTCTTCTGTCGTGTCTCCCGGAAAACCAAGTCTCACCGCCTCTTTGAAATACTTTTTGTTGTCAGGAATAAAATTGAGTGTTGCCTTTTTTGTCCTCAAAATATTTTGAGCGGTGTTGGAAGAGTTTCGGCTCTCCAAAATCATGGCGTAATAATCCTTTCCCGCGATATAGTATGGAAAACAAAGCGAGTATGCGCCAAGGTTTGTTTGTCCATTTTCGCTCACCGTTGCGACCATGATGGTCGGCATTGGAAAAAACGAAGATGTTTGATAAAAGTTGTCAACAATTCGAAGTTCTTTGAGTTTGTCCATATTCCCCTCCTAATATTTTAATTATATCATATATAAACTTTTATATTAACAAATGTAGCAAATTTTTTATAAAAAAAGGCGATAAATTCGCCTTTTTTGTTTTGTTATATTTTCTCAACAACTTTTTCAGCAAGCGCTTTCGCATCGTCATCAATTGAATTTACAACGGTTGCCATGTCATTTTCTGAAAAGTTAAAATAATTTTTTAACTTTATGTTTCTGCTTCCCATAAACCCTCTTCTGCCCGAGAGTTCAACAGTCATGCTTATTCCCATAACATCAAAGCCAATGCTGTCGGCGTTTTTTGCATCTGCAAACGCCTTTCTTAATTTTGAATTTTCTGGAAAAGTTTGAAGCTCATCAAAGAAGACTTGCAAAAATTTGTTTGTTGGCACTTTGTTATGACCTTCTTTCAACTTGATAAAAGTGTAGATTAAAACTTTATCTTTGTAGTCATCATTTGTGTTTGTTTGAGCATTGCTCGTTTGGTTCACACCCTCACTTTGGTTGTGAAGTGCTTTTTGTGCCTCAAGTTCTTGACATTTCTTTTTGTTTTTTGATATCGCAATAATTCTTCCGACAATCAACAAAATTACAGCCAGCACCAAAGCGACATAACTAATGATTTGAATCATATTCCCACCCCTTTTTTGTTTAGTTTATATCACAATAATGCCGTTGTCAATATCATATTTTCGGCGTGTTTTTGCCTCTTGAAAAACCTGAAAAACCATGTTATTATTTATAAAAGGAGTGTGGTTATGGATTCTTCATTAATAATGGTTTGTGTTTTGAGTGTAGTGATTGTCATTTCCTTGGCTTGTCTTGTTTGGGTTTATTGCATGAGGTCTTTTAGCATCAAAAGAGCGAAAGAATTAAACCCAAACGTCACGACAAAAAAACAGGCAAAATATGTCTTTGACACTGCTAAAAAATTATATTTTGAGGCGACCGGCAGCAATTATCCTGATTTCTACGCATTGAAAATGTTTTTGTTGCAAGCCAATTTGCTTCCAATTCCTCTGCAAGGACAAGTGCAAAAAAACAAAATGAAAATGCCTTCCCAATCAGAGATTGCAAAAATTATCAAAGAAAAATCTGGTGTTGATTTTATTTGTGCAATGTTTGACCTGTTGGGACTTCCAAAATCTCAATATCTTGAAGAATATGGGGCGACAAAGCCAACAAAATCAATTCGCGAAGTCTATGAGCGTGTTAGAGCTATGAGGGTTATGGCACAATTTGCCTATGAGTGCTCAACATCTTCAAACAAAAAACAAGTGTGCAAAAATTATCAAAACATGGTCGACGAATATTCAGTCGCGCTCACAGAATATGAAAAGAATGCAATTCGACCCGACATCGACCAACAGACACTCGTTGATTTGTCTTGGTATGCTGAAGGCATATACGTTTTGGAACTTGTTATGGGTCACGTCGAAAAACTTGTTCCACCTGCTGAACCAGCCGAAATCTCGTCTTGGGTCCCAACAAAAGAAGATGCCGAAAAACTCAAGATTCACAACAAATTGGCAGTCAAACTTTTGGATTTATACTTCGCGTATGCTTGGACAATTCGCGACCAGATGCTTGCCGGCAACAAAAATCTGCCAATCAATTCCGAAATTGTTTTCGAAAGATACAAAGCATTGCTATGGCTTTTTGATGAAGAAGGAACTGATTATGACGAAATAACAACAGACACCTAAAATTGAAGAGGGCAAAACCTCTTCTTTTTTTGTTGAATATCTTTGCCATGCAAATGCATGAAGACAATTTGTATGACAATTTTTTGATTCTGATTCATGCATCACAACATCATACAAAAAGGCAGGAAAATCCCGCCTTTTTCTATGGTTCAATTATTTCTATTTCATCTTTTTTTGCTTTTCTCGTCTTGAAATAATTAACAACAAACAACACGCCAACCAACACAATCGCCCCACCCAAAGCAAATGCATACCAAATTTCGCGACGAGGTTGAGTTGTGTAGAAATGAATTTCGCGTTGTGTTTGGTCGCTTGACATATGCCAAGTGTGAATAATCGCTCCGTTCTCAACTCTTTTTTCGTCCGCATCGCTTTTTAATTTTGTGGACGAGGTTTGATAGGAATAGGTGTATTGAGGTGCTTGAATTTTTGACGGATTTGAAAGATTGAGACCATCGATATATTGGTTGGCAAGAGCAACATAGGAATCAATCAACTCTTGATTTGAAAATATTGTTTGCGTTGTTTGAATATATCGAGAATAGAACAAGCCCTGTTTTTCTTCAATAATGTCATCTTCCTCGTCCGATGTGTCAATGTCATAAAAATAATAATAAGTCGCGACATTAACAAATGTGAATCTTGCAAAAATTGACGAGTCCGAAATATCAACATTTGTGTTTACTCCTTCGGCAAGCATTTGACGTTGTGCGCTTGTGAGGGTCTTGTCATTTTGAACTTTTTGAAGATAATTATTGAGTATTTCATTTTGTTTGTTTGTCATCAATGCTGCAATATCTGTTTTCATATTTTGAATTTGGGCAGCAGTTGCGCCCGCTTGACCAAGTTGTTTTTCGTCAAGTTCAATTTCAATCACCTGACCCACACCGCCGTTTTCAGTCTCAATCACAGAATAAGAAACTGTTGCACACCCGCAAAACAAGAATGTGCAGCAGAATATCATAAAAACAAGCGCAAAACGATAAAATTTTTTCATTGTGTTGATTATATATTATGCCTCTTAAAAAGTAAATAGTATGAAAAATGACCAATCAAATAAAAATGCAAGAGTTTGTTGTGTGTCTTTGGCGCCGTTTGGAGCGCCAAAGACCATCAACATTACAAATCTATTATTGTCATATTCATGTTGCTTGGAACAATTTGAGAGAGTGAACTTAACTTGTAGTTTGTTGAAACTTCTGAATAACTAATGAAGTTTGCAACGATTGCTTGAGCAGCAGTTGTTGATGAAGAGTTTTCGCTTTCAATCAAAACTTGTCCGCGGCTCTTATTCTCATCAATAAGTCCATGAGTTGTCTCGCCGACAATTCCGCCTGCAAAACTGCTTGGTTTTTTCTCGCCGCTCGTGTTTGATGCAACAACATTTCCAGTGTTTTCGCAGTTTTGAATTATTCCGCCCTCGACAATATCATTGGTTTTTGTTCCATAGTTTTCGCCAACAATTCCGCCAACGGTTGAATTGCAAATCACTTCATTTGATGTGATATCAATATAGAAGAATGCATCTGATTGAATGTTTGCTGAAT
The DNA here is from genome assembly GCA_051889215.1 of Christensenellales bacterium. Lineage (GTDB taxonomy): Bacteria > Bacillota > Clostridia > Christensenellales > UBA1242 > UMGS1470. The sequence goes on from JBJFDC010000011.1 coordinate 9,359, forward strand.
TTGTTGAATTTTTTATTGTGCCATAGTTGTATGCTGCAATTCCGCCAACAATGTTTGCGCCAGTGATTGTTCCCAAGTTTTGGCAACCATCAACGACTGCATTAATCGACGAGTCTGTTCCAACCATTCCAACAATTCCACCAACTTTGCTGATGTAGTTTGTGCTTGATGTGATGTTGAGTTCGCTGATGCAATTCTTTATTGAACCTTGTTTTAGAAGTCCAACAATTCCGCCAAATCTTGTTTCGTTGTCACGATTTCGCGTTATTGTCGTTGTGCCCGAAACTCTGCAGTTTTCAATCAGCGCTTCAGCACCATTGACGCATCCTGCGATTGCACCTGCGTGTATTGAGGTTGAAGATGCCATATTCAAATTGAAATCACCCACAACTTCAACATTGAGGTTTCTGATTTGACCGCCATCACCAAGTTCAGCAAAAATTCCCGTCCAAATTGAGTTTTGATTCTCTTCAAAAGAAACAGTGATTGTCATGTTGTTTCCATCAAGTTTGCCCAAGAACTGATTTGGAGAATTTGTTCGGTTTCCGCCGAGTGGCACTTTGTTGTTGCGAACAATGTTTTCGGTCAGTTGGAAATATGAATTTGGTCTGTGCATGATGTTTTCAAAGTTTGTTGAGTTGACAAGGAATGGATTTGATGATGTTCCATCTCCACCCGTGAACAAGTTGAATATTCCCTCAACCTCTTCACTCTTTTCACTTGTTCCAATGGCTGAATCAGATTTTTTTACTTTGACCGAAACTTTGTAATTGCCAAGTTGAGTTGGAGCAAATTTGTTTTCTTCCGTTTCAAACGACTTCTCTTCGCCATCATCAATCGAGTAGAACACAATATAACTTGCGTCGCTTGTTCCAGCTGCGGTCCATGTGAAGATTTGTTTTGTTGAATCATAGGTTAAGTCTTGTGGTGGTTCAGGTCTGTCAACATCTTTTATCTCACTGAATATTGATGCGAAATAATCAAATTCATTTTCGCCATAAGGTATTGTCCTGATTGCAATTCCCATAAGGTTTTCGTCAACAGGATAGAAGTTGTCGAGAATTGGCGTTTCAACATAGCTTGCCTCACCTTTTCTCCAAACGATATATGCTTTGTTTGCTGGAATATTAGCCGAAGAAGAAGAGAACGTCCAGACAATATTTCCCTCATCGTTGACATTTATATTTCCGAGAATAATCTTTGGAATTTGACGAACTTCCCAAGTGCTTAACTCGCCTTCCATTTCGCCATATTTTGTTGCCCACGATGAACTGAGTTTGTTTTCGTCGGTCGAAACCGCTCTGATTGACACGCGATAAATTCCAGTTTCGAGTTCTGAAACCCAGCGCCATGCATATCTTTCTTCATCAAAACTAAATCCTTCCGAATATTCGATTGTGTTTGTGTCAGAAACAATTCGAAGAATATATCCTGTTGCCCCTTCAACGTTATTCCATGTCAAAATTCCATTATCTAAATGAACATTGCTTGGAGCATCAAGTTTTGAAATTTCGATTGGGTCTGATTCCACACCTGCAATATAGATGTCGCTATTGCTTACTTCTCTGACAAGAACAGTGTATGTTCCTTGTGTCACAAAGCCAGCAACGTCAAATTCAACCATAGAAACACCGTTGACTTTGACAAGGTTTTTGTCGTTCACTTCAACTGGAACTCTAGCAACGCGTTCTTGATTTTGATAGAATTCAACAAAGTAGTATTTTGTGTTTGTTCCACTGTTTGAAGGCAACCAATAGAGTTTTCCGTTGATAACTCGAACGCCATTTATTTTTGTCATGCGAGCACGCGCAAGCCCATCTGAAAGGTCGGAAGAAATATACGCAACATTTGATTCGCTCGGCGTTGCACTGTTTCCTTTTGCTTGGAATGCATAAACATTTATGTCGCTTCCAGGATAGTCACTTTCATATGTTTCGCCTTCGATATAGTTATAGAGTTCATTGTTTACAAAAATGTTGTAGCCAAACGAATTTTCAATCGCGCCCCAGTGGAATGCGCCCCATTGAGATTTGTTTTCCGAATCTGTTTTTGTTGATGCAACCGGCTTATCCAATTTGGTGAATGTCAAACTATCGCCCCAAACACCATTGATTATGCAACTTCCAAATTTTGTTGTGCCGTTGCCGAGTGCTCTGATTCTGATGTTATGAACGCCAGGATTGAACCCTTTGAGGTATGAAGATTGAACCCCGCCCTCAACAACCATGTTGTTCGTGCTTGATTCAATTCGATAATTAACAGCATTTGCGACAATTCCCCATGTGAGATTTCCGTCAACAGTTTGGATATCGCTTGTTGAGCCAAGAACGATTATGTCAATTTTTTCGGACATATTGCCAGTGATATAATTGTTATAACCCGATTGAGTTGTGTTTCCTTTCACTGCAACGGCAAGGGCTATATGTTGAGGCATGAGAAGTCCGCTTGTGTTTTCAACGTCGAGGAATGTCGTGTTTGTTTCAGCGAGTTTAATCCAGTCGTTTGCGATGCTATCAAATGCATAAACAACATAAACCACTTCATTCGTTTCACTATAATTTTCAAGCGTCACACTGTCCCATTGGAGATTGTGTTCGTCAATAAACACATTTGTTGGATTTGGAGCGACAATAACATCGAGAGTTTGTTCGGAATATTCGCTTGTAATAACCTTTTTGCTGTCACCAATCTGTTTGATTTTGAGAGTATAACTTCCCGCAGGAAGATTGCTTGTGAGTTTTTGCAAATAGTTGTCATCAAGTGGCCAGCCATTTTTGAGGTTGTTTACATCGATTTCAAAACTCTCTGCCGTCGTTCCATTTTGAATAAAGTCAAGATAGATATTTTTGTTCTCCGTGTCCTCAAAATATGTGTAATCTTCAAGATTTGCCCAACAAAGTGCACCATCTTTGACAACAAGCATTTGTGGTGGACGAGGTTTTACAACTTTGATTTCGCTCGTTTTTGCACTTGCAATAAAGCTCGTTCCATCGCCAATCGCCTGCATGAATAAATTGATGTTTGTTTCTTTCGTGAAATTGTTATATTCGCCTGCGAATGTCCAATATGTCACATTGCCACAAGGTTTATAGCTGTCTCCGATATAAATATAATAGTTGTTTGCTCCATCTTGAGAAAGCCATGCGATTTCACCATTTGAAACCGTCACTTCTGGAGCGGCGAGGACTGTGAATGAGATTGGCGTTGAGAAACCAGAAGATAGATATCCAACTCCATCAACCATTCCAGTTCCTCCAATGCGGCGAACAAAAATTGAATATGCGCCAGCATCAAGTCCAGAGATTGTCCATTTCGTGTCTGTAATCACATTTAGAACTGGATTTTCAAGTTCTCCGCCCTCAACTTTAACTTCATATTTTGCCGCGCCCAATGCACTTGACCAGTTGAACCAACTGATTGTTTTATCAAGGTTTGTTGAAATATATGTCGTGTTGTCATTGGCATTTGGATTTTCAAGGACTTTCACAACAATTTCATCACTGTTGTCGCTTGAAAGGAAGATTTCATTATTCTTTGCTTGAACAGAAGCCCTATATTCTTTTCCCGCAAGGAGTGTTGCGGTGAGATTTGCAATTCCTTCTGTTGTTGCATCAAATTCCATTCCGTCAATCTTGTAAACAAAGTTGATTGTCTGACCTTCACCCAAAGTAAAGCCAAAATCCCATTTTATTTGCCCCTCAACAACTCTGATATTGGTTGGTTTTGGAAGTTTGACGATGTTGAGTTCGGCGTAATCAGAATCAAGACCGGCAATTAAATCCCCCACGCGCTTTAATTTCAAATTGAGCTGTCCCGAATGCCCAGGAAGCAAATGGTTATATGTGTTATTATCCAAAGTATAAGGTGTGCGTCCATTTTCATCAGTGATAACTAATTTAAATCCAGAACTAAATGAACGAATGTTTCCTATCGGTCCATCCTCCCACGAAATCACACCATTTTCATTTTTAAAATTTAATTGGTTTGCAACAAGTTTTAATTTTGATGCTTTAACACGTCCAACGGAAGAAAATCCTGTTTCTGAACTACCAAGTGTTTTGATGTAAAAATAATTGCGCAAATTATACATCTCAGACAATGGAAGAGCAAATTGACAATCTATGCCGGAATATATTTGTTTTGTTTCACCATTGTCATCTCCAATCGCAACCAAATATCCACTCGCCCCTTCGACTGGTTCCCACTTCAAATAAATTATGTCTGAATCAGTTTCATCTCTAAAGAATTCACAAGAAGTTGTATCCTTAAATCTTTTTATCTTGTATGTCAGAGGTGCAGAAGGCATTTCTCCACCGCCTTTCCATTGTCTTATAACAAATGTGATTTCTCCAGAAGAAAAGTTTGGATCATTGAGAATTTCATTAACAATTATTGAATCAATCATTTGATAAGACGTATTTATATGTTCGCTTTCTTCTCCGTTTTCATTAGTTATAAAATATTCAACTGAAACATAGCAGCCTTTTGACCTTGTTATCAACAATTTATCCGCGTCATGCGATACTGTTGGTTGAGAAGAAAAAGTGAATGGTAAACATACATCTCTAGACGTTCCAAGAAATCTGGAGTTATCCCCAATCGCATAGGCAAATATCCTAATTTCACCCTCAACAAATTGATTTGTCTGCATTTCTTCATAAAAACTCACAAAGAGCAAATTTGAGGAAGAAGGCTCTACATATTCTGATTTAACTTCTGCTGTTTCTTCGTTATTAATATATTGTTTAATGTTGATTTGATAAGCGGTATTATTAGGACTTACATTGTTCCAAGTAAAAGTAAAATAATATCCATCTAACCAGCGAGTATTTGAATCATCAAGCGGCGACAACAATCTCTCGGTTATAAAACTGGACGAAAGTGCGGAAGAAACATAGTTGTTTGCGTTGTTTCCGACAGCTTTGACTTGAACTTCATAAATTTTCACCGCTGCGAAAACAACACTTTCACATTGAAACACATTTGTTGACGTTTCACCAAGCAACACGCCGTCGACATAGACGCCAAACTTGCTTGCTGAATTCTCTTGTCCAGCATAATCATATGTGATTGTTATCAACCCGTTTTCTGTGTCTTCAACAAGTGCGACATTTGTTGGGGCAACATTTTTTGTTGCAATCATTGTTTCATGGGCTGAATCCAAATATTGTTTTCCTTCAACCTCGCCACCTTGTGCGAATATTTCAATTGAGTATGAACCTTCATAACGAAATTCATAAACAAATGAAGACACATCACTATCAAGATAGAATTTTTCAAGATTTTCATTTTCTGGCTTAACCGAAATCACATATCCCGAAGCATTTGCAACACCACTCCACGATATCACATCATTATTTAACTTGAAATTTGTTATTTTCCCAAGGCGGTATATTGTTGTTTCATAATATTCCGAATCAATGAGTTCGTCGGTTTTTCCAATATATCTTGCCTTGACATCAATTTCGCCAGAAAGGTCGGCGAGATTATTTCCTTCTGTTCCATTAATCAAAATTTCAACGTGGTCGACAATTTCGGAGTTATATGCACAAGAAACAATTTCGTCGGTTATTGAAATCGAAATTGGAGCGGCAAGTTTTTCAACTGTGAGCGGCTCAGACTTTGAGCTAATATTTGTGTAAATGCCCTCGCCAAATGCTTGGACTTTAAGTTCATAAATTCCGGCGGATAGGAAAGCGTCTGAATTGAATGTAAAAGAAGTTTTGTTTGTGTATTCCGCTGAAGCCGCAACATCATTGACATAAACCATATATTTTGTGGCAAGTGCTGGAGCCCCATTTTCTGCAGTTTCGACACCATCAAAAGTCAGAGTTCTTGTTGATTTGTCGAATGAAAGATTTGTTGGAGCGGCAAGTTTTCTCGTGATTGCAAATTGGATTTCTGAATAATCACTTGTTATTGTTGAATCTTTTGTGTTTTTTGCTTTGATTGTCGCCTGATATTGACCGACAGAAAGATTTGCGGTGACAAATGAATTTGTGTCACTCTCAAATTTTTGCGAGCCGATTGAAATTTCATAGCAATCAGCGCCTGCAACCTCACTCCAAATGATTAAATCGTTTGAATATTCAACATTTTGCGGTTTTGAAAGTTTTTCGTGAACAAATTCAATTTCAGCGCAATAATTTGAATCCAAAACATCTTTTCGGTTGCCCAAAACTTTTACTTTTGCCTTGAGAGTTCCAAGAGTCAGGTCCTCAATCGACAATTCGTTCTCTGTTGTCGTTTGAGAATATACTTGTGTTCCATCTTTTGTTATCACAAGTTCAAAGTTGTTTTCAAGTTCGGCAAACTTATCCCATGAGATTTCGTTCGGAAATTCAAAGGTGAGTCCTGTTGGCTCGGCAAGTTTTTCAATTCGTATTTGAGCGCTTGGTGCGCTGATGACATTTTTGTTTGTGGACAGTGCTTCAACAAAAATTGTATATCCTCCTGCATTTTCAAAAATGCTTGATGTCAAATCTTTTAATTTGAGGATTGTTTTATCTCCATCGTTTTCAATCGTGTAATCAAGATTTGTTGAAGAACCCAAAGTGATGACATAGTTGTCGTAATTTGCGTTTGTGTCAAATTTTATGGAAGAAATGTCGCTGATTGTTTCGTGTTCGAGATTTGCAATTTCTTCAAGTTTGTAGATATCAATGCTCGAAACATTGCTCAAAATCTCGTCATTGCCATTTGGAAGTGCTTGAACGGTGATTTCGTTGTTGCGGGTTGCAAGCATTCCGGCGAGAGAGTATTCTTTTTGTTGAACATTTTTTTGAAGCGAACCGTTGATTGTTATGTCATATCCACGAACGACATCTGTCTCTTTGTTTATTGCAAGTCGCAAAGTCGATTTGTCGAATTCAAGAACTGGTGTCGAAAGTTTTGCAACAGTCATGGTTGAATAGTGACTTTCAAGAATTGTGTTTTTGTTTCCAAGATATTTGACTTTGATTTCATATGTTCCAGGAGCAAGGTCAAACACCTCATATCGCGTCTCTGATATTTCATGTTCAGCTCCGTCAACAAAAATGCTATATCCAAAGTTTGCTTGAGGAAGCGATGCAAAAGTGAAAGTTTTTCCATTTTCAATATTGAGATAGGTTGGAGCGGACAACCTCGTTATGAGATATTGTTCGCTTGAATTGGACTCGGTGAAAAATCTTGCTTCGTCCGCTTTTGATTTTGCAACAAGCTCATATTCGCCCGAATTTTCAAATATGTCGGAAGGAAGAGTTATAATCGCTGTTCCATCGTCAATTTCTGCCGGACCCTCATAGATTATATGTCCGTTGCACACAATTTCAAAGTTTTGTGCATCTCCCACATTCAAAAGAGTGAGTTTGTTCGTGTCTGCATCATATCGAGAAATTTGTGGAGTTGGAAGTTGTTTTGTTATCGCAACATTGCTTGTTGCCACCTCATTTGCATTCAAAACAAGATTTTCGCTTGAAATTGCCGTGATTGTGATTTCGTGAATGCCTTTTTCCAAATCAGTTATTTGAATGTTGTTTTTTTCTGCCAAAACTGGAGTTTGTCCATCAATGGAAACTTCATATTTTGCACCTGAAACTTCTCCCCAAGTCAGCAAGTTTTCTGATGCATTCCAAACGATTGAATTTTTGTCAACTCCACCAAGGCGCGAAATCTCGATGCTTTCAGAACGAAGTGAGTCAAACACCAACACATCGCCTTCATTTTGCACTTGAGCCACTGCGATCACACAAACATCATAAACACCTTTTTCTGAAAGGTTCAAGACAAATGATTTGCTGTTTATCACGTCCAAAAGAACTTTATTGACACAAACTTTGAATTTTGCGTCACTTTGTGGATATTGCCATGAAAGCGTTTGTGTCGCCTTATCAAAACTCAAGTTTGTTGGACTTTGAAGATTTCTAAATTCATAAATTTGTGTGAAATCCGAATCTGAAAAACGATTTATTCCGTTTGCTTTGATTCTAACTCTTTGCACTTCACCATTTGGGGAAATTTCATAAAAATTGGTCGTTAAATTTTTTGCTACAATCTCGCCGCCAATTTCAACATCATATGAACTCGCATCTTTCACCTCGGACCAAACAATTCTGTTTGCTTGCGCTTCATAATGAAAACCAACTGGAGTTTGAAGTTTTTGTCTTTTTTCGACAACTTCGACGACCAAGTTCGCTGTGGCATTTCCAACCCTTGCTTCAATCTGTGCCGAACCAGTGCCAACAGCAACAAGTTTGTTGTCTGGGGATATAACAACAACTCGTGCATCGCTCGTTGAAAGAGTGAGTTCTTCCAAATATTTTTCTGGCGTCACGAAAACTGAAGGTGAATATGTTTCACCAACTTCCATAACCACCGGCGATGTTTCGCCGAACTCAACCTTTTGCGCTCCGCTTTGGCATGATGCAAAAATCATGCACGAGCACAGCAAAATTAGACATGCGAACAAAGTTTTTAATTTTTTCATATGTTTCCCCTAATATGTATAATTAATTATAATATATCACTCTACTAAAAAAATAACCAAACAAAAAAACCAATTTTTTTGCCGGTCGCCTCATTTAATAAACAATATTTGCCAAACAAACAAATGACAAAAGTGTTTATAGGAACAACAAACGACAGTTTGAAAAAAAATATGTCTTGTCCGCCATAAAATAAATTAAAATTATTCAAAAATAATTCAAAATTAATTAAAATAATTATTTTTAATTTTTAAAAAACAATTTTTATAAAATAAATTATTTTGCTGCACACCTTTTGTTTAAAGGAGTTTAATACACTTATTTAATTTTTTTATTAATTAATTGCCATAATATTTTTTTTTGATTATTTGGTCAGGCCAAACATTTCAATCAGCCAAAAAATTTCACAAAGAAAAAAGAGCAAACCAACAAACAGGTGGTTAACATGCTTTACTTTTGATTTTTTATAGTATACAATATAAGTTTAGAGGAAAGTTAATACAAATATGAAAAAAAAGACCCAAGAACCAATCGAGAGATTTGAAGCAGCGATAGAGAAAGGACTTGATGGAGAACAAGTCAAACTCCGACAAAGTCAAAAACTGACAAACGCCGCAAAAAAGTCATCGGGAAAATCATACACTCGAATTGTTTGTGAAAATGTTTTCACATTCTTCAATTTTTTGTGGTTGGCAATTTTTGTCGCCCTCCTTGCTGTCGGGTCATACAACAATTTGCTGTTTGCAATAATCATTGTGGCAAACACATTGATTGCAATAATTCAAGAATGCAAAGCAAAAAGAACGGTCTCAAAACTTCAACTTGTTGTCGCTCCCAAAATCGCAACAATGCGAGATGGCAAACAAATTGAAATATCTTCAAACGATATTGTCCTTGACGACATAATCATTTTGGAAAACGGCAACCAAATTCCTGCCGATTGCGAAATTTTGGACGGCGTGGTCGATGTCAACGAATCCCTTCTGACCGGGGAAAGTGTTTCCATCAAGAAAACCGTTGGCAGCAAACTTTTGGCTGGAAGTTTTTTGACGAGCGGAAAATGCGTTTGTCGCGTTGTTGCTGTTGGCGAAGGCAACTATATATCAAGTGTTGCCAAAGCGGCAAAAGGAGTATCAAAGCCAAAATCAAATCTCTTCAAAGATTTGAACAAACTCATAAAAATCATTGGTTATTTCATTCTCCCAATTGGGATTTTGATGTTCCTCAACAATTTTTATGGACAAGACACAAACATTGCAACAGCGGTTGAAAAAACTTGTGGCTCGCTTGTTGGCATGATTCCCGCGGGAATGTTTTTGCTCGTCACAGTTGCGCTTGCTGTTGGTGTTATCAAACTTTCAAAAAAGAAAACGCTTGTTCAAGATTTATATTCCATTGAGATGCTCGCACGCACGAACGTGCTATGTCTTGACAAGACTGGTACAATAACCGACGGAACAATGCAGGTTCGAGAAATTGTTCGCCTTGAAGAAAATAGACTTGACATCGATGGGATAATCAAGTCAATCAATTGTGCTCAACCAACAGAAAATGCAACATCTTTGGCACTCAAAAAATTTTATGGAACAGAAAATGTCATAAAACCAGCTTTCAACCTTGCTTTTTCATCAGAAAGGAAGCAAACGATAACGTGTTTTTCGGGGATTGGCACTTTCGCACTTGGCGCTTACGAATATATCAACACGCCAAAAAACAAAAGTCTTGAAATGCAAATTTCAAAATACTCCGAACAAGGTTATCGCGTGATTGTCCTTGCAAAAAACGACCAGGAAATTTCAGAAGAAAAAGAATTGGAGTTTTCGCCAATCGCGCTCATTGTTATTGAAGACCACATTCGTTCCGACGCCCCCGACACAATCAAGTGGTTCAAAGATAATGGTGTTGAAATCAAAATAATTTCTGGCGACAATCCTCAAACAGTTGCAAGCATTGCAAAAAAGGTTGGAGTTGAGGGTGCGGAGAAATTTGTCTCGCTCGAAAAAATGAGCATTAAAGAGGTGTGCGAAATTGCAGATAAATTCACGGTTTTTGGAAGGGTTTCCCCCGAGCAAAAACACGCAATCATAAAAACACTCAAACAAAAAGGCAAGGTCGTTGCAATGACTGGCGATGGCGTGAATGACACACTTGCACTCAAAGAAGCGGATTGTTCAATCGCCATGGCGGACGGCAGTGAGGTCGCCAGAAGCATTTCAAATCTCGTGCTCATGAACTCAAAATTCTCATCACTTCCAAGCGTTGTGGCAGAAGGCAGGCAAGTCATCAACAACGTTCAAAAAAGTTCAAGTCTTTTTCTCATGAAAACATTGTTCACCGTCGTTCTTTCTCTCGTGACACTATGCACTTTCT
>JBJFDC010000012.1:0-20117 GCA_051889215.1 Christensenellales bacterium
CGTGTTCGCTTGGCATTTTGCTCAAAAACAACACAAGAAAAGGATATGAAAATTCAGATGTCATGATTCAAATCAAGACGGGAAAATACAAGTTCACCAAACTTGATGGTTATGAAGAAATGATTGAAGAAGGATATCGAGCAACGATTGACAAGATGGACGAAATTCTTGAACTTTTTGGAAAGAAAAACATAAAAGAAAAAAGATATGATAAAGGCGTTTTGGTGATTTGATGTCAAAGAAAAATAAATCAGATATTTCAAGTGCTAGAAGAACAATAACAATAAAAATTGTTATCTTTTTGACCATATGCTTGATTGTGGGGTTGTCGTTTTTCTTCAAAACACCCATTGAAAATTTCATCAATTTCAAATATGCTGGCGAACAAGCATCAAATGATATTGACCAAAGCGGTCTTGTTGTTCACTTTGTTGATGTTGACCAAGCAGATGCGATTGCAATCAAGTTCCCAAACAACAAAACAATGCTCATTGACTCTGGCGACTCGAAAGAGGGGAGCAACACAAAGTTGCTGAACTATTTGGACAACAAGTTTTTTGCTGGACGCGAAAAAGTGTTTGATTATTTGCTGATAACTCATTCAGATGCTGACCATGTTGGCGGAGCGGTGTCAGTTTATGAGAAATATCAAGTGAACTACACATTTTATCCTGATGTTGATGAGAACAAAACTCAAACATTCAAAAAATTTATTGATGCAATGAAAAATGAGCCAGATTCAATGTATGAGACAAACAATTCTGGGGATAAAATTGTTGAGGGTGGCGTTGTGATTGATTTTTATTCGCCTTTTTATAATGCAATAACAAATGCAAATGCGAACAATCAATCTCCAATCATGATTATGAATTTTGCCGGACGCAAAATTATGTTTACGGGTGATGCGGGGCAAGATTTGGAAAAAGATGTTTTGAAGAACTATTCTGAAACTGATTTTGATGTTGATGTTCTCAAGGTTGCCCACCATGGCTCAAGAACAAGTTCTTGCAAAGATTTTCTCGATGTGGCAAAACCAGAATATGCAGTTATTTCTTGCGGAAAAGATAACAAATATGGTCATCCAACAGACGAGACACTTGAAAGATTGAAGTCCGCTGGCGTCAAAGATAATTGCCTCTATCGCACTGACAATAATGGAAATGTGATTCTTTCAATATCGTCAAATGGTGTCCTTGCTTTTGCGACCGATAATTCCACCTATACAACTGTATTTATCAAATGGGAGTATGTTGCTCCTGGCATTATCGCTGTGTCATTCATGATAATTTTCATACCAAAAAAATCTTCAAAGCACACAAAAAAGAGCAAAAAAGCAAAAACCAATAAAAATACCTAATATGTTAAATCGTTAAATGTTTGGAAAAAATAATGTTTGATGTTAAACTAACAAAAGGTGAAAATGAAAAGTAATATAATTATTGTTGGTTTCTTGAAGGAATTGAATAATGACATTTGCTTGAGACTTTCCAAGGAGTTGAATATGTTTTATGCAAATGTTGCAGAAATGATTTCCTATGAGTTAATAAACGCGGACGAAATGATTACTGTTTGCGGTTTGGAATATTATCGCGAGCAGGAAGATAAAGTTTTGAGGCGAATATCAACATTTGAAAACACAATTTTTTGTTTTGATTATGATTACTTTTTGAATTTTGCGCAAAAATATTTCTCAAAATCATGTCATATAATCTATTTGAAAGTTTCTGAACACAAATTGGACGATATGATAAAAAACAACAACGACTATGAAACTTGGTCTTCTGCAATCGATATTATTGATTTTGATGAACGCAACAAAACACTTGAAAAAATGTGCGACACCGCGATTGAATGTGACAAACTTTGCGTGTCATCGTGCTCAAAAAAAATCAAAGAATATTTGAAAAGTTTGTATATGTGAGGGGAAAATGAATATATATCAAAAATCAATAAACACAGCACGGCTTTTGTCGGCAGCAGCGATAACAAACGCAAATTCGGGTCACACGGGGAGTTGTCTTTCGGCCGCCCCAATTATGTTTACATTGTTTCGTGACCACTTGATGTTTGTCCCAACAAAGCCCAACTTTGAAAACCGAGATAGGTTGGTGTTGTCGAGCGGACACATTGCGCCTCTATATTATTCAATTCTTCATATGTTTGGTTATGAAGTTTCAACAACAGACCTAAAAAATCTCAGGAAATATGGCAGCAAAACACCAGGACACCCAGAAGTGTTTGTGACGCCAGGTGTTGAAGTTTCGACCGGACCGCTCGGACAGGGTGTTGCCAATGCAGTTGGACTTGCGATTGCACAACGTTATCAAGGCAAAAAATTTAATACAATCAACATGTCGTTGTTTGACAACCACACATATTGCATTTGCGGAGATGGTTGTTTGATGGAGGGTGTTGCGCTTGAGGCAGCAAGTCTTGCGGGTTCACTTGGGCTCAACAAACTCATTCTTCTCTATGATTCAAATGACATAACCATTGACGGAAAGACCAGCATCACATCATCTGATGACACAAAACAAAAATTTTTGGCCATGAATTGGAATGTTATTGTGGTCAAAGATGGCAACAATCACAAAAAAATTAGTGCGGCAATCACAAAAGCAAAACAAAGCACTGACAAGCCAACGCTCATCATATGCAAGACTCATATTGGTTTTGGAACAGAGTATGAGGATTCTGAAGCGATACACGGCAAAGCACTGACTCGCGACGAACTGGATTCATTGAAAGAGGTTTTGGGTGTTGAAGCACAGGATTTTGAAATCCCTGAAGACGTTTATTCTTTCTGCCGTGAAGCAATAAACAAAAACTCACAAAAATATGACAGATGGCAAGAAAATTTCTTTTTGTTTGAAAAAACATATCCTGAACTATTTAAAGTTTATCAACAATTTGTTTTGGCAAGAAAAATGGATTATTCCAAACTCGAAAAAACACTTTTCAAAGATGTCACGGAAATTTCTGGAAGAGATGCGAATTCCATGATTTTGAATGAAACGGCAAACAAAATGCTTGGCGTTGTTGGGGGAACAGCGGATCTTGGAAGTTCGGTCAAGTGTTATCTGAAGAACTACAAAGATATGTCCCAAACTTGCGAGGACGGAAGAAATATCCATTTTGGAGTAAGAGAGCACGCGATGGGTTCAATATGCAATGGAATTGCGTTGTATTCAAGCTTGCTTCCATTTTGCTCAACATTTTTGTCATTTTCGAACTACATGATGCCTTCAATCAGAATGGCATCGATGATGAGGTTGCCTGTTAATTTCTTCTTTACGCATGATTCGCTCTATGTTGGAGAAGATGGGCCAACACATCAACCAGTCGAACAAATTGCACAACTTCGTTCTGTTCCCGACAATTTTGTATATCGTCCAGCAACGCCGACAGAACTTTTGGCTTGCTTCGACTTGGCATATTCGACTAATTGTCCAAATTGCTTTGTGCTTTCACGTCAAAACTTGCCTCAAATTGAATCAACCAGCTTTACCTTTGCAAAGCGTGGCGGATATTTGCTTGAAAGTGATGGCTCAAAAATCGATGTTGCTCTTTTTGCGAGCGGCAGTGAATTGGCACTTGCGCTTGACGTTAAGAAAGAACTTAATGACAAAGGACTCAAGGTTTCGGTTTCAAGTTTTCCATGCTTTGAACAATTTGAAAAACAAACCGCGACATACAAAAAGTCTGTTGTCATGCCGAATGCAAAATTGCACGTGGCAATAGAATGCTCAAATGATAACATTTGGTATAAATATCTCAATCAAGACGACCTTTTTGTTGGAGTGAAGAAATTTGGAAGAAGCGGCAAAGGGAAAGTCGTTTATGAAAAATATGGCTTCAATGTCAAAGATGTCACAAAAAAGATTGAAGAATGTTTGAAACATTGAAATAATTAGCAAAAAAGATGAGAACTTGTGTCTCATCTTTTTGCACTAGCAAAGAAATCTGAGATTGAAAAACTTCAATATACTTTCTTTGCATTATTATTTTGTGTTGTATGATTGATATTATTCATGATTTTTTAAAAATTTTTCTATATTTTTACGCCTTGTTTTTGCATCTTTTTCGCATTCGTCAAGAAGCAAATCAAATTCGCTCGGGTTTGTTTTTAAAAGAGAACGAAATCTGTTTTGCGAAAGCAAAAATTCTCTAAAATCAACTGTTGGAGCAGGGGAATCAATGATTAGAGGATTTTCGAGAGTCGGATTAAACCTGAATGTTGTCCAATATCCGCTTTGAACTGCGTTTTTCATTTCAAGCGAAGATGACGACATGTCGATTCCGTGACTTATGCAAGGAGAGTATGCAATGATGATGCTTGGACCATCAAATGCCTCGGCTTCTTTGAATGCTTTTATGGTTTGCTCCATGTCGGCACCAAGCGAGACTTGTGCGACATAACAGTTGTTGTTTGCCATCGCCATAAGTGCGAGATTCTTTTTTGCCATTTTTTTGCCAGCAGAAGCAAATTTCGCTGTTGCGCCGCGAGGAGTGGATTTTGATGCTTGGCCGCCAGTGTTGGAATAGACCTCACTGTCAAGCACGAGGATGTTGACATTTGCGCCATAATTGAGGACGTGGTCAAGTCCGCCATATCCAATGTCATATGCCCAGCCATCGCCGCCTATAATCCAAATTGATTTGTCATTTTGTTCCGCCATTGCCATGCCAAGCCCAAACTCTGCATTGTCTTCAAACAAACTGCTTGCCCAAGCCGGACCTTTTCCGTTTTTGTCCTTTGAGAATGGGCAAGTTGGAGCACTTCCGCCATAGATGCTTGAGCAACCTGTTGCGTTTGCAATGACCATTTTGTCGCCAAACAACGCGGTTGCAAGACGGATATATGGTGTTTCTCCACATCCCGCACATGCACCGGAGAATTCAAAGTATCCCCTGTGGAATTGCTGGCCTTTTGTTGAAAATTTGTTAAAAATTGTGTCCGTTTGCTCAATTTTTTCAAATTTTTCCAAATTATTCTTTTCTTTTTCCAAAATTTTGTTTGTCTCGGTCATGACTAGCGCTTTGTTTTTTGCAGGGCAGACTGCGGCGCACACTCCGCAGCCCGTGCAGTCAAGAGGACTGAGTTGCAGACGATATTTTGCATCTTTCACTCCAAATGCTGGCGCGCTTTCAATGTCTGAATCCTCTTTGAACACTTTTGCGGCAAGACATGCATGAGGACAACTCATGACGCATCGGCCGCACTGAATGCAGTTTTCTTTTATCCAGTGAGGAATGTTTTCAGCAACGCCACGCTTTTCGAATTTTGCCGTATCTGTTGGCACGCTGCCATCTGGGCAAAATTTTGAAACTAGGATATCGTCACCATTTTTTAGAATGATTGGACGAATGAAATCGTTGTAATATCCATCTTGATTTGAGTTCTGTTCAATTTCTCTGCCGACGAGGTTTGAAACATTAATTTCATGAAGAAGGGCATTTGTTTGATCGACCGCATTAAGATTTGAAGCGACAACTTCTTCACCCTTTTTGCCATATGTTTTTCTTGTTGCCGCTTTTATGAGGTCGCACGCTTTGTTGAATGGGATTATGTTTGATATCTTGAAAAATGCGGTTTGCATAATGATGTTGATTTTTCCACGCAGTTTGTTTTCGTCAGCAATTTTTGTTGCATCAACAACAAATAGGCGAGAGTTTGTTTGCTTTAGTTTGTCAACAAAATCTTTTGGCAAATTCTCTGATAATCCTTTTTCGTCGAGGACTGTGTTGAGGAGAACTGTTGCATTTTGTTTGAGCCCCTTGAGCATATCAAACTTTCCGATGAAAGAATAGTTGTGGCATGCGACAAAATCACATGATGTTGTGTTGAATGCGCTCCTGATTGGCGTGTCGCAAACGCGCAAATGAGATATCGTCACACTGCCGGATTTTTTTGAGTCATATTCAAAATATCCCTGAACAAATTTGTTTGTGTTTTCGCCAATAATTTTGATGCTGTTTTTGTTTGCTGAAACTGTTCCGTCTGAACCGAGTCCATAGAACCTCATTTCATAACAATTTGTTGAAATATCAAAATCATGGTCCAGTGGCAAAGATGAATTCGTCACATCGTCAACAATTCCAACAGTGAAGTGATTTTTTGGGTGAGGTTGCCCAAGATTGTCAAAAACTGATTTTGCATGTTTATAACAAAACTCTTTTCCGCCAAGTCCATATCTTCCAGCAACGACTTGAATGTTTCTGCCTTGCTCATTTAGTGCGGAAATCACATCGAGTGCAAGAGGTTCATATAGACTTCCGCTTTCTTTTGTTCTGTCGAGCACGCAAATTCTTTTTGCTGAAAGTGGAATGCTTTGGCAAAAAGCCGATGCTACAAAAGGACGATAAACGCGAACTTGCACAATGCCCAACTTTTGACCATTTGAATTTTGATAATCAACGTAGTCTTTGAGGGTCTCGCCAGCGCTGCCCATGACGACAACGACATATTCTGCATTCTTGTCTCCATAAAACTCATATGGGGAGTAGTGTCTGCCAGTTATTTTTTCAACATCAGAAAATGCATGCAAAATATGCTCATATGCTTTTTCATAAAATTTGTTGCAGGCCTCGCGATTTTGGAAATATATGTCGGGGTTTTGCGCTGTGCCCATTTGCTTTGGATTGTTTGGATTGAGCGCGCGCGCCTTAAATTCATCAATTTTGTCCCAAGGCACAATGCTTTTTATCTCATCAAGTGTGATTTCATCAATTTTTTGAATTTCGTGAGATGTTCTGAATCCGTCAAAAAAGTGAACAACTGGAATGCTTGAATACAAGGAAGATAGGTGGCTAACAAGTGCCAAATCCATGCTTTCCTGAACTGAAGATGAGCAAATCATATTAAAACCAGTTTGCCTTGTCGCCATAACGTCGGAGTGGTCTCCAAAAATTGATAATGCGTGAGTGGATAGTGCTCGTGCCGCGACATGAAAAACGGCAGGCAAGAGTTCGCCAGCAATTTTATACATATTTGGAATCATGAGGAGAAGTCCTTGACTTGCGGTGAAAGTCGTGGACAGGGCACCTGCGACCAAACTTCCATGCACTGCACCCGCTGCACCTGCCTCGGATTGCATTTCAACAATTTTCATTTGTTTGTCAAATATGTTGAGCTTGCCTTGTGCTTGCCATTCGTCACAACTTTCAGCCATTGGTGAAGAAGGTGTGATTGGATAAATCGCAGAAACCTCACTCATGGAGTAGGCGATGTGAGCAGCAGCAGTGTTTGCATCATAACAGACTTTTCTCATAATTTCCCTCCATATCCTATTTTAAGTATAAAAATATGTCTTATTTAAGTCAAACAACGTGGACATTTTCTTTGACAAAAGCGTGATAAAAAAACATAATTATTATGTGAAAAAAGATCAAGAAAAACAAAGAATTTTGATAACAGTTGAGTATGACGGCACTTCTTTTTGTGGCTGGCAAAGTCAACATGGCAAGAGGAGTGTTCAAGGTGTGATTGAACAAGCGCTCTCATCTTTTTATGGCGAAACAATCACAATTCATGGAAGCGGGAGAACGGACGCGGGTGTTCATGCGTTGGGGCAAACCGCACATTTTGACGCACCCCCAAAAAACAATTTCAAAGTTGAAAAATTGCCCTATGCCATAAATGAAAAACTGCCAGAAGATGTGAAAATTTTGTTTGCCAAAATTGTGCCAAATGATTTTCATGCAAGAAAAAGTGTCAAAAACAAGACGTATTTATATCGGGCATATTGTGCTCATTTTTCCAGTCCGCTCGACAGATATCGAAAAATGCGAGTTTTCCCTGAACCAGACCTAAAAACAATGCAAGAGGCGGCAAATCTTCTTTTGGGAGAACACAATTTCTCGGCATTTATGTTAACTGGAAGTTCAATAAAAGACACGACAAGAACAATATATGAGATTAATATCAAAAAAAATCAAAATGATTTCACTTTTGAGATAACGGGAAATGGATTCTTGTATAACATGGTCAGAATTATCGTCGGCACTCTCATTGAAATTGGACAAAAAAGACTCAGCATCACAAATGTTGTGAAGGCGCTTGAAACTGGCGATAGAAAGTATGCGGGCAGAACCGCTCAAGCACAAGGCCTCTATCTCAAGAGTGTAAGATATGAATGAATAATTATGCAAAACCATGAATAAATATTACAAAAATTTAAAAATGTTTGCAATCAAAAAATAAAACAAACATCGCTTTCCAAAAACAAAAAAATATTTTGTAATATCTCTTGACATACTCGGCGCCATGTTGTAAGATATAAAAGTCTGAAACAGGGCGTTTTTTTTGTGACTTAGCCCCTCACAAAAATCGATTATTTCAAGAAAATTTTAAGGAGAAAAATTATGAAAACATTTATGGCAAATCCAGAAAATGTTGAGAGAAAATGGTATGTTGTTGACGCAACAGGAATGCCTCTTGGACGTCTTGCAAGTCAAGTTGCAGCAATCCTTCGCGGAAAAAACAAACCAACCTATACACCTCATGTTGACACAGGTGACCATGTTATCGTTATCAATTCTGACAAAGTTGTTCTCACAGGAAAAAAACTTATCCAAAAACAACACGTCACATATTCAGGATATATTGGTGGAAGAAAAGAAACTCAATACAAAAAAATGATTGAAGAAAAATCTGACAAAGCAGTTGAAATTGCTGTCAAAGGAATGCTTCCAAAAAATTCTTTGGGACGCAAGATGTTCACAAAACTCAGAGTCTATAAAGGACCAGAACACAATCACGAAGCACAAAAACCAATCGCAATCACTCTTAAAGGAGGAAGAAACTAATGGCAACTCCAAAAGCAAAAAAACTTCAATTTTTGGGAACAGGAAGAAGAAAAGAATCTGTTGCACGTGTTAGACTCCTTCCAAACGGAAAAGGTCAAATCACAGTTAACAAACTTCCATTTGACGAATATTTCAAACTTGAAACACTCAAACTTGTTGCACTTCAACCTCTCACACTCACAAACACAAGAGACAAATATGACATTGTTGTCAATGTTTATGGTGGAGGACTTAGCGGTCAAGCTGGTGCGATTTGCCACGGCATTGCAAGAGCGCTCAACGAAGCTGAACCAAATCTTCGCGTTGAACTCAAAGCGGCAGGAATGCTCACTCGTGACCCAAGAATGAAAGAAAGAAAGAAATATGGTTTGAAAAAAGCAAGAAAAGCAAGCCAATTCTCAAAGAGATAATCAAACAAAAAGAAAGCAGTCATTTGCTTTCTTTTTTTATGTCTTTTTTTTTCATTAAGAAATCTTCCAAATTTTGTGAGATATGATTAAAACACAAATAATCTTTTTCGTTATAAAGATTTATTATTTTAAGACCTTTTCTTTTTGCATAATTCATGGCAGTTTTTGCACCGCTTGGATTATGTTTTTTGTTGACATAACAAATCAGAATGTCGCATGAATCAATCATGTTTTTGTTGCTAACAACAATTCGCCGCTTAAAATGTTCTTGTTCAATATTATACATTATTGTTTGAACATCTTTATATGGCTCAAAATATTCTTTGCCAAACTCGTCGTCATACAGCAACCACTTTTTTGGTGTGTGCAAACTGGTTAACACAACTTCAATTTTTATGTCTTTATATGTTTGCCGCAGGTTTCGGCAAACATTAAGCGCCATTGTATCAAATGTGCCATGTGTTCCCATGGCGAAATAATTAGCGCCATTTTTAATTTCATTTTCAACCGTTTCTTTTAATCTTCTTTCAATATTTTCAAAAATATTTCTATGTCCTATAAAACAAACTTTCATGTCAGTTTACCCATAGTTCCAACTAGCGGACTATAAACATAATACACCAATGCAAAGCAATTACAAAGCGTTCTAACCAGCGAACGGAATAAAATTTATTTGATTTTATAATTCTACATATAGAACGTTCGCTAAAAAGGATAGTAAGAGGTATGAAATTAACTGAAGCCATTGCAATTAGGGTAAATCAATTACTTGCAGAGAGAAATTTATCTCAATATTCACTATTTAAGAATGGTGGTGTTCCTCGCTCAACCGTTTGTGATGTTGTGAACAGCAAAAAGAAAAGGGTTAGCACTGAAACAATTTATCAAATTTGCACAACATTGGGATTATCTCTTGCTGAATTCTTTTCTGATCCGATTTTTGATGAATTAGATGATTAAATGGAAAAAAATATTTTGAAAAATCTAAAATAGCGTCAGGCAAATGCTTGACGTTTTTTTGTTGTCAAAATGTGATTTTGCGGATATAATAATCAAAAAGGAAGGCAAAATGAAATTTGATGTTGTGATTATTGGTGCGGGGGCAGGTGGCATGAGTGCAGCGATTTATGCAAAGCGCGCTGGAAAAAGTGTTTTGGTTTTGGAAAAGATGTTTGCGGGCGGACAAATCAACACAATCGACCGCATCGCAAATTTCCCCGGATTTGAAAATGTTTCAGGTTTTGACCTCGCAGAAAACATAAGAAAGCAAGTTCAAAATCTCGGCATTGAAATAAAGAATGAAGAAGTTGTTTCGTGTTCACTTTTGGGCGAAGAAAAAATTGTTCGCACGCACAAAAATGAATATGTTGCAAAAAGCATTGTCATTGCCACTGGCGCTCGTTCAAAACCGCTTGATGTTCAAAATGAAAAACAATATTTGGGCAGGGGAATAAGTTATTGCGCGACTTGTGATGGAAAATTTTTTGAAGGGCAAACTGTTGCTGTTGTTGGAACATATGAAACAGCAAAAACCGATGTTTCATATCTTGAAAACTTGGCATCAAAAATTTATTTTGTGACAACGTCTGAAAACAAGAATTTTTCAAGCGAAAAAATTGAAGAAATAACGAGTTCAAAAATTATTCGCCTTTTTGGAAAGGACAACCTTGAAGGCATTGTCATAAAAAATCAAAAAAATGGTCAAGAACGAGAAATTGCAACAAATGCGCTTTTTGTTGAACTTGGGAAAAGCCCAGACTTAAGTATGTTTGAGGGAAATCTAAAACTTGACTCAAAGGGCTTTGTTGAAGTTGACCAAAGAATGCAAACAAATATCCCAGGCGTTTTTGCCGTTGGTGACGTGAGAAGTGGGTCGCTCAAACAAATTGTCACCGCGTGTTCTGACGGTGCGATTGCAGGAACGTTCGCATAAAAAAGGTTGTATCGAAAGATACAACCTTTTAACATGGCTTTGCCATGGAACTTTCACGCCGTGCATATTGGCTTGTCGCAAACTCCCATTCAGCCATATGAACATTTGACTCCACCAAAGTTCCCCCATGGCACACCCTTTGGTCCGCTTAATGATGCTGCCGTCAGGCCCTGACATGGTTCACGGGAAAGAGTTGCATGGGACCTTGATTTCAACATCAAACATTCATATTCATCAAATAAAAATTTACGCCGCACACAATCATTCAGCTCTGCTACAGCGGATTGCAGATTCAGGGCACCGCTAACTCCCCACCTAGCACGACTATATTATTATATAGAACAAACAAAAAAAATTCAACATAATTTTGTGATTTGTTCAAAAATATGGCTGATTTGATATCAAAAAACAAAATTATTTGATAAACTAATAATAACAATGCAATTTGACGGAGGTTTGATTTGGAGAAAACAAACGCACAAAGGTTTATTCAAGCATACAACACAATCGACCAAACTTTGAGATATTTATATAACTACAAGCGCAGCATGAGTTTTTCTGATATTATTCGTCGCAGCGTGCCAGTGAATTATTTGGTTCGCAAATATGAAGATAAACTTGTTGACTATGGCAGACTTCGCAATGCAATCATTCACAAGAGCAACGATGAGTTTATTATTGCTGAACCACATGGAGATGTTGTTCTCGACATTGAAAACATCGCTCGCCTCATCTCAACTCCACCAAAAGTTTTGGAAGTTGTTGAACCGAGGCAAGTTGTCACCGCTCCTTCCCAAACAAAAGTTTCGGATGTTGTCAGTCTTATGACAAAAACAAAGTTTTCCAATATTCCAATCTACAAAAATGACGAACTCATTGGAGTTGCGTCAGGTCGTTATATCGTGGAATTCATTGGTGATTTGTTGGCACAAGGCAAAGACTTAAATCAATCAATGATGTCAACTCCGATTGAGGCGGTAATGGCTGAAAATCACCCAGTTTATTCATATTTTGAGGTTGCAAAAGCAACAATTTCAGTCGAAGAAGTCTTGCAAATGTTCTATCGCAATCACAAACTACAAATCATCATAATAACAAAAAATGGCAGCGTCAAAGAGCAACCAATCAACATTATTGCAACCGGCGATTTGATTGAACTCAGCAATGTTTTTGGAGATTATCAAAACTAGCTCGATAATGAAAAAACACCTCAAAAAATGAGGCGTTTTTTAGTTTTTCTTTTCTTCTTCTTTTTCTGATTTTGGGGGTTCAAGTGTGTCCATGATTTTTTTCTTGATTTCGGTTTCATCATATTCGTCTTTTATCATAAATTGAACGAGTGGCAGGTGAATGGCTTCAAGTGCCTTAACAACATCTGGTTCGAATTCGGAAATTGACTCATCGCCATATGACATGTCATAAACATCAATAACCAAAAGAGGTTTCATTGTCGCTTCTTCAAAAATGACGAAATCAACATATTTTGATAGAATTTTGTTGTATTCAACACGATTGCCCAGAGGTGCACACAAGTTGTCAACTCCAACATTTGGGAATGCGATGTATTCTTTTGGAAGAATTTTGTGGAGAAGATAATAGAACTTGAGTTGTTTTCTGACCATATATTTTGGTTTGAGTTCAAGATGAATGAATTGTCCGTTTATCTTTGTCGCCTTGTCATCAAAATTTTCTTTTTTCTTTTTTCTCAAAACAAGCAACATAAAAATCAAAACAACGACCGCCACAACCACGCATATAATTATTGTTGAAGTCGTGCTGACGAGAAGTTTGTTCATCACCAAATAATCTCCTTTTTTCCATGATTTCTCAAGAATGCATTGGCTTTTGAAAAGTGTTTGCAACCAAAAAATCCGTTGTATGCGGAAAGTGGACTTGGGTGAGCACACTCCAAAACCAAATGTGTGTTTTGGTCAATAAAAGGTTTCATCGCTCTTGCATCTCTTCCCCAAAGCATGAACACTTTTGGCTCTTTTGAGTGCCCCAGATATTTGATTGTTGCACTCGTCAATTTCTCCCAAATTTTCCCCTTATGAGAATTTGCTTGATGATTTTTTACGGTTAGAACCGCATTGAGGAGAAAAACTCCTTGTTCTGCCCAATGTGTCAGGTCGCCATTTTGATTAAAAACACTGCCAATGTCAGACTTTATTTCTTTATATATATTCACTAGAGATGGTGGCGGGTTGTTGTTTTTGATTGAAAAGCAAAGACCGTGTGCTTGCCCAACCTCATGATATGGATCTTGCCCAAGAATGACGACTTTGACATCTTGTGGTCCGACGAGATTATACGCCGCATAAATATCTTCGCGCGGTGGAAAAACAAGCGATTTTTTGCTTTCCTCATCAACAAATTTTTGTGCGTCAAACAAGAAATCTTCGCCGATTTCGTCTTTTAATGCTTCATACCATTGTTCGCTAAATTTCATGTTATTATGATATCACAAGTTGAACACTTGTGCAATAAATGTTATAAAATTTTGAGTTGATTTATTCATAGATATGTGCTATCATAATTATAATTATGGCAAGAAATAACAAAAATAAAAAACCAAACAACAAAAAATACAATCAAAGGCGTGATAATCTCGTTGGTCTCAAACAACAACCTGTGCCAAGAAACAAACGCGAAAGACAAATCCAAGAACTGACAAAAGACATGCAAAATTTCGAAAAGGTGCGAAAGTTTGTTGCTCACAAGGCGCGTCAAAGATTGGGTTATGATTTTGAGCATGAATATATGACCAACAAAAAACTTGCACTTGGCGACATTGTTCTCAAAAACGAAAAACACCCTCAATGTTTTTCAATCCCAATGGACCCAAAAACTGTCAAACGTTTTGTTGACGCACCAAAATATATCATAAAAACAGTCAACTCAATAATCAAAGGCGAAAAATATTATCACGAAAAAACGCAGCACATTTGTATGGCGGTGCTTGATGAAGGCCCAGTGCTTTTTGACTTCTATAACCATCTCAAATATCCATACGGAAAATTTAGCGAAGACAATTTCAATATTGGACTATTTGCCTTGCTTCAAGGTTCGGACTATTTTCACATAAATCGCTATGATAGTCTCAGTCTTCAAGGACACACAAGAGTTTTTGATGACCAAGGAAATATAATCATGAAATTTATTTCAAGAGATGCATGCAAAAACAAGCCACATTCTCACCCATATGACCAGCGTTTTGCTGTGCTGTTTTCTGGCAAGGAGCACGTTGGACACGATGACAGAAAAGAGGAGCAAAAATATTCCTCATATGAAACAGCGATTCGTGCTTGGAAGAAAAAACTTAACATTGTTGAACTCAAAAGAGCGTTTTCAGACGACATGACGATTGGCGAAATTTATGATCAATTAAAAATCATTGAAAAGAATAATGGCGGCAAATTGCAAGGAGGAAAAGAAAAATGGAATTGCAAGAACTATCAGAGCAAATAAAAAATTCAATCACAACAAAAAAAATAAATGAAAATGAATATCAAATCCAATCAAACCTTTTCTTTTCTGATGACACACCTTTTGAGGTCTATTTGATGCAAGACCAAAAAGGAAATAGAATTCTCACAGACAAGCGTAGGACAATGAAATATATGGACGAGTTTTATGAACTCTCATCTGATGATGTGAAAACCTCAATTGCCTCAATTATTGACTTGTATGGAATAAAACTTTATCGCGATGCACTTGTGTATAAACTTCAAGAAAAAGACAACATTTCGACTGCTTATTTTGAGTTTGTTTGTTGCATTGGTCAACTAATCAATATGTATGTATTTTTTGACAAATCTCAAGAAGATGACTAAAGGCATTTGGCACAAAACAAAATTGTTTTGTGCTTTTTATTTTGTTGACAAACTGGGGGTTTTGTGTCTAAAATAAAAAAGTATTAAAAATGATGATGAAAGACAACACTTTTTGTGGAACTCTTCAGAGAGCAACTGGTTGGTGTGAAGTTGTGAGAGAAGCAAGGAGTTATCACTTTCGGAGTTGAACGGGTGAAAACCAGAGTAAGCCGTTTCGGTCAGACCGCCGTCAGGAGTCATCGCATGGTGGTGCGAGTGGAGTTGTATTTTCTCGTGGGCACCATGTCCACGATTTTTTGTTGAGGTGAAAAATGAAGAAAGAAAGCAACATGCCAAACTTGGTGGAAAATGAAAAAGAGATTTTGAAGTTTTGGAATGAAAACGATATTTTCAACAAGTTAAAACAAGAAAATGCCAAAACTGGGAAGTATTATGCTTTCCTTGATGGTCCAATCACTGCAAACTACATTATGGGTCTTCATCATGCTTGGAATAGATCACTCAAAGATGTCATGCTCAGATTTGCGAGCATGAATGGAAACGACGCGCATTATCAAAACGGATTTGATGCCCATGGTCTTCCAGTTGAACTCAGAGTTGAAAAAGAACTCGGACTCAACAGCAAAAAAGAAATTGAAAATTATGGAGTGGAAAATTTTATTGAAAAATGCCTTCAAGTTGTCGATAAATATTCTTCAATCATAACCGAGCAGTCAAAACGTTTGGGACAATGGATGGATTGGGATAATTCTTATTACACCAATTCAGACGAAAACATAACTGCAATATGGCATTTCCTCAAGGTTTGTCACGAAAAAGGTTGGATAACAGAAAAATATCGTCCAACCCCATGGTGCATTCGTTGTGGAACAGCGTTGTCGGAACACGAGATGGGTGACGCTGATGCTTATAAAGAAATCGAGCACACGGCAGTATTTTTCAAGCTTCCAATCAAGGGCACAAACAACTCGGTTGTTGTTTGGACAACAACGCCTTGGACTCTTTCTTCCAATGTTGCCGTCGCTGTTAATCCTGATTTCAAATATTCAATTTGCAAGGTCAAAAGCGACACGAGAAATTTGATTGTTTGCTCCGATATGCTCAAAGTCCTCAAAGGCGACCTCGTTGAGGTTGTTGAAGAAGTTTTGGGAAGCGAGCTTGTTGGACTCACATATGAGACGTGTTTCCCTGAATTCAAGGAACAAAACTTTGAACATAAAATTGTCGCATGGGACCAAGTGGACTCTGTTGAGGGTTCGGGCATGGTTCATATCGCTCCGGGGTGTGGAGCCGAGGACTTTGATTTGGGGCAAAGCATTGGACTAAAAAACATCATGCCGATTGATGAGGCGGGCAATTTTTATGACGGATTTGGTTTTCTTTCTGGCAAAAATGCAAATGAGGTTGCAGACCTTGTGTTTGAAGAACTCAAAGCGAGAAACAAACTATATTACACTCACAAATACAAACACCGCTATCCTCATTGCTGGCGTTGCAAAAACCCTGTTCTATATCGTCTCGTCAAAAACTGGGTTATCAAAATGGACGAAATCAGACCTAATCTAATCAAGGCGATTGACGAGGTTGAATTTCAACCTGAATTTATGAAAAAGCGTATGCTTGACTGGCTCAACAACATGGGTGATTGGTCGATTTCGAGAAAAAGATATTATGGTGTTCCACTTCCAATTTATCATTGCCCTCATTGCGGCAAACTCACAGTTGTTGGAAGTCTTGAAGAACTTGCAAGTCTTTCAAGCAAAGAAGAGGTTGATGCTCTTCCTCATATTCACAAACCATATATCGACAAAATCAAAATCACTTGTCCAGAATGTGGCGAGAAGGTTGATAGAATTCCAGAAGTTGGTGACTGCTGGCTTGATGCGGGAATAACACCTTTCTCAACAAAAAAATATTTCACCGACAAAGAGTTTTTTGAAAAGAATTTTCCAATTGAGGTTGTGCTTGAAGGAAAAGAACAAATCAGACTTTGGTTCTATTCGCTCCTTGTTATGAGTGTTGCGCTCACTGGTCGCGCGCCTTATAAAAAAATTGTTTGCACTGCAATGCTTTTGGATCGTGACGGAAACAAGCTTTCAAAGAGCAGTCCAAACAACATTCCGATTGATGAAGCGTTTGAAAAGATTGGAGCGGACATTGTTCGATATATGTTCTCGTCAAACAACATGACAAGCGATGTCAGATTCTCATTTGAAGCGACTGACGAAATCAGGAGAAAGATTTTGGGATTCTGGAACAACTATGTGTTCTTCAACACATATGCGACAATCGACAATCCAAAACTTGATGGATTTATTCCAAATCCAAACAAACTCGACCTCACAGACAGATGGTTGCTCGCAAAAGTAAATAATTTTGTTCGCGAATCTTTTGAAAACTACAAAAATCAACGTTTCTATCAAGTCACATCAGACTTTGAGGAAATTTCTGACGAACTTTCAAACTGGTATATTCGTGTCAACAGAAGAAGATTTTGGAAGTCGGAAGATGAAGAGGACAAGCTCAATGCTTATTACACACTCTACACCGCGCTTAAAACAATTTGCCAAGTCATGAGTCCAATCATGCCATTCCTCTGTGAATATATTTGGCAAAACATGACGAGGTGCCTTGAAAGTGGTGCAAAAGAGAGCATATTCCTTGAACGTTTCCCAAAAGCAGATGAAAAGTTTGACGACAAAAAACTTATTGATGACACAAATGTCATAAGAAATGTGATTGCAATCGCGCAGCGTTTGAGAAATGAAAATCAAATCAAAATCAAACAACCTCTCAAACACCTTTATGTTTTGATGAACAATGCAAATGTCAATGCAATAAAAGAATATGACGGCATCATCAAAGATGAACTCAACATCAAAGAAATTACTTTTGAAGAAAACAACACAAAATTTAATGACGAATTTTTGACTGTCAATTTCAAAACTGCAGGAGCAAGACTCAAAGGGGCAGTTCAACAACTCAAAAACACTCTTCAATCACTTGATGAAGATTCCCAAAAGCAACTTGTCAAGCAGTTCAAAGCGGGAGACATGGTGATGGTTGATGGTTTTGACCCGCTTCCAGCAGACGCATTCCTTTTGTCAAGCAAGCCAAAAAAAGAATATGTTATTGCAAGCGAAAACGGAATTACCTGTGTTCTTGATATAACAATTGACCAAAATCTCATGCTCGAAGGTGTTCAAAGAGAACTTGTGCGTGCTCTTCAAGTTTTGAGAAAAGAAAATGGCCTCAAAATTGAGCAAAGAATCACATTATTCATTGAAAGCAAAAGCGAACTTATTGGCAAAGTTGTCAACAAATTTAAAGACAAAATTATGCAAGAAGTTTTGGCGAACAAGTTTGAAGATGTTGCCAGCCCAAAAATTTGCCAAGAACTTGTTGTGAGTGACGAAGAACTCGTTGCAAAATTGACTTTTGAGTGAGGAAATGATGGAAACGAACAAAGAATGGCAAGACTACTCTTGTCTCGCGACTGGTGGTGGAGAAAAACTTGAGAGATGGAAAGATGTCTATCTTCTTCGACCAGACCCCCAAGTTATTTGGCCAGCCCGCACAAATCTAAAAAAACACCCAAAACTCTGCGCCCACTATATTCGCTCGTCAACAGGCGGGGGACATTGGGAAAACTTGCGCCCAATGAAAGATGAGTGGTTGATTTCTTGGCGAAACCTCAAATTCAAAATCAAGCCAATGGGCTTCAAACACACTGGACTTTTCCCAGAGCAAGCGGTCAACTGGGCAAAATGCATTGACCTCATAAAAAACTCAAATCGCGAAATCAAAGTTTTGAATTTGTTTGCTTACACAGGAGGGGCAACAGTTGCTTGTGTGAGTGCCGGGGCTCATGTCACGCACGTTGATGCAAGCAAGGCGATGGTTGAGCGAGCAAAAGAAAATGTCAAACTATCATGTTTGCCGCAAGACAAATGCCGCTTTATTGTTGATGACTGCTTCAAGTTTGTTGAGCGGGAAATCAGGCGCGGAAATAAATATGACGCAATCATTTTGGACCCACCAAGTTTTGGAAGAGGGCCAAACGGGGAGACTTGGAAGATTGAGAATAATCTCTATGACTTTTTGACAGTGTGTCGCAAAGTGCTCTCTGACAAACCGCTTTTTGTTCTTCTCAATTCCTACACCACAGGTCTTCAACCAACTGTCATAGCCAATCTTCTCAATCTCACATTTGGTGACCTCGGCGGAACAACTCAAAGTTATGAGGTTGGGCTTGACACCGAAGAAGAGGGGGTTATTCTCCCATGTGGTTGCAGCGGATTTATGAAATTTTGACAAAAAATAATAATTATTTCTTTCCTGCATAACAAAAGGGATTGAAATAATTTTTTTTTAACATAAAAAATAAAAATAAATTAATTTAACAATTATTTTTAATTATTTTTAATTATTTTTTGTATTTTTGAAATTGTCTTATTGTTTTTTGAATCATTATGAAAAAATTTTGGATTGGAAATTATTATTTTTGGCTTGTTCTCATTTGACAAAAACAATATTATTTGATAAAGTTTGTGAGAAAGGAAAAATTATGGAAATTTTGTTTGAAGATAATCATATTATTGTTGTTCAAAAACCTCAAAATGTTTTGTCGCAAGGAGATGAAACTGGTGACCAAGACATGCTCAATATGGTGAAAAACCACATCAAGGAAAAATATCAAAAACCCGGCAATGTTTATGTTGGGCTTGTCCACCGCCTTGACCGTCCAACTGGTGGGGTTATGGTTTTTGCAAAAACGAGCAAGGCGGCAGAAAGACTTTCTTTGCAAATTCAAAATGGCGAATTTAAAAAGGAATATCTTTGCGTTGTTTGCGGTCACCCACGCATGAAGGCCGACAAACTCATAAACTATCTCGAAAAAGACCCAAAGACAAACAATGTTCGAATTGTGCCACAATCTCAAATGAATGCAAAAAGAGCCGAGCTCGATTATGAAGTCAAAGATGAAAAAGACGAGCTCAGTCTTGTCAAAGTTCGTTTGGCAACTGGCAGAAGTCACCAAATCCGCGTCCAAATGGCAAGCATAAAATGTCCAATTTTTGGCGATTATAGATATGGGAAAGGTGAAATTGGGCAAGGATATAACCTTGCTTT
>JBJFDC010000013.1:0-11428 GCA_051889215.1 Christensenellales bacterium
CGCCTGCAACGAATTGTAGGCAGAAAGCAAGGCGTCAGAGTCTTTGAATTTTCCAAGGGAGCCCGCTTTTTCTTCCGCCTCTAATTTTGTGTTATCAACCTCACCTGTTTGCGGCAAATTTTGGGGTTGTTCCCATGATTGGTTTTGTTCTTCCATAATCACTCCTTCTCTGTGTTTTCAATTTTGTTAATCACTTGACGCATCTGTTTGTGCGTTCTGATATGTCGGAGGAAATTTTCCTCAATTTTTTCGTCGTTTTCATACTTTTTATATTCACCGCCAAGCATGAAGGCAATATGTTCGTTGATATGAAGGTCGTGGTCATCAACCTCCAAAACTTTAACTTTTTCGCCCGTCAGCAACTTCAAATTTTCGTTTTCTGCTTTTTTGATATGAAGTTCGTTCATGTCTTGACCATTTTCCCAAAGTCCAAATCCCAGCATTTCAAGAACTTTTGTCTTCATTCGATTTGAGAGTTTTCCGTCCTCGTCAGAAAGAAGTCCTCGACCAAGAAGTTCAAATATCATATTTCTTCGTTGGGCAAGACTTTGACCGAGTTCCGTGTCAGTTTCAAGAACGACTTCATCGCTTGTTATGTCCGAACTTGAAAAATAAAACATTTCAATTTCTCCGTTGTCGCCAACGACTTTGAGAAGTTTTGGAATGACAGCAAATTGTTTGTATAGGCGCAGAATGAGTTCGCCAATCCTGATGATGGACATTTTCATGCTGTCAGTCGTGCAGGCAATTCTCGATTGGTCTTGTTCCATAAGAAGAGAAAGTGCAGTTCCCGAAATGTTTTGAGAATAAATTGAAGAATTGTGCAAAAGGTCGGAAACACCACTAATTTTTTCAAACTCATTGAGCAGTCTTTCTTCTTCCAGCGTAAAATCGGTTGGAACATGAGGCGACGCCATGAATGATGGTGGATTTGAACCTTGGCGATAAACCAAAATCTTGCCAGGAGAAAGCCCTTCATCTTCAAGATTGTCAATGTCCACCGACCCGTCCTCAACATTGAGAACTCCCATTGAAATTCTGTTCAAAAATTCATGCTTGCGATTTTTTACTGCGTTGTAGGCACGTTGAACAGGAATTGTCCTTTCAACAACGCTCGCGCCCCAAAATGAACCAGCTTGCGGAATGCAAACTTGACGAACAAAGGGGAAAACACGAGTTTTGTCTTTTCCATTCTGATATGGCAAATCTCCGTCATACAAAAGTGTGTCGCCAGCAATGATTGTCAGTCTTCCGCCCTCGCGTTCGGCGCTTGGTTTTTCATATCTTTCAATCACCAAAACCCCATCTTCGATTTCGGCGTCAGTAATTTTGTTGGCAGTGGTCGCATAACCCAGTCCGCCAATGCTTTGACCAGACCCCAAGGCAAAAACTTTTAGAGTCTCACTCTTGACATCTTTTCCCCACATTTCTTTGACCAGTCTTGCTGAAACAACTTTTGCATGAATGAGACTGTCGCATTCATTAATATCCGCACGCGTCATGGAATCTGGATATATTTCAAATGGCGAACAAACAGATATTTCAACATCTCCGTCGCGCAAAATCCCTTTTTCGGTCTTTGCAACAACTTTTCCCAAAGCATCATTCCAAACGACTTTATAAAAAACAGTGCCACATGTTTCGCTCCACTTTGTCGCACTGCTAATGATGTCAGAAAGGTTGATTTTGTTCGAAACTGACTTGAGAACTTTTTGTGAAAGTGTGGCAGTTTTTATGTCTCTTTCGTCGGACGAAGCAGGCACAACAGCAAGAACTGGACGAAAAGATGAGAGTTTTGAAAGTCTTGTTTCCACCAATGTCGCAAGATGATTGAACACTTCTCTCTCTTGCCAGAAAAATTGCTTTTGATATTCTTCAACCTCACCCCTGTCAGTCACAGCACAATACTGATTTCCCATAACAAAGTTCATGTTGAGTTGCCATTGTGCTTCAAATGGTTTACGCTCTTCTTGGCGTTTTTTAAATTCACTTTTTACGCTTTCAACAAGTTTTTCTTGCTCAAGCGCCTTGTTTAGTTCGCTGTTTTTGAGTTTTACTTCGATTTCTTTTTTCATTATTCCCCCTTCAAAACTTTTGGATTTTTAAAGCGATTTTCGACCGCCCTTGGCACCAAAACCTTGCCAATTTCTCGATATAACACATTCATGCATTGTTCACAACAACAGAGTCCTCCGCGGTTTTTTATCAGCCCCGAGACTTTGTGGCTAGCTTGATTTTTGCAACCGACAATATCGCAAATTTTGTTTTCTTCAATCTTTGAAATTTCCATTTTAGTCACTCTCTTTTAATTGTTTTAACAACCTTTGTTTTTCTTTTTCCAATTCCTCGTCACTCATGTTTTCAAGCATTTGTCCCTCACTCTTCGAATAATGCTCCAAAAGGACTTTTGCTGCAGAGATGTCGGGACTAATAATTTTTTTTGTCACCTTCTTTTTTGACAATTTCATGCTTCCATCTTCTTGAGGAGAATATTCCTCAACGACTTCGTTTTGGCTATATCCGACCGCACTTTTATAGAGTGCTTTTTCAACACTTTTTTGTTTTTTGCTATTGTCCATTAAAAACTCCCGAAAAAATAAATAAAAAATAATTGAAATTAATTAAAAATAATTCCAAAAATTAATTAAATAAATATTTTTAACAACAAAAAATATTAAAAACAAAAACGAGCAAACCCTTTGATTTCCTCGTTTTCACAATAATAATAAATTCAAACAAAATTAATTTCAACAATTTGTGCCAAAAACAAATATTTTTTTGTCAAAGCCAATTTTTAGAAATTCCAATTTGATTTGTATGAGCCCTTTTTCTTAACCAAAACAACAACCAGAACAGTGATTCCGACAACCGCCAAGCAACCTGCAACAATTCCGAATATTGCCCAGCCACTGAGTCCTTTCTTTGCCTCTTCTTCAACTCCAATCATTTTGAATTTTGCAAACAAATTTTGTGTGTCGTCTTTGATTTCATAACCTTTGAGCATTGTGTTTTTTGAAATTGGGTCAAGGTCATCTTTATCCAAGAACCAACCAACAAATTCATACCCTTCCAAACACTCTGCTTCAATGTTTAGGAATTGTCCTTTTTTGATTGGCTTGTTTGAGATTTGATTGTTGGAAAATTCATCTGTCTCATATAGTCTGATTTGTCCCATGCTTGCATCAAATTCAATGCTGAATCTGCAAATGTCGCGGGTGAATTTTGGCGTTAGAATAATTGTCAAATCGTCGTCAAATGGAACGAGTTCATCTCCAATCTTAAATCCCAAAACAGAAGAATCCCAATCAATCTTTGTCGTCGCATCTGCGCCCGCAAACCAGCCAGCAAAAGCATAGTTTTGAGCATCTTCACTCGTTCCAAGAACTGCTTCAACTGAAATCTCACGACCATAAAGAAGTTGAGTTTGGAATGTTGAAGAGCCGACGAGCGATGATTCAAATCTTATTGAGGAAATGCCAGAAAATTCTGTTGGAATAACAATCTTGAGCGTGAATGTGTTTTCTTTTAGGATAACACTATATTTGCCCTGTGTGAGATATGAGCAAGGAAATTCATATAACTCTTTGCCCGCACTTGATTCGATGTCGGTTTGATTTCTTCGCCAAGTTTGAATGTGATAGAATTTTTGAACATCGGAGTCAATCGCGGCACTTATGGACACTGTTTGCCCCGCCTTAAATTTGTATGTGTTTTCACCAATTTGTTCGCCGCCGGAAACTGTGACCGTGAGGTGATCTGCTTGTTCAACTTCAATTTCATAATAAGCAAAAAGTTGAAGTTCAGGATAATCTTGTTCAATCAACCAAACATTGTCAAAATCAAACCCATCGGAAATATCATATGAATTTTCATCTTCGAATTGAGTTGTTCTTTGGAAGAAAACAATGTCATTTTGTGGTTTAAAAACCAATCCTGTGAGGTTATAAGTTGCGTTTGATGCAACAGCCAAAAGTCCATTATTTGTCGTCTCATTTTGAAGATAATGACAATAGTTGAGATTTCCCGCACTTGGAGATTGAGCAGCATTTGCATTTATTCCACCAATGACTGCGCCCAAGAATATTTGGTCTGTTGCCCTGTTTGTTGGAGCAGAGACATCACCCAAACAAAAACAGTTTTTTGTCGTTGAATATGCGCCTTGCACAAATCCCAACACACCGCCGGCAAACAATCTCATCTCGACGTTTTCTGCAACAAGATTGCCACAAACAATGTCTCCCGCCGAATAAGAGTTGAGAATATGAGAATTATCGACAAAGCCAACAAGCCCGCCGACATGAATATCAACTGGAGAAATGGTGTTTGAAAGTGCGGAAATATCAGTCATAACAAAGCAATCAAACATGCTCGAACTGCCAGCAAGCATTCCAGCAATTCCGCCAATATAAGCGCGTTTTGAAGTCTTTATATCAAACATTTTTTCATCTTGATTTTTTACAAAACATTGAGAAATTTGTGTGTTGGTTGCAACTCCGCAAATTCCACCAAGCGCAAAACTCGTTTCTTCCGTCGCAACATCAAGTGATGAAATTTCAATGTCGCGTATTCCAAGATTTTTGATTTCAGCCCCTTCGCAAACACCCCAAAAACCAAGTTTGAGCGTGTTGACTGAATCGATGACAACATTTGAAATTGTGTAGCCCGCCCCGTCAAATGTGGCTCTAAAAGGATTGTCTTCATTTCCGATTGGAACAAGCGTTTGTCCCTCAAAATCAATATCATTGGTCAAAACAAAAAATTCATTTTTGTAATCAATTCCAGAATTGACATCATTTGAAAGGCGAATGATGTGTTCCGCACTTGAAATTATGTATGGCGCGTCTTCAGTTCCCGACCCGCTAAAATATGACGATGTCTTGAGATTTGGCTCAGCCCATGCTTGAGTGCGAAAAGAAAGAATGACCACACTCATGGCAAAAAGCAAAAAAGGAATAACAAAAATCCAACTCTTTTTTTTCAAGATTTCCCCCAAAAAAATAACTTTCAATATAATATTATCAATAATTGTGCATTTTCGCAAACAATAAACAAATATATTTTGTGTTTGAGATGAATTTTTATTATCACCAACAAGTTTTATTTATGTTATTTCGCCTAACTTTTCTCATCAGGCGTTCTTTGTCTTTTTGAATTTCGGTTTTTGCGACAAATCTTTTTGCTGCTTCAGGTCTTGACATGATGTAATAGCGCAATTCGTCCAAACAGTGGTCGTCCTTTTTTTGAGGTCTGTCCCCTTCTGACCACCAATAACTTTTGATTTCTTGAATGAGATTTGTGCAGTTTCGGAAAATAAACAACCTTGCCACACCCTCTCCATTTCGCAAATAACTTTTCACGCGATTAATTCCAGCGAACAAATCCT
This sequence comes from Christensenellales bacterium, assembly GCA_051889215.1. Classification (GTDB taxonomy): domain Bacteria; phylum Bacillota; class Clostridia; order Christensenellales; family UBA1242; genus UMGS1470. Next base: position 5,384 of record JBJFDC010000013.1, read on the forward strand.
TGTTTACTTTTGGATTCGCATTAATTCCGTTTTCAAAAAAAAGTTCTGTCACACTTTTGAGACTTGCCAGAGTTTTTTGATTGGCGGCTGAATCAATGAGAGCGTCAATATTTCCATTTGATGCCCTATGCCAACCGAGTTCATCTGAAATTTGTTTTATCCGTTCAGCATGAAACATAATGTCTTTGCCCTGCGCAAAATGTTCCGCCACAACATAAACATTTCCGTCCCAATCAACACAATACCAGTGTGCAGACAGAGGATTGTTGAGCCCTGGGTCAATCGACACAATATCTTGCCATTCACGCGGGACATCAAAAGGGTCAATAACGTGAATGTTTTCGTCAAATTCAGAATAGACCATTCCGCCGTTGCCAACAAACTTTCCAAAACGGCGACTTTGAAGTTCATCTTCGCTCATTGATTTTGATATTTCTTCGACCTCTTTTTTGTCCAGATATGGATTGTCTGCCCATTCCATTGTTTCATGCCACACTTCTGGTTGGTTTTTTTTGTTGAGATAAATTTCATCATAAACCCAAGTCAACCCTTTCAGCGGTGTCATCGTGCCAAAAATTTGTCCACACCTGTCAAGCACGCGCATTCGGCATTCTTGATAGATGTCATATGGCGGTTCTTCGTCAAACCAAACAAAATCCAAACTCGTGCCCTGAAATTTTTCTCTTCCTTGGTCGCAACTCTTAAAACCGATTGTGCTTATGCCACCAAAAACATTTTTTATTTTTATGTAGTCAATCACCCCGCCGTCGAGATTGCTTTTTGTTCCGTTCAACATTTTTACGGAAACAATCCAATCGGGGTTGAGATAATGCAAGATTTTTTGCTGTGCAACATCGCGCTGAACTTGTTGGCTCAAAGACACAACCCAGCCGCTCACACCATTTTTGTTCTCTTTGTATGGGTGAATGCCTCGTGCAAGCCAAATCACCTCCACCGCTCCGCACTCTGTTTTTCCGCTTCTGTTTCCACCAAACACCCACCTGTTCTTTTTTGTGCATTTATGAAACAAAATTTGTTTTTGATGAACGACATTCCCGCTGTTATATCTCTGCAAAGCATTTTTGTCAAATCTCTTTTTTTGTTCGGTTTCAATTTCTTTTATTCTTTCAATCAACTCAATTTTTTTCAACATTTCCTCCTTCTTCAAATTCATACAAAAAAAATACTTTTACGACATAATACTATGGTGCACCCAGGCAACTTGAGGTTTAAAATTTTTGTATGACAAAAAAATCACGCCTGGTTTTTATGGTTTTTGTTTTTATATTCATTTGCTTTGCATTCAACAGTTTTCCCACAAACTGCATATATGCCAGCACATCTTATTTCGCACGAATAAAATATTCAAACTGTCCCCTCCTAAAATCGCCAAGTGCCGACTCATCTTTCACCAACACACACTTCCTTATTCCGCAAACATATTTCGTTGAAATTCTTTCAAAAGTCAGTGATGAGTTCTTTGAAGCCCAATATTTTGGAATTCGAGGATATGTCAGAAAAAGCGACATAGATTTTGTCGCCGGCACCCCACAAAACCCATTCGCCGACAAAATTAGTTTCCGCGTGTTCGCTCAAAATGGTCTGAATCTTCGCTCATCTCCAAAAGAAAGCGAAGGAATTGCAAACAGATTGACAACAATTCCCTTCCTTGAAACAAATTTGCAATACATCGGCATGATTGAAGGCGAAGAGGCAATTTCAAACCGCGGCAACATTTGGTATTATTGCAACTACTTTCGCATGGACGAAACGCTGACAGGTTATGTTTATGCGGGCTATTGTGATATGCTGACAAACATCGTGCAAAACACCGAACAACTTCCAGTCATTCCCGAACCGAACTTTGAACAAACATCAATAAAGAACCAAACGTCCGACATCGGAGACGGAAGTTTGAACAAATTGAGCAAGCGTGCTCAAATTCTCATTATTGTTTCTGTCTCCCTGCCAGCCCTAATAATTTTGTATCTTCTCTTCAAGCCAACAAAAATCGTCGCAAATCTCAAAGCATCAAAAAAGTCGCCCGACACCAAAAAGAAGAAAAAAAGATATCGCGACGACTACTATGAAATTGAAAATTAATTAAATAATGACACTTTGTTCAATTTGTGCAAGTTTTGTAAAAAAATGCTACTTTCATCATTTTCGAACTCAAAATTCTTTGCTGTTTGTTCAATTTGTTCCAATTCAAATTTAGAATAAATTTTCATAAGCCATTTTTGGTCAGAAAGCATTTGGTCAAATCTCTCTTCAGAAAATCCCATCATTTTTATCACATGAGCAAAGGTCTTTGTTGCGCTCTCAAGTTTTCTATAATATGAACGCCTTGGACACCCAATTTCAGAAATGATGTCATTTGTTTTTTTGCCATTGATATATTTTTTAACGAGAATCAAAGCTTGCTCTTTTTTCATTGAATAAAGTGCTTTCTCAATTAGCAGCTTTACGTTTATTAATGCGACTTTCTTCTCTGTATAATCCAAAATTTTGTTCGTGATTGTCTCGGCAGATTTTAACGAATAAATGAGACTATCTGAACTGATTGAACCCATCGCCTCTTTGATGACCAACTTGTCAATGGCACTCACAATTCTCTCGAGATACCTATAAGCCGTAAGTATGGTTTTGCTCCACAAAATTTGTTTCATAATATTCCTCCATAAAATTTAAAAAACCCGAAATATGACATTGTGTTGTCACGTTTTACCCAAATTATATTTGGCACTTTCGACAAAAGTCAACAAAATGTGACAAATATTTTTTAGTTTTGTAAAAAATGTTCAGATATTGAAAATAATTGGGGCTAACAAGATTATTTTTATGGTTATCGAACATATGTTCACATTCTAGCAAATCAATTATGACACAATGTTTGTCAAATATAAAAATTTGTGTCAAAAGTTTTTGCTTGTGATTATTTACATAATCGACAACATTGTTGTATAATGGAAACATGAAAAAATTTTTTTTGTGCATAATGACTCTTTGTGCAATTATTATTAGCATTACCCCACTCACATTTTCAAATGTTTGTGCCGAAAGTTTTGGCGTTGTCAAGGTCATAACAAATTATGCAGACGTGTTTGATTCAACAGAAATTGAGGCAAACAAAATTTTTGTTGCAAAACACAAAGACAAATTTGAACTCGCCGAGAGCGAAGAAATCACAGGAGAAAACGGACAAGGGTATTACAAAATCATCATTGAAGGATATGAAAATGCATATATAAAAAGTCACCAGGTTCTGGTTGAGGGAGAAAAAAATGTGTCAAACCTCATATCTGCGAATGCCTATTTCAAGAAAAAAGTGACAAATGCTGATTTGTTCATAATAACAAATTCAAAATATGAAAAATTTTGCAACATAACAACAAATTCCTCAATTCCAATTCGTATTGCTGATGGTTATGACAGAAACAAACAATACACTCAAATCCAGATTCTCATTGATGACGAAATTGTCAATGTTTATGTGGAAACAAACAAAATTCAACCATATGGCATTCCCGTTTGGCTCAAGGTGGTTTTGTATATTTTGGGGTCGCTTGCAGTTGGAGTGATAATCACTTGGATAACAATTCACCTAAAGCGCGCAAAAAAACATTTGGAAAACTAAAGCGCGTATTGACTTTTGCTTAAAATAATTATATTATTATTACAACAAAGAGGAGGATAAAAATGACAAATCCAAGTTTTGATATGGACGTAAAATTCAAAGATGGAATAATCGCCCAACAAAATTATGCATTTTCAGATGAGAAAGACAAGATTGTTATTGGCGGCTTCAAAATTGAAAAAGACGACAGCAACAAGTGGTCTCTCAATTTTTCCTTGGACGACGACAATCTCAAAGAAGTAAGCAAAGCAATCGCGCGCCCTCATGAAATTCACATGGAAACGCGTCAAGTCAAAATCCCACTCAACAAAGTTGTTATTGCCGAAAATGGAAACATTGAATTTGAACTTGAAAGCACAAAAGATCGCGCCACTGGCAAAACTCGCAAATTCACAATCACGCCAAACAGCGTGAAGACGTCAAGCACTGAAATTGCCGTCACACCAGCAGGCAAAGTGATGGACGTCACCCTCCCAAAAAACTTTCCAGAGCTCTTTTTGGGCAACGAGTCAACTTCTTCAATCTCCTCCACTCTTCCGGCAGAATTTTTTGACACAATAATAAACAACAAAGAGTTTTTTTCGGGCATAAAAGTCCAAGAAATAAAAAACTCAATAAATACAAAAAGCATAAATCTTTTAAAGGTTGATGACAAGGTCTATACGCAAGTGAACTCAAAAATGATGAAAGCCGAAAGTGTTTTTCACATTCACCAATCAGAAGACAACGAAAGAATTGGTTTCGTCTTTAAAAAAGGTGCAGAAAAAATCGCAAGAACATTGGATAATGTTGATAAATATGATCAGTCATTAGCAATGTTGTTTATGGGAATTTCACCAACAGACTGGTTCGATAAATCCAAACATTTCTATGACGACACAACTCTCGCAACTCAAAAACTCACCGCAAAAGAGTTTGAGACAACCCCAAAAAGCAAAGCAAAAAATTTGACCTCTGATGGGATTGAACCAGAACTTGAACCCGACTCAACCCAAGAGATGAACGCAGTGGCAAATGAACCGGACGAAACATCAGAGCAAGATAATAACCCAACCCCACCTTCACCAACCGAAGAAGAAACAGACGCTTCTGACTCTGATTCCGAACAATCCCCAGAAAACGAGCAAACTGACGCAGCGCCAAAACAACCTGACGCAGCACCAGACACAGAAGCAAAACAGGCAAAACCCGAGGCAGAGCCAACTTCAGAACAAAAGTCCGAACCAAACAAACCCAAATCATCAGACAAAAAAGAAAGCAAAAATGAAAAATATCAATTTTCAACCGCTCCCCTTTTCTATGGACTCGGAATTCTTTTGCTCGTTTTGTCAATAATCACAGGCATGGTTGGTCTTTTGGCATTCGGCGCACTACTTATTGCGACACCAAAACTAACCGAAGGAATTGTAAATGATGCAAGAAAGAGCAAATCGGCTGAAAAGTCCAGTCCAAATTCAAAAGAAAAACTCAACACAAAAGAACTGACAAAGGCAAAAATAAAACAAAAATATCACAATCTGAAACGCGCCTTTTCAAGCATGAAAAAATGCGAAAAAGATTTTGAAATGAACGACGACTGGAACAAGGCAACAGAAAAACTTTTTAACCAAAAAACAAAAAGACTCACAAAAGAAGCAACACAAGCAATAAAACAATTTGACACCCGTCAAATCAAAAAAGACAAGATAAACAAGCATGCGGAAAAAATTGCAGAAACAGAAGAATATCTCAAAACCTTAACGACAAAAATCAACAGTCGCAAATCGTCATTTGATGACGAAACAAAACAAGAGCTCCTTGAACAAATCGAGCACACACAAACATATGTTGACGAAGCTCAAAAATTGAATGACAACATACAAAATCAACACAATGTCATGAGATCAATCAAAACTCAATCAGCATTCAATGTTATAACTCCAAAAAAATTGTCAGCCGGACTTGATATGATGGGCATAAATCCCCTCGAACTTTGTGAAGGCGACACATCATTTGCTGAAGACAAAAACAAAATTGAATTAATAAATAATTCAATAAAATCAAATTATGACAAATATGTTGACGACATTTCTCAATATCTTTCTGAAGACGGCCTGCTTGACAATCAAATCAAACAAATTCATTCCATTCTCGACAAACACGGAGTTTCAGAAAAGAAAATTGACTACTCGCTAAATTCGGTTTTATAAACAAAAACCATCACATTTTGTGGTGGTTTTTTATGTTTGAACAACTTTTATATCACATTTTTATTGACAAGAATAGGTTTGATGCGTATAATTGTTTTTGTTCAAAAAATATGCGCTTGTAGCTCAACTGGATAGAGCGTTGGTCTACGGAACCAAAGGTTGGGGATTCGAACTCCTCCAGGCGCACCAAAAATATCTCTATTGCAAAAATAGAGATTT
>JBJFDC010000013.1:11528-20027 GCA_051889215.1 Christensenellales bacterium
ATCTCTATTGCAAAAATAGAGATTTATTTTTTTATTAGACATTCCAACAATTTTGAGTTGCATGGAAGAGTGAAAATCCTGCAACCTTCTCGCGTAAGCGGGTGCTCAATGATTCGAACTCCTCCAGGCGCACCAAAAGCCCGGGCGAAAGCTCGGGATTTTTAGTCTGGAGAATGAGAATCCTGCAACCTTCTCGCGTAAGCGGGTGCTCAAAGATTCGAACTCCTCCAGGCGCACCAAAAATATCTCTATTGCAAAAATAGAGATTTATTTTTTTATTAGACATTCCAACAATTTTGTGTTGCATAGGAGAGTGAGAATCCTGCAACCTTCTCGCACAAGGCGAAAGTGTTGGAATATGTCGCACGTTCAGTAAAAAAGACCAGTCAAAAATTATGCTGGTCTTTTTATTTGTTGTTTTAATGTTTGTTTTTCTCGAAGTTTCTTGCGGCAATTTCAATGTCTTTTTTGATGCTTTTGTCTTTGAGGGTGTCACGCTTGTCATAGAGTTTTTTGCCCTTTGCAAGTGCAATTTCGACCTTGACAAGTCCATTTTCAAAATACATTTTGGTCGGAACGCATGAATAACCTTTTTCACGCATGCGTTGAGTGAGTTTTGTGATTTCAGAACGATTGAGAAGCAATTTTCTTGAGCGTCTTGCATCTGGTGTGAAACTCGAAGATTTCTCATATGGTTTGATATAACAATTTTTGAGAAACACTTCCCCATCTTTTATGAAAACAAAAGAATCATCAAGACTCGCATGTCCAGACCTCAAAGATTTCACCTCGCTCCCCTCAAGCATAATTCCCGCTTGAACAAAATCTGAAAGGAAATAATTAAATCCCGCTTTTTTGTTGTTTGCAATTAGTTTCATGCCTTCAATTTAGCATAGTTTTTGCAATTCGTCAATAAAAAAAGTATGCAACGGCTTGTTGCATACTTTTTGTTGAAATCTTTGTCTAGTGAATCAAATCGTTGAGTTTATGCATTTGTTTGTTCTTTTTGCTTGATGCTTTTTGATTCATGTTTTTTGGCTTGAAATGTGCATCAAATTGTGGAATTTTCTCGTCAACCTTTTCTTTCGGACAAACCTCAATGCCTTTTAGTTTTTTGTTGTTTTGTCTGAAATTTGCATAATTGTCTTTGTTCAGATGTTGCACATATGAGAAGTCAATTTCGCGCTTAAACATATCGACTGAATGCACTTTGACTTTAAGCCGGTCACCAATGCCAAATTTGGTTGAACCGCCGACAAGCAAACGCCTTTCGTCATTATAAATAAAACGTTTGTCAGTCATATATTCAATGCGAATAAGTCCTTCAACAGCGGTGTTTGGAATGCGAACATAAACGCCATATTCCTTGACATCAGAGACGACAACCTCAAACTCTTTGTCAATTTTGTCGCGCATAAATTCACAACACCAAAGGTCATCAACTTCGCGCTCCACTTTTGCAGCGTTTTGCTCGGTGAGACTTGATTGCATTGCCGAATCATAAACAAAACTCTTGAGTCGGTCAATATCCTGTTCGCCAATTTTGTGATGCAAATAATCTTTTATAATTCTATGAATTGTTAGATCTGGATAACGTCTGATTGGCGACGTGAAATGTGAATAATATTTGAGCGCCAAGCCAAAGTGTCCCATGCATTGTGGACTATATATTGCTTTTGGCATTGCACGAAGAATCATTGAATTAATCGCCTGATTGACCACTGGGTCGTCAGAAGAGTTCAAAACTTGCTCAAGGAATTTTCCATCAATGCAATTTGGAACATCAAAATTCTTTGAACAGCAGTTTTTAATGACTTTGAGAGCGTCTTGAACTTTTTTCTCATCTGGATGCTCGTGCACACGATAAACAAATGGAATGTTAAGAAGTTTAAACTTTTTGGCAACTGTTCTGTTCGCCGCAATCATAAAGTTTTCAATAAGTTTATGCGCCTCGTTTTGACGACGTTCTTCAACCGCACAAACATGATTGTTTTCGTCAAACACAAACTTTGGTTCTGGAAGGTCAAGGTCAAGACAACCTTCTTCTTTTGATTTTGCAGAAAGGATTTTTGAATATTTGCCCATCAAAAGCAATGTGTCTTTGATGTCGGAAAGTCGTTTTGTGTCCTCCTCAACACCTTGCAAAACATTATAAACCTCGTCATAGTTAAGACGGTGGCAAGTGTTTATCACACTTTCGCAAACATATGTGTTGTCGCCCTCAACAATCTCACCTTTTGGGTCGATTTCCATCATGCAAGAAAGGGTCAACTTGTCTGTGTGAGGATTGAGTGAACAGAGGTCGTTTGAAAGTGCTTCAGGAATCATTGGAATGACGGCACGAATCTTTGAGTGTTCAAGATTGTCTGGTGCTGGGAAATACACACTCGTTCCGCGAGCGAATGCCTCTTCATCAATCGGATTGCCACGGCGGACATATTCGCCGACGTCTGCAATATGAACGCCAAGTTGAACATTGCCATTGTCAAGGCGAGTCATTGAAATTGCGTCATCGAGGTCGCGTGCATCTTTTCCGTCAATCGTGAATGTTTGAAGTTTGCGGAAATCTTTTCTTCCTTTCAGTTGTTCCTCGGTTGGGGCTTTGAGTTTTTTGCAATATTCCAAAACCTCCGCTGGGAACTCTTCAATCAGATTATGTCCACGAACGATTGACAAAACATATGCGTCAATCGAGTCTGCCGGCCCCAAATTTTCAATCACCTCACCAGTGAAATATGCCCCAGAAAAAAGTGGCTGATTGAGAAGTTTAACAACAATTTTGTCGCCCGGATTTGCCGAGATTTTTGACACTCCGCTTTCCAAAATGATTTTTGCCGAAAACCTGTCATCATCTGGTTCAACAACAGCATATCCATCGCCCAAATAGAAAGTCCCAACAATTTGCTTGTTTCCACGTTCAACAATTTGTTCAACTTCGGCTTCGGACCTTTTTGTTTTTGAGCTATCTCCAATGGGTCTGATGACAACCCTGTCACGGTTGACCGCCCCATTAAGATTTTCGCGCGCAATGAAATAATCAGGAACATTTTCCCCAATAATCTTGCAAAAAGCATAACCGTTTCTGTTGCCAATAATAATGCCCTCTTTGGGCTCAGTCACAAACTTTGTTCTTGCCGTCATTTTGTTTTGCAGGTCAACTTTTATATCGCCTCTTGAAACCATATTTCGTATGACTCGTTTGATTTCATTTTTTGATTCTTTTGTTTTTCTTGAAATGAGATTAACAAATTCGTCATTTCTATAATATTCTTTTTTTTCGCTAAGTGTTTTTTGTATTACTTCTTCAATAGTCATTTTTTTCCCTTTTAATCCCCAATTTTAATAAAAAAGATGGCAAAAAACCATCAATTCTAAACTGTTGGATTATAAATCAACATTGTCACAAAGAACATTATGATGCAAAAAGCAATAACAGATGCAGCCACGATTGTCCAAATTTTGAGTCTTCCATCACGAGTCTTGCCTTTGTTGCTTGCATAATAACTCTCTTGTCCATTAATCGCTTCAATTCCATTCCCTTCAGAGTTTGATTGCATAAGAGTTGTCACAATGAGTGAAATTGAACAAAGCGCAATGATTCCAAGCAAAATCCCCCTGATGATTGGGAATGATGTTGAAACCCATTGTGGAACCAAATTTTCAAGCAAAAATGATGTCATTTCTATCTCCTTTTTTTATGCCACGCACAAGAATACTGTCACTGCCACTAATATTGCAAGTCCAATAATTGGAAGGAATGTAAGTTTGATTTTGTCTTTGTTATAAAACATTTTGACTGTATATCGAAATCCAAAACATATGCAAATCGTCAATATTCCAACAAGCAACCATCGAAATGTTGGCGGGATATCTCGAACCCAATTCAAAACGTCTTTAAAAAATTCTTTCAATTCCTTCTCCCATCAGTGACCAAAATCATTATTAGTATATCTTAAGCATGATTTGTTGTCAACAAAAAACTAAAATATAGTATTTAACTACACCCAAAATGATTTCCAACATGGCATGGAACCAAAATTTAATTTTTCAAGTCTTGACTTCTATCAAAATAAATCGTATGCAACAATTCAAGCGCTTTTTCACCATGAGGTCTAATCAAATAATCTTTATACAGCGATATAATTTGCGGATTTTCATGCGAAAGACGAAGTTCCATTGAAGCATCTTTTGAATAAAGTGATTTTATTCTTTCTTTTTGTGCCTCAACATCTTGGTCAAAGTGTTTTGGCTGTCCGCCGCCGCCGATGCAGCCGCCTGGGCAAGTCATGACTTCAACAAAATGATATTTTTCACCATTTTTTATCTTTTGAATCAAAGTTCTCGCATTTGCCAGTCCATAGACCACTGCAACCTTCACTTTTAATCCAGCAATTTCAACTTCGGCTTCTTTGATTCCGTCATATCCTCTCACTGGCACAAGATTAAAAAACAACTCGGTCGGCTTGTTTCCCGTAAGATACGAATATGCCGTTCTGACAGCGGCTTCCATAACACCACCAGAATTGCCAAAAATAACACCGGCACCACTTGCCTCGCCCAAAAGATTATCAAAATCCATTTCTTCCAAATTGTTGAAATCAATGTTTTTCTCTTTTGCCCATTGCGCAAGTTCTGTTGTCGTGATGACGTAGTCCATATCTCTCATGTTTTCAGCATTATTTATTTTTGAAGAGATATTCATTTCTTCTCGTCTGATTTCAAATTTTTTTGCAACACAAGGTGTTAGTGCAACGTTAACAATATTTTTTGGGTCAATTCCCATCTTTTGAGCAAAATATGTTTTTATCACAGGTCCTTGCATGCCAATTGGACTCTTGCAAGTCGAGATATTGTCCAAAATTTCAGGATAAAAAGTTTCAGCAAACTTTATCCATGCCGGACAACAACTCGTGAATTGAGGCAATGGTCCGTTGTTTTTTATTCTTTCAACAAGTTCGCTTGCCTCCTCACAAATTGTGAGATCAGCAGAAAAATTGGTGTCCAAAACATATTTGAAGCCCAATTTTTTTAATAATGCGACCATTTTGCCTTGAACAAAACTGCCAAAAGGCATACCAAATTCCTCACCAAGCCCCACTCTGACTGATGGTGATGTTGACACAATCACAACCTTGTCGCCTTGATTTATGATGTCGTCAACTTGATGATATTCCTGCTTCACAACAAGCGAATTCGTTGGGCACACTTTTATGCATTGCCCACAATTAACGCAAATTGACTTGCCATGAGTTTTTTCCAAATCATAATTGTTGTTGACGCTGATAAATTCGTTGCAAATCCTTGCACACTGTCCACATTTGATACATTTGTCCTCGTGTCGCATGACGGACGGATTATCGCCATCAATCGCCACTCTGATATTTTGACTTAAGTGTTCCATACTTTTCTCCTATGAAGATTTATCCTCAAAACTTTGAGACAAAATTGCCAATTTTTACTTTAATTATTTAATTTCTGTTGCCCACAAACCATGTTTGTTGCAAAAAGCAAATAATGTTGCACCTTTTACATATGGGAAAACAGCTTTTGCGGTCTCTCCCGCTTCAAAATATTTCTTTGCATTAATTTTGTCTGAACACAGTCCAACAAATTCAATATAGTGGTCGCTTTCCATCACGTGTGGCACACAAACTTCAACATAATTTCCCACAACCTCATACACTGGCAAATGTTTTTCAAAAGATGCATCAGTGGAGTTTGGAACTAATGTTTCCATGTTTTTCCCACAGCAAACAATTCCACAATCCTTGCAAGTGCAGTCCTTCATTGTTTCAACCATGGCGCCACAACTTGCGCATCTTTTTATTGTCAATTTATTTTCCATTTCTTTTTCCCCCAATCAATAGTTTTCAACATGAAGTTCAAAATAACTTTGTGGGTGTGAGCATACTGGACAAATTTCAGGCGCTTTTGTCCCGACAACAATATGTCCGCAATTTCTGCACTCCCAAACTTTTACTTCAGACTTTTCAAAAACTTGTTTTGTTTCAACATTTTTGAGCAAAGCTCTATATCTTTCCTCATGATGTTTTTCAATTTGTGCAACACCTCGAAACTTTTCTGCCAAATCATGGAAACCTTCTTCATCAGCAGTTTTTGCAAATCCATCATACATGTCTGTCCACTCATAATTTTCGCCATCTGCAGCAGCATTTAAATTTTCAGTTGTGTTTCCCAAACCATTAAGTTCTTTAAACCACATTTTTGCATGCTCTTTTTCGTTTTCGGCTGTTTTTGTGAACAATGCAGAAATTTGCTCATATCCTTCTTTTTTTGCAACTGAAGCAAAGTATGTATATTTGTTTCTCGCTTGGCTTTCACCAGCAAAAGCAGTCTGCAAATTTTTTTCTGTTTGAGTGCCTGCATATTTTGATTTTGGCGCCTCATTAATCAGTTCCAAAAATGAACCTTTCATGCCACATCTTGGACAAACTGGTTCCACGCCATCTGCGACTTCAAAAACCTCTCCACAAACTTTGCAACGATATTTTTTCATAAATTTTTCTCCCCCTTTATTACAACAAATAATGTTTGTTTTATGCTTTTTGTTTGATTGTCAAAAACTCGACTCAAACTCATTAATATTTTATATTTCAAAAAAAATTTTTACAAGCAAATAACAAATATTTCCGCCAAAAAGTCCACTTCCAACCCACTTTTTTAATGCGATTTGCATAAAAAAATCCACAGGTTTGTGGATTTGATTTGTTTTATTCTTTCATTATCAAAATTCTCTTGTGTCGTTTGTTTTTTGTCCCGTTTTGCAAGGTTTTTCATTGCACTCTCTCGCGTATTTTTCACTTTTTTGCAAAGTGCTTGCATTTTTATGCAACTTGCCAGTTTTGTCAACAAACGCAAATCTTCCATCGTCCAATTTGACCCTTGCAAGACCTCCCAGAAAACTGTTTGCGACACAATATGAATCTTTGCTTAAAGTGCAATTTTTATCCCTGAATGTCCATCTTTTGTTATCCAATTCAACAACTGCAAAACCTTCTGAATAATTGCAAGCATAAAGATACGTGTCTTTGCTCAAATTGCCTTCCACGTCTCTATATGCCCATCTGCCATCGTCCAATTGCACTCTGGCAAAACCTTCAAAATAAATGCTCGCATAAGCATATGTGTCCTTACTCAAATTGCCGTGAATATCTCTAAACGCCCATCTTTTGTCATCTAATTCAACTGCAGCAAAACCTTCGTGGCAAGCATTGGCATGAGAATATGTGTCCTTGCTCAAATTGCCATGAGCATCTCTAAACGCCCATCTGTCATCATTCAATCTAACAACACCAAAGCCATCAGAATATGCATAAGCCCAAGCATATTTATCCTCGCCCAAATTGCCATCATTGTCCCTATAAGCCCATCTGCCATCGTCCAATTGCACTCTGGCAAAACCATCTTGATATCGACCAGCGTAAAAGTATGAGTCTTCACTTAAATTGCCATCAACATCTCTATATGCCCATCTGCCATCACTCAATTCAACCGCGGCGAAACATTCATGATAACCATCGGCAAATGAATATGTATCTTTGCTCAAATTGCCATGCATATCTCTGTATGCCCATCTGCCATTATCCAACTGAACTTCAACCAGTTTTCCCATAAAAACTCCACACTTTTTTCAATTATAATACTAACATAGCAGTGCCATTTCGTCAATAAGTTTTTATGATGGCAATTCCAAGTCTTGTTGAAATTTTGGCATTTTAGAAAAAACAAACCGCTTGAAAATGCCTTTTTTAATAAATTTTTCAAGGGTTTTAAAAATGGGTTGGTTTTAGGAATAACAACCGCTGGTTGTTGGCGTTCGCTTCGCTCGGCTGCGGACCTGTCCGATTCGCAAAACTCTGTTTTGCTCTGCCCTTCGGTCAGCCCGTCACCATCAAAAAAACACGCTCTCGCGTGCCTTTGTGGAGCTGGTGACGGGAATAACAACCGCTGGTTGTTGGCGTTCGCTTCGCTCGGCTGCGGACCTGTCCGATTCGCAAAACTCTGTTTTGCTCTGCCCTTCGGTCAGCCCGTCACCAACAAAAAAACACGCTCTCGCGTGCCTTTGTGGAGCTGGTGACGGGAATCGGACCCGTGACCCCCACCTTACCAAGGTGGTGCTCTACCGCTGAGCCACACCAGCACGAACCAAATGTTCGACGATTTTTATTGTTTTTGATTGCAAATTTTATGCATTTTTTGTTTTGCAAATCGCCCGTATCTTTGCAACAAAAAACATTTTAGAGTAATTGATGTCTTTTGTCAATAAAAAGAATAACAAAATTTGCCAACCACTCGCTTTTGGGCAAAAAGAAAAAGAGAGCAATATTGCCCTCTTTTTATGCACACAATTTAACACGTTGAAATTACTTGAGTTCGACTGTTGCTCCTGCTGCTTTAAGTTTTTCTTCAGCTTCTTTTGCGTCCTTTGTTGGAACGTTTTCTTTGATTGTTGAAGGAGCGCCATCAACAAGTGCTTTT
>JBJFDC010000014.1:0-10125 GCA_051889215.1 Christensenellales bacterium
CTTGATATAAATTTCTCCGCTATTGATATCTTCAAGTTTGCAGAGAACTCGGAGCATGCTTGTTTTTCCGCTGTCTTCTCCACCAAGCAATGCAACGCTCTCTCCTTTTTGTATGTCAAATGACACATCATAGAGCGCATAAAACTCTTTTGTAAATTTCAAGCATACATTTTTTACACTAATCATAAATACCTCGTATAAAAATTATTTTACACAAAAATACATAAAAGTCAATAAACAAAAGGGTTATTGCAAAATGAATATCAATATGATAATATATGTCTATGGAAAAAATAATTTTTGGAGAAGAACTCCGCGCATTGTTTAGAGAAATCTTTAAAATTGAAATCAAAGATGTCGCTTCTGATGTCGCGTTTTTCGGCAAAATGAGAGGAACAAAACTAAATCAAGAACGACTTTCCCTCAAAGAACGAAAATGGCTTGAAAACATTGGCGTGCTCACGCCAGACGCAAAAAACCAGATTAGTTATGACGACAGAACAATTTTTTCTCATATAATTTCTGCCGTGTATGCAGGGCTCTATGGACTCAACTTTGTTGATGTGACATCTCATTGCCTTGAATCAATCAAAAAGCAAAAAGGGTTAAATCCAAAACAAAATCTTGTTGACCACCTATCCGCAAAAGAAATAAGACAATTTTCTGTCGCGCTCTATAATCTTTCAAACGAAATTCGTCAACTCAAAAATGCCGGCAAACTCCAATATGCCACGATGGCGAATTTCTACCATGTTGCCGATCGTGCTTTTGCTGCCGGGCTCAATGCAAGACGAAATTGTGTTTTTGACAAAAACTCGGAATTTGAAAGCAAGCAATGCACGTCAAAATTCAAAGCAGAAAACACGCTAAACAACATTGATGCTTCACTTCAATATGGCACATTTTCCCATAAATTAATGCAACCATCAACAACCAACAATGATTATTGCAACAAATTAAAAGATTTGTATATCGCAACAGAAAAGCAAATCATAATGTTTCTTAAGATGCGCGGATTTGACACGAACGAAGTGAACAAGGTTTTGGCAAGCATTGACGAAGGTTATTACAAATCAAAATATTTTAGAACTCACAAACTTTCAATATCAAACTTGATTAAACTTGAAGACACTTGCCTTTCAACAATCGACCTTGAAAGTCAAAACACAAAACTTCTTTTTGCAAAAATATCTTTGGAAAAATATTTCAAGAGAATTGGCGATGACCCACTTTTATTCAAAGACGTGCTAAACTGTGCATATAGAAGTGGAACACGAGCAAGAGAAGATTGCATTTTCAAAAATCAAACTTCGCCAGAATATTTTTCAAGTTTTGCCAGCGCCCTTGTTTTGGACAAAGAAAAAACATTGAATATAAAAAATTAAAGACGCCTCAAAAGGTGTCTTTTTGTTTGTTTGCCAAAAGTGCGCTCGCCCAAGCCCATGCAAGATTATATCCCCCGCAAAGTCCATCAACATCAAGGCACTCGCCAACAAAATATAAATTGGGAACAAACTTTGACATGAGATTGTCGTCAATCTCATCAACCCTTATTCCACCAACCCTCACTTGTCCTTGCCCTTCTGTCCCCAAAATGCGGATTGGACAATTTTTGATGATTTCAACAAGTTTATTAACTTTTTTTTCATCAATATTTGAACAAATCATCACAGGCGAAATGTCACAGCGTTTGAGAAAAAATTGAGAGAGAAGTCGTTGAAACATTCCAACAAAAACATTTTCAATCGGCTCACTTTTTAATTTGACCAGTCTTGCATTTATTTCATTTTTTAAATCAATTCTGCTTGTTTTTGGAGCAAAATCAACAAAAATTGTTGGATTTTTGATGTTTTTTCTTGAAATTATGCTTGCAATATTAAAAATACATATTCCGCCAAGTGCCTGATTTTTGATTTGAATTTCACCACTTTCAACAAATTTTTCACCATTATATTCAAGTTTGACGCTTGCTTTTGTGCGAATTCCCATCAGCCCCAAAACATCATTTTGCGCAACCCTCAAAGAACATAATCCTTGTCTTGGTGTTGATGAAGAATGCCCGAGTTCTCGAATGAAACTGTTTGGCAAATTTCCAGTTGCAATAATGACCTTGTCAAATATTTTGCCCTCAATTTCAAATTTTTTGTCAACGATTTTGATATCCTTCACATCAGTTGAGAGTTGCATCTCTACGCCTCTTCTCATGCACTCATATCTCAAAGTGTCGAGAACAGAACTCGCTTGATTGCTCGCTGGATACATTCGCCCCTCTTCATCAGAGCAATAGCAAAGTCCAATTTTGGCAAAAAAATCAAGCAAGTCATCGCGTCCAATTTTGGCAAAAACTTTTCCAACAAAATCTGGGTTATTATAGAATGCTGGCGACAAATTCATATTGCAGAAATTGCATCTTCCATTTCCAGTTTGCAAAATCTTTTTGCCGACACGTTCATCTTTTTCAAACAAAACCACTTCGCCGTGTTTCGTCGAATTTATTGCGGCAACAAGCCCACTTGCACCGCCACCAATTATCGCAGTTCTCATCATTTTCATAAAAATAGTTTAGAGCATAGAATTTTTATGGTCAAGAAAAAACTTTGTTTTGTTTGTGTTTTATGCAATTTGTGTATAAAATAAATTTTAGAGGTATATATGAAAAAGACAAAAATAATTTGCACAATCGGACCCGCTTGCGATGACAAAGACAGTTTGATTTCACTCATGAAGGCGGGCATGAATGTTGCAAGAATCAACATGAGTCACGGCACACATGAGAGCCATCAAAAAACGATCGACAACATAAAAGCTGCACGAAGCGAACTTGGCACCCCACTCGCTCTCATGCTTGACACAAAAGGCCCTGAAATCAGACTTGGAGAATTCCCAAAACGCGGCATTGAATTGGCGGCAGGCGACATATTCACTCTAACAAAAAAACAAATCATGGGCACCAAAAAAATTGCAAGTGTGTCATATCAACAACTAATCGATGACGTTTGCATTGGTGACAAAATTTATGCCAACAACGGAATGCTCGTTCTCAAAGTTGTCGCAAAGAAAAATGACAGCATCGACACAAAAGTTTTGTTTGGCGGAAAACTCACAACTCACAAAGGCATAAACGTTCCAGGGGTGAAAATTCGCAGCAAATTTTTGAGTGAAGCAGACAAATCTGACTTGCTGTTCGCGATTAAAAATTATGCCGACTACATCGCCGCATCTTTTGTGTCAAACAAAGAAGATTTGTTCGAAATGAAAGATTTTTTAAAGAATAACGGTGCAAAAGACATAAAAATCATTGCAAAAATTGAAAATGGCGAAGGCGTTAAAAAAATTGATGAAATAATTGAAAATTCAGACGGAATCATGGTTGCTCGCGGAGATCTGGGAGTTGAAATTCCGCTTGAAAAAATTCCACACATTCAAAAGAAAATCATAAAAGCGTGCAACAATGAGGGGAAAATTTCAATTGTCGCAACCGAAATGCTTGAATCAATGACAAATTCACTTCGCCCAACAAGGGCAGAAGTCAGCGATGTTGCAAATGCGATTTATGAGCGTGCAACTGCAACCATGCTTTCTGGCGAAACAGCAGTTGGGATAAATCCACTTCGAGTCGTCAAAACAATGGCAAAAATAATAAGCGAAACAGAAAAAAATATTTCATATAACAACAAATTTTTGAGAAGCGAATACAAAACTCTTTCCATCTCTGATTCAGTTGCAAGTTCAACCTGCAAAAATCTTGTGTCGCTGGGCTCCCCTGCTTGCTGCGTCTATACAGAGACTGGCTCAACAGCAGAACTAATTTCTCGTTATCGAATAAAAAATCGAATCATCGCTCTCACCTCAAATCAAAAAACATTCAATCAGCTTGCTCTTTGTTGGAACACAACTGCGATTTTAACAAAAATGCTTGAAAATGAATATGAAATGATAGAAAATGCAAAATACATTTGCAAAACTTTGCATTTGGGAAAAACAAATGATATAATAGTTATGGTTGTTGGAACACCAAAGCAGACAGGCAAAACCAATACTATAAAAATCTTAAATTTATAGGAGGCAAAAAACATGTCGAACAAGTCTGAAGAAGAAGTTGTGATTGAAGCAAAACCTCAAACATCAAAGAAAACAAAATTTGATGCAAAATCTTTGTTCTCGTTCAAAAACATTCCAATTTTCCTTTCACTCGTTGCAATGTTTTTTATGTTGCTCGGAGCGTTCATTCTTATTTGTGGAGGAACAACTGGAGTTCTCGCAATGACAGGCATCGCAACATTAATCAACATTGGAGCAATTGGAGCATTAGTTGCATATTTCATATGCGAAAAGCGCGTTGTTTTTGAGGTTCTACATATTGTTGTTGCACTTTCACTTCTTGCAAACATAATCACAATTTTTTAAAAAAAAGATTAAATACACAACAAGTTTTTGTTGTGTATTTTTTATATTTTGTATAATATAATACTATAATTTAATCAAAGGAGATTATTATGCCAAGCGGTTCACATGGAGGCGGCGCCGGAGGTCACGGCGGCGGATTTGGAGGTGGCGGCTCTCACTTTGGTGGAGGTCGTGGTTCATCCACACCATCAAGGCACAGTCCAATGCCAATAAGGATTTGGTTCTTTGGTCATCACTACTATGTTCCTGCAGAAAAAACAAATGCACTGCGAGGTCTTATTTCGGCTTTTTTTATTCTGCTTTTCTTTGGGATTATATCAACTTTTATGTTGGTTTCAGCAAACAATCAAATTGAGCAAATTGAAGTCGACCACACTTATTATGTCAAAATGATCAACTACGCAACAACCCACCCAGATTTTCAAAAAACAGGAAAAATAACAGACAAGTTCTATAATAGCAACTGCAGAAAATGGTATTTAACATATTCGCTTGAAACACACGACGGAAGAACGCTAGACGGATATACATATTCTGTTTATTCAGACGATGAAATCGACAATTTTGTTATTGGAGATGACATCTTGCTTGCGGTCAACTCAAGCACTGTCACAATGCAAACAGACTCAATAACAATGGATTACATCAATATTCCAATTGAAAATGACGGAGAATATATCATTTCACAAAGAGCAAGAAAAACATCATTAACACTTGTTGTTTTGTTCTTTGGTGCAAGTGTTGTGGTCGCAGCCATATTCATCGTCAAAACAAAGAAAAACATGAAACTCAACGAACTTGAAAAAGAACAGCAAGCGTCACAAACAGAACACGTGCAAGAAGTCAAAAGGTGCAAGTATTGCGGTTCCAAACAAAACCCAGAAGACACAAAATGTCCAAACTGTGGCGCTAGTTTTGTTGACTAGGTCTCAAATAGGTCAACACAACTGTGCCGTATTTCTTTTGACAGTCAACTTGGTAATCAGAATAATCCAATTTGGTTTCAAAATAATGTTCACACACAACAATTCCATTTGGAGAAAGTTGTGTGTTTTCTTTTATCAATTTCAACGCACTCTCATATGCCTTTTTGTGCTCATATGGCGGGTCAAGATAAATTATATCGAATTGTTTTTTGTTCGTTTTTAAAAATTTTTTGTAGTCAATCAACTGAACATCGCACTTTTCACCAATCAACTTCAAATTGTGCCTAATAAGGTCAATACTTTCTGGATTATTGTCGCAAATTGTGACATCTGCCCCGCGCGAAAGTGCTTCAATTCCCATTGCACCACTGCCTCCGAACAAATCCAAAAACGATGCGCCATCAATTTCAAATTGCAGTTTTGTGAAAAAAGCTTGCTTGACAACATCGAGCGTTGGACGAACGTCCGTGGTTTTTGGCGCAAGCAAATTTCTTCCTTTGTATTTTCCCGAAATTATTCTCATGCGAAAATTATATATCACAAAAAAGTTTTTTTCAACAAATTTTAGTGCTTCCTTAAGTTTTTGAATCCAGTCAAAACCTCGTATGGGATAACACCCAGCTTTTCCGCCCAAACATCTGCATCTTCAAAAACAACAACCTCGTCCCCCACTTCACACAAAGTGTTTGTGACATCACAAATAATCATGTCCATGCACACACCAACAATCTCACATCTTTGGTTGTTAATTTTCACATATGCGTTGTTGGTGAGTTTTTTGGGAATGCCATCAGCATAACCATAAAACACAGTTGCTGTTCGCCTTGGATATTGAGATTTTTTGCAAGGGAAATATCCCGTCATTTCATATGGCAAAACATCGGTTATTTGCAAAATTGTTGATGTCACCCGCATGACTTTTTTAACTGCAATTTCATTTGAATATCCATATAGACCCAGCCCAACCCTTATCATGTCAACACGAAAAGAAAATTGTTCACAAATCGCCCCACTCCCACCAATGTGAATGAGCGGCTGAAAAGATTTATCCAAAGTTGAAATGAATAATTCAAAAAGTTTTTTTTGTTTTTCAAAATATGATTTATCTTCTTTTATTGAACAAAAATGAGTAAAAAGCCCACAAAATTTGAGATTTTTTGAGTTTTTTAACAAATTTTGCATCAAATTAAACTCTTTTATTGTTTTCACACCAAGTCTATTCATGCCCGAATTAACTTTTATGTGGACGCCAATATGCCAGCCATTTTTTTTGCAAACGGCTTCAATTTCTTTTAGTTCATCAAATGAAAAAACGCTCAACTCAATGTCGTTTTCATAAAAACATTTAAGGTTTTTTGTCTCGCTTTTTCCCACCACCAAAACATTATTTTTTATTCCCGCTCCACGAATGTTTTGCGCCTCAAAAATTGTTGCAACTCCAAAATAATCCGCCCTGCCTTTCAGTGCCAAACACACACTTTTTTGTCCATGTCCATATGCATCAGCTTTGACCATGGCACACACTTTTTTGCCGCATGTGTTTTTTATCAACTGATAATTGCTGCAAAGCGCATCAATGTTTAACTCTCTCATACTATGAGATTATTCAAGCAAAATAATTTTTGTTAAAAACTGTTGGTGTTTGAAATTTAAGAAAATAATATTGTGAAAGTTGTGCCTTTGTTTTCCTGGCTTTGAACATTGATTTCATAGCCATGATAGTCCAAAATCTCTTTGACGATTGTTAGTCCCACCCCGCTGCCAGCAGTCGTTTGTTTTGAATTTGTCGAGCGAAAGTGTCGGTCAAAAATTTGAGGCAAGTCTTTTTGTGATATTCCAATTCCGTGGTCAATGATTTCAAGTTTTGCATTCTCTCCATCTTTTTGAAAATTAACTTGAATGTTTTTGTTGTCTGTTGAATAATTGATTGCATTGTTAATCAAATTTATGACAACTTGTTCAATTCGTTGTTTGTCCGCATTGATTTTTATGTTTTTTGCAATCTTGAATTTGAATTTATATCCATCTTTTTCATATCGGGTTTTGTAGTTGGCTTCAATCCCCTTGAGACTCTCGCTCAAATCAAATTCGGTTTTGTTAAACACCATTGTTTTTGATTGAAGTTTTGAGAGGTCAATCATATCTTTGACAAGGTTTTCGAGTCTGTCAGTCTGCTCGCTGATGACTTGCAGATGTTCTTTTCGTTTTTGAGGGTCATCACCTGAAAAATCCTGCAACAATTCTGTATAAGAGCGAATCATTGTGAGAGGTGTTCGAAGTTCGTGCGAAACATTTTGAATGATGTCTTTTTGAATTTCCTCACTCTTTTTGATTTCTGATATTGAATAATTCAAAGTTGAACTGAGTTGGGCAACTTCGGTGTAATCAAAACTATCAAACTCAACATCAAGATTTCCGCCAGAAAGCGTTGCCGCTTTTTCTGAAACTTTTGTGATTGGTTTTGAAATATCTTTTGCAAGAACAAACCAAACGGCAAGCGTGACAATCAAACTGACGAGACTCACAATCAACAAAACAAAAGTCATGACTCTTGGCGTCTGATCTTCAACCGAAACAATGCCGCAAGTATAAAAATAAACATTGTTGCCATCAATTTTCTCAACGCGGCCACAATTAAATGTTTCGACGCCATTGTCTTCAAGATAATATCGAGTTGCACTTTCCCGCTTCAAGTTTTGAGCCATATCTTTGAGTTTTTGATTGAATGCTTCTTCGCTATAGTTCCTCAATGTTGAAAATTTGATGTCAATGCTGTCACCGAGTTTTGTATAGACGATGATTGAGCAGTTGTTCTTGTTGGAATATGTTTTGAGTGTGTTCAAATCTCCGTTTTCATATAAGCCAACAACTTGTTCATCAATTTGCGCCAAATCTTTTGAAGTTATGTTGCGATAAATTTTGTCATAAACAAAAAACTGCAACAACCAAACCAGCAAAAGAATTATCGCGAGAAGCGATAGAAAACGCAAAAACAATTTAAACTTTATTCCATGCACATCAACAAACTTATGCTTCAAATCTATAACCTTCCCCTCTGACTGTTTTTATTTTATCGCCGCACGTCTTCAAGTCGCGTCGAAGCATTTTTATATGAGCATCAATTGTTCGAGGATTTTTGCTATAATCATCTCCCCAAATTGTTTCAAGAATTTGCTCACGAGAAACATATTTTGTCCTGTTTTGAACAAGCAAAATCAGCAAATCATATTCTTTGTTTGTCAGTTCCACTCTCTCATCATCAACAAACACATTATGCGCTGACAAATCAATTTTTAGGTTCCCCAACACCAAAATGTCATGAAGATTTGTTGTTTGAGCACGCTTTAATAGCGCTTTTATTCTTGCAACAACTTCTTTTGGCGAAAAAGGTTTGACAATATAGTCGTCAATGCCAAGTTCAAAACCCTTGAGTTTGTCATATTCTTCAACTTTTGCGCTGCACAAAATGATTGGAACATCTTTGATTTTTTTGATTTCTTCAACCGCCTCATATCCGCTCATTTTTGGCATCATGATGTCCATGATTATGCAATCGTAAAAATTGACTTTGGCTTTTTCATAGGCCTCAAGTCCGTTATATGCAACATCTGTTTCAAATCCAGAATATTCACAATATTCTTTGATGACATTCACAATGTTTTTTTCATCATCAACAATAAGTATTTTTGCCATATCAAACCTCATTTACATTTTACAACAATTTTTTCAATTTTTCAAACAAATAAATGCAATCAAAAACTTGCATCAAACTTTTTTAAAATGTTTTAAATTATTCTTGACACAAAAGATGTGTTGTGCTAATATTTCAATGTTCGCAATAATGCGGGTGTAGTTCAGTGGTAGAACACCAGCCTTCCAAGCTGGTTGCGAGGGTCCGATTCCCTTCACCCGCTCCAAAAATAACGAACAAAGGCATGGACCAGTAGCTCAGTTGGTAGAGCATCTGACTCTTAATCAGGGCGCGACGCGTTAAGAAAAGTTGCCAGTGGCAAGTTTTTAGCCAAAGCGTGTGAGCAACTTGATTGCGAGCGGAAGGGGCACCCTGGACCCCCAAAAATCGAAGTCAAGGGAAATCAACAAATCATGGACCAGTAGCTCAGTTGGTAGAGCATCTGACTCTTAATCAGGGGGTCCAGGGTTCGAGCCCCTGCTGGTCCACCAGTGGGAGTTGTCACCCTGGGGATTCGAACCCCACAAAAAAATCGAATACTTGCGTTTGTAGCTCAGCTGGATAAACTTCTTTCAGAAGTTTGAAAACTCGGTTAATCTGCGTAAAATCCTGCAAGCAGTTTTTACTCCCCTTAACCTCGTTTATAGCGCAGTGCCCTTGCGGGCAACAGAGTTGAGCGTGAGGACGAACCTCGTTAAAAATCGAATACTTGCGTTTGTAGCTCAGCTGGATAGAGCAGTGCCCTTCTAAGGCAAAGGTCGGGGGTTCGAATCCCTCCAGACGCACCAAACCGCATTTATGGTGGGTATAGCTCAGTTGGTAGAGCGCCAGATTGTGGCTCTGGAGGTCATGGGTTCGAAACCCCTTACTCACCCCAACCGAAAGGTTATCTTGGGGTGTCGCCAAGCGGTAAGGCATGGGACTCTGACTCCCACATTCCTAGGTTCGAATCCTAGTACCCCAGCCACTATAAAATATCTTCACACCGATGGGGTGTAGCCAAGCGGTAAGGCACGGGACTTTGACTCCCGCATGCGTAGGTTCAAATCCTGCCACCCCAGCCAAATTCGTTCCTCGCGGACGAATTTTTTTATGGCAGGA
>JBJFDC010000014.1:10225-18566 GCA_051889215.1 Christensenellales bacterium
CAGCCAAATTCGTTCCTCGCGGACGAATTTTTTTATGGCAGGATTTTCAATGCAAAGCATTGAGTGAGCATGGCTCACGAACCCACGCAATGCTTCGGTACCCAAGCTCCCGCTTGGCGAGTTTGCGGATGTCCCATCCGCTGCAACACATCCTGCCACCCCAGCCAAATTCGTTCCTCGCGGACGAATTTTTTTATGGCAGGATTTTCAATGCAACAAACCGAACAAAATTTTGATTGGCATTTTGCGAGCAAACAAAAAAATGGGTGTTTTTTCACCCATTTTTTGTTTTTGTATCAGATTTTCAACAAGCACAGTCCTATGCAATTTGAGCAAACTGACTATTATATAGTTCAGCATAAAATCCTTTCTTTTCAATCAATTCCTTGTGTGTGCCCTGCTCAATTATGTCGCCATCTTTGAGGACAAGAATTATGTCTGCATTTTTTATGGTTGACAATCTGTGCGCAATGACAAATGACGTTCTTCCTTTCGTGAGATTATCCATGGCCTTTTGAATAACCATTTCTGTTCTTGTGTCAACACTTGAAGTTGCCTCGTCCAAAATGAGAAGTGGGCTATCTTTTATCATTGCTCTTGCAATCGTGAGTTGTTGCTTTTGACCTTCCGAGAGTCCCAAACTGCTATCCAATTTTGTGTCATAACCATTTTTTAAAGTTTTAATAAAATGTTTAAGACCAACAGCACTGCAAACCTCGTCCAATTTTTCTTCTGAAATATCCTTGTTGTTATAGACCAAGTTTTCTCTTATCGTTCCATCAAACAGCCATGTGTCTTGCAAAATCATATCAAACAAATCGTGAATATTTTCTCTCGTCATCGATTTTATTGGAATGTTGTCAATAAAAATATCTCCAAAATAAGCGACTCCCAAGATGCAATTTTGTGAATTGTCAATCTCATTCCCCGTTAGCACATCAATTTTGTAATCAATTTCTTTTTCATCACTTTTAATGACAAAATCCTGGTTGAATTTGAGCACTTTGTTCTTTGGCAATTTTTCAATGCCCGCCAGAATATAATCTGTTTTTTTATCGTTTATATATATGTTGTTTTCTTCGTCAATCAAAAGTTTTATTGATTTTCCATTATCAAAAATTTTGTAATCAGTCATTTGTCCATTGATTATGAGTCTTGGTTGTCTCAATTCATAAAATCTCATAAGCAAATTAACAATGGTCGTCTTTCCTGCACCAGTTGGTCCAACAATGGCAACTTTCTGACCAGACTTTAAATTGGCTGTAAAATTTTTGATAATTGTCTTATCTTTGTCATAAGCAAATCTAACATTCCTAAACTTGACATCACCAACAACATCGTTTTCTTCTAATTTTGCTTTTTTTGCACTTTCATCGGCAAGTTCTTCTTGATCCAACAGTTCAAAAACCCTTTTTGATGCAGCGGCTGTTTGTTGGAGTGAACTCATTGATTGAGCTATCGTCGTTAATGGTTGAGAAAATAACCTCGCATAAATAATGAAAGATATGATTGTTCCAAATGTTATTGCCGAACTACCATTGAGTATAAGTGCCACACCAACAATAAAAATTGCAGCATATGACAAGTTCCCCGCAAAGCCCATCAAAGGGTGCATCAAACCTGTTAGTGCTTGTGACTTCCAGTTGTTGACAAACAACTTTTTGTTTATTGAGTTGAACTTGTCTTTTGTTTGTTCTTCGGCCGTATATGACTTTATCACATTATGATTGGAATAGACCTCTTCAATATGTCCATTCATATCGCCCAAATTTTGTTGTCTTCTGTTAAAGTATTTTTGTGATTTTGACGAAATTAAAAACATCAGAGCAAAGCCAATTAGTGAAGTTGCAATTGTTATTAGCGCCAAAATCCAATTTACAACAAACATCACAACGAGAACGCCCACAAACAAAGTTGTTGCATTGACCAAATTTGAAATCACAGAACTAAAAGTTTGAGAAATCGTGTCAACATCATTTGTCACTCTGCTCAAGATGTCCCCACGGGTTGTTGTGTCAAAATATTTCAAAGGCAACTTGTTTATCTTTGCATCGATGTCAGTTCTCAACTTCTTTGCGGTTTTTTGAGTGACACCAGCCATTAAAAATTGTTGCAAATAATTTGCGACCGCACCGCCGGCATACAAGCAAACCAAAAGAACGGCAATTCGCATAAATTCGGTCATGTCAACACCGGCAACAGATGCTATGCCACTTGTGATGATATTCATCAAATCACTAATTTTGTCCGGACCAATTATTGTTGTGATTGCAGAAACGACGGCAAGTATAAGTGCAATTATTATGGAAGGATAATATGGTTTGCAAAACAGCAATAGTTTTTTCACAGCTTTCATGTCTGTTTTTTCATGTTGCCCTTTGTTGGCAACAGGTCTTCCAAACATCGACATATTACAACTCCTCCTTTGATAATTGTGACAATGCAATCTCTTTATAAATTTCGCATTTGTCCAATAATTCTATATGCGTTCCCTCGCCAACAATTTTGCCCTCATCCAAAACAATGATTTTGTCTGCATCTTTTATTGTTCCGATTCTTTGCGCAACAATAATGATGGTCTTGTCGTTCAAATTGTTTTTTATTGATTTTCTTATAAGCATATCAGTTTTGTAATCAAGAGCAGAAAAAGTGTCATCAAATATCACTATTTCAGCATCTTTATACAGCGCCCTCGCGATTGAAAGTCTTTGTTTTTGTCCACCAGAAAAGTTTGTTCCCCCTTGGGCAACTTCGCTATCAATCCCCTTGTCCAAATCATAAACAAAATTAGATTGCGAAATGTCAATTGCTTTTTCAATTCGGTCATTGTCAACGACTTTGTTGCCATATGTGATATTTTCTTTCACCGAACCCTTGAACAACACAGCTTTTTGCGAGGCGATGGAAATTTTTTCTCTCAATTCCTGTTCATTGCATTCTTTGACATTTTTGCCATCAACCAAAACTTCTCCACTGCTCACATCATAAAATCTTGGTATCAAATTGATGAGTGTTGTTTTGGCACTTCCAGTCGCACCGATTATAGCAAGAGTCTGCCCTTTTTCCACTTTGAATGAAATATTTTTTAGGGACATCTCATCTTCACGACTATCAGGGTAGGCAAACGAAACATTTTTGAATTCAACCTCGCCAGTTTTGTCACAATCAAACTTTCCATCACCACTTTTAATTGACGAGTCCGACCTCAAAACTTCTGCTATTCTGTTTCCAGAAACCATTGTTCTTGGAAGAATAATGAATATGACAATCAACATCATAAAAGCCATGATAACTTGCAGTGCATATTGAGTGAATGCCGCCATGTTTCCTACGACAGCAATTCTCGATTCTATTGATGCCATGTCAGAAAGCGAGATATCGTTGATTAACAAGGCACCAATCCAATAAATTGCAAGAGTCAGTCCATTCATGACCAAGGTCATCACTGGCGACATAAATCCCATTGCGCGCGAAGTATAAAGATTATTTTTTGTTATATCATCATTAATCTTATTAAACTTTTTTTCTTGATAATCCTCTGCATTAAACGCTCTAACCACCCTAACGCCAGAAACATTTTCTCTAACAACATTATTTAGGTCGTCAGTGAGTTTTTGAATTTTTTTAAACCTTGGGAAACAAACACCAATCAATATGCAAACACAAACAACGACAATCGCCACACTAATCAAAACTGCTGTTGTCCATTTTATATTCGTCGTGGAAATTTTACAAATCGCCCAAACAGCCATAATCGGTGCTTTAAAAAGCAATTGAACACCCATTGCCATAAAATTTTGAACTTGCACTACATCATTTGTCGTTCTTGTAATCAAACTTGGAATTGAAAATTTTTTCATTTCGGCATCGGAAAAATCTGTTATTTTATTGAACAATTTTTCTCTAAGAGTCCTTGAAAATGAACTCGCCACATTTGATATTAATATGGAACAAATTATGGCGGCGACCAAACTTGCACCTGCGCAGGCAAGCATCAAACCACCATTTTTCCAAACCTCACTCATAACAGCATTTTCGCTTTGAACGAGCGTGGTCAATTTCGCTGTGTATTCTGGCATTTTTAATTCCAACCACACTTGAACAACAATGAGTCCAACACTGATTGCAATCAAAAATATGTCCTTTACTTTCAAATTTTTTAACAAACTAAACATTTTTTCTCCTTATTCAAGCCAACCGCCACATTTGAAAAATAAGCATCTTTTTTCTTTTATTCCAAAAATAAAAAATTTGCGAATTTGCTTCATTGATGTTATTCAATAATTTTCAACCAAAAAACACCTTCAAGGTGTTTTTGTTTAGTATTGAATTCCCCAAAGAACGAGGTGTTTTGCCGGTCTTCCGCAAACGACGCACTTGTCGTCAATGTGTTTGTGACCCTCCAAAATACAACGGGATTTTGTTCCGCGAATTTCTTTCATTTTGAGTTCGCAATCCTCATCGCCACACCACATTGCTTTTATGAATCCAGGGTGAGAATTCATGATTTGTTCAACTTCTTTTATGTTGTGCGCCTCAAATGTTTGGGCATCACGACGCGCTTTTGCACGCTCAAACATATCGTTTTGAATTGTGTCGAGAAGTTTGACTATTTGGTCAGCAATATCAGCATTTTTGTCAATATTTATTTTTTCGCTTGTATCGCGACGGGCAAGAGTTATGAATCCCTTTTCCAAATCGCGTTTTCCAATCTCGACTCGAACTGGAATGCCGTTCACTTCATGCTCGGCGAACTTAAATCCTGGAGACCTGTCAGTGTTGTCGACAAACACGGATACATCTTTTTTGAGCAAATCAGAATATATTTTGTCGCAAAGCACTTTGATTTCTTCAGTTTCGCCGATTGGAACAATAACCACTTGGCGAGGGGCAATCTTTGGTGGAAGAACAAGACCCTGATCGTCGCTATGCACCATAATTAACCCACCAATCATTCTTGTTGAAACGCCCCAAGATGTCTGATAAGCATATTCCCACTCATTTTTTCTGTTGAGGAATTTAATGTCATATGCTTTTGAGAATTTTTGTCCAAAATAGTGACTTGTTCCGCTTTGAAGTGCAACACCATTCCACATGAGTGCCTCAATCGTCAAAGTGTATTCAGCCCCCGCAAATTTTTCTTTTTCTGTTTTACGTCCGCAAACAACAGGAATTGCAAGATACTCCTCAAAAAATGTCTTGTAAATATCAAGCATACGTCTCGTCTCTTCTTCGGCTTCGGCCTGCGTTTCATGAACAGTGTGCCCTTCTTGCCACAAAAATTCCCTTGTGCGAAGGAAAGGTCTTGTCTCTTTTTCCCAACGAACAACATTGACCCATTGATTAAAAAGCTTTGGCAAATCGCGATACGATTTGACTTTGAGCGCATAATAATCAGAAAACAATGTTTCGCTTGTTGGACGGACAATGAGTCTTTCTTCAAGTTTGTTTGAACCGCCTTCTGTCACCCATGCACCTTCTGGTGCAAACCCTTCAATTAATTCGCCTTCTTTTTTCATGAGACTTTCAGGAATAAACATTGGCATGCAAACATTTTGATGCCCAGTTTGTTTGAACATCTTGTCCAAAGTTTTTTGTATTTGTTCCCAGATTGCATATCCGTTTGGCTCCAAAATCACACAGCCCTTAACACTTGAATATTCTGCAAGTTTTGCAGCTTTCACAACATCTGTATACCATTTTGCAAAATCAACATCTCTTGATGTGATTGCTTTGTTCTTAAAATCAGCCATAATAGTTCCCTCTTATATAATGTATATAATATAACAAAATAAACTTTAATTTGCAAGAAAATATTTGAGATATAAGTTTATATTTGTTAAAATATAGCATATGATTTCAACAGACAAATTCACAGCAGAGATAACTGACAATGGAGCAAATGGATGCGGGATTGCAAAACAAGATGGAGTGGTGTGCTTTGTTCCTTTTTCCATCGCAGGCGAAAAAGTTTTGATTCACACAAAAAAGTTTGGAAAAAACTTTTGCGAATGTGCGCTTGACGATGTCATTTCTCCGTCAGAACACCGAGTTGAACCAAAATGCAAATACTTTGGAAAGTGTGGCGGTTGCCAACTTCAACACATGGACTCGCCCACTCAACTGACATACAAAACAAAGCAAATCAAAACAATTTTGCAAAGAGCACTCAAAAAAAACACTGATGTCAAACTTTGCCAAAGCCAAAATTGTTATCACTATCGCAACAAACTTAATTTTGCAATATTTCACAACACATTGTGTTTTGCTGACACAGATGGAAACTTTTTCCCAGTGCAAAACTGTCCACTTTTTGTTCGAGACATAAGTGACATAATTGATGTTATCAATGACTATCTTGCATCAACAAAGAATGAATTTCGTGCATTTCACATCAGACTTTTGGACGGAGTTTATCAATTTACTTTTGTGTCAAATTCGTATGAATTTCCTCATTCACAACAATTAATTTCAAAGTTTTTGCAAAAAAACATAAATTTTTCATTAAATTTATGCAAAAACACGCAAAAAAATAGTTCAAACATAACCGAAGATGTCATTTGCCTTTATGGCGAAGCAAATCAAGTTTATGATGTTTTGGGGATAAAAAGCAAAGTGGCACCCGCTTCGTTTTTGCAAGTCAACAAAGATGTGCAAAACAAAATTTATCAAGACATAAACACACTCATTGCACCAAATGCAAACGTGATTAATGCCTATGGCGGAACAGGAATACTTGCCGCAATGATGGCAAAAAAAGCACAAATCGTCTATAGTGTTGAACTCAATCGCTTGGCAAGCAAGAATTGTCGTGACATGATAAACAAAAACAACATAAAAAACATCATTGCAGTTTGTGGCGATTGTCAAAACGAAATTCCAAAAATCCTGCAAAAAAACAAAATAACTCACATCGTTTTTGACCCACCAAGAAATGGAATTAACAAAAACATTCTGGAACTTGTCACAAAGCTGGAAATTGAAAATATAATATATCTTTCTTGCAATCCTTCCTCTCTTGCTCGCGACCTTGAAACACTGTCAGACAAATATGAAATCATTCTCATTCAACCATATGACATGTTCCCCCAAACCCACCACGTTGAAACTTTGGTTTCCTTGAAGTTCAAAGCATAGAAGCAAGTCACTGCTTGGCAATTCAAATCTTAATCAACTTCTTGCAAAAAAGAATGCTCTCGTAGCATTTTTTTATTATGCTCAACAGCGTCTAAACTGAAAAGTTAATTTTTTTCTGTAATTTTTTAATCTTTCTTGAAAACTCTTCAACGACTTGTTTATGTATTGATATAATTCACGGGAGCGAAGCAACACCGACTTGTATCAAGACAAGCACACGCCGTAATATCAAGCCTCAATTTTTTTATAAAAAGGAGATTAAATTATGTTGTATAAAAATTGGCTTTATGAATGGCTAGAAAACTATGTTAAGCCATCTAGTAAAATTAGAACTTATGAAAGATATAAGCAAATTGTTGATATGCATATTGCAAGCACAATTGGAGATTATGAATTAAATGATATAACTCCTTCGCTTCTTCAAAATCTAGTTGCTGAACTATTAAATAATGGGAATAAACGCACCTTTACAGGTCTTTCTGCAAACTCTGTTTATTCTGTTATATCTGTTTTGCAAAATTCGTTAAAAACAGCAAATATGCTTTGCTATACCAAAACTTATGTAGCAGACAAAATTATTCGTCCTAAAACAACAGAAAAGCAAGTTGAATGTTTTTCTCTATCTGAACAAAAAAAGATTGAAGCATATTGTATGCAGAGCAAAAAGAAAAAACTATATGGCATAGTTATATGTCTTTACACTGGTCTGCGTATAGGAGAATTGCTTGCACTAAAATTCTCGGACATTGATTTTAACAAATTAATCATGTATATATCTAAAACTTGCCATGATAGTCCAAATGGCAGAATTATTGAAACACCAAAGACAAATTCTTCAAATAGAATAATACCTTTGCCAAAGCAAATTTTAGGTCTTATTAAGGAACTTAAAAGAGATTCACACTCTGAATATTTGATTGCAGATTTAGAAAAACCTGTTGCAGTTCGGTCTTATCAACGCACATTTGAATTACTACTCAAAAGATTAAATATTCAACACAAGGGCTTTCACTCACTCCGTCATACCTTTGCCACTCGTGCTTTGGAATGTGGAATGGATGTAAAGACACTCTCTGAATTACTAGGTCATAAGAACACAAGCATCACTCTAAATCGCTATGTTCACTCTATGTTAGAACACAAAACTGACATGATGAATAAGCTCGCTAAAAATCTAACAAAAATGTCCACTGATTGATTTAAT
>JBJFDC010000015.1:0-17607 GCA_051889215.1 Christensenellales bacterium
CGCTCAAAGAGCTTGGAATCAAAGTTATCAAATAATAACACAATTTTCAAAGAACACGGCATGACGCTGTGTTTTTTGTTTTTTTGTTTCGACAAAATTCTTTTTTGTTCAACATGACCAAAAAACATAATTTTCGAGTTTGATTTGAGTTTGATATTGACACCAATAATTCTATATGATAATATATTGTTATATATAATAACAAGGCAGGTGAACATGACTGATTTAAGATCACTTTTTGCGGGCACGGTTATCTCAACATACAAAAATGGTGTTGTGACTGATGATACAAAGGAGGTCATGCGAACTGAACATAATAATTTTGTCGGCAGTTCAAGTGCATATGATCCCGAAACACTCAAAAAAATGTCAATGTTCTGGGATGACGACAAACTCTTGATTGTCCCTCTGTTTGACTCGCATATTGGTGGCGAGAGTTATAAAGATGAGCGCCTCAAAATGGTTCTTGATTTCATTTATAATTGCAGAATTGCAAAGACTTTTTTTGGCGGCGACATGTTTGATAATGCAAACACGCTTGGAAAAACAAATTCACAACTTTCAAGACTCAACCCCGACAATCAATTTTGCTATGGCTTGGATATGCAAGAACTAAACAATTGCATTCAAATGGACAAAGTTTTGTTCGCGCTTGCAGGAAATCATGATGGCTCAACCAACAACAGAACAAAAGATGCAAACATTTCATTGGTTAAAAATTTCTGCTTGATGAATCACATTCCATACGTTCAATATAATGCTTTGCTCAAAGTTATTTCAAGATATGGAAAATATGATGTTGAAACAAACATTTTTGCAACTCATGGTTCAAGCAAAACAATGGAGCCAGCAGTTGCTTGCGAGTCAGAGCGTGGCAAAATGCAAAATGCAATGATGGCAGCGGGGTTTGACCCAAGCATTGTTGACTTGTCATATTTTGGACACTTGCATATTGATGGGCATATTCCAACAACAATCCACACCTCAATTTATGACGAAAACGGCAAAAACATCGCGGACAAAACAAAAACACTCCACACAATTTGCGAACCGCCAATGCAAGGAATGAACGACTTTTCAGCAAGGTCAAACATGAGGCCAACAACAACAAACGCATATGCAACAGAACTTTGCTGGGTTGCAAATCCAAGATACAAAACAAACAAGGACACTGAATTTTCACACATTCTGCACGTGGCACGCTTCCCAATCCTTGAAAAAGATAAAAATGCCTACACAATGTTTGCAAAACACTATCTTGAAAGCGAGTTATATCGTGAACCTCATGAAATCAAAAAAGAACTTGAAGAAAAATATTTGAACAACAATCAACCCGTCATCAAAGATTATCCAACGTTGATTGAGGGGATATAGGAGGAGATATGACAAACATTCAAGCAACAAACTTTTATAATCCAAAAAAGAGCGAAACGCTTCTTGAATATTGGTGCAAAGCAAATCTTCTTCAAGAAGATTATCAGAGATGGCAAAAACAACTCGTCAACTATGCAACAATGGAAGAAGTTGAAAAGTTTGTTTTTGCGAACAAATCCGATTATGTTGAACAACTTCTTGACAAAAAGACAAAGCAAATAAGTGATGAGGAAATTGTTCTTGACAAAGACCATAAATATTTGAGGATTGTTTTCTTTTCGTCCGCTCATTACTATGATGTTGGCAATCATCAGGTCTTGAACAACAGAAAGGTTTTTCAAGAAAAACTTGCAACAAATAATGACAGCACAAAAACAGTTGTGATTTTTGCTGGCGACCTTTTGGGAACCGAGTGGAAAATGAAAGATTTTCGTGATGCCAAATTTGTTGAAAACAAAGACGGGTCAGCCGAAATAACTGACAAGCAAGGCAAAAAAGTTCTTTATTATGGACTTAACAAAAGAATGCAAGAACTTGAAAGAGATGTTAAATATGCTCTAAAATCTGGCGCTGAAGTATATTTGATGAGGGGCGCTGAAGAACACGACATATATAAAAGCATTGGACGAAATATTTTGAAAGAAGTTTATGAGAGAGCAAAACTCAAACCCGACCCAGAATATGATGTGGGCAATTTGCACTACATTAATGAGGGCGCAAGTTTGAAAGTCAATTTTGCCCGACAAAAAGAAGATGGCAGTGTGGTTTACGGAACGATTGGACTCCAGACAAACAACAACGACAAAGCATATACAACTCAAGGCAGCATAAGAGCATCAGAAAAAAGCAATGGAACATTGAATGCTGACGTGAGATTCGTCACAAATGCAAATGCTGTTGGCAATTTTGGAACAGTTTTCTATGTTTCGCCACAATCAAAATATCTCCGAACTCCAAAAGGCAAAAAACCAAATGAAGCACCACGCGATAATGATGTGTTCATGTTGTCGATGGAAGAGCCACACAACATTGAAGTTAGAGTTGGCGATTTCATTCCTGACATAAAGTCTGCTCTCAAAATTGAAGCATACAAAGAACAATACAAAAACAAACAGTTGATTGAGATTGCAAAGAAAAAAATTGATCAAAAATTAACAAATGACAATATTTTGGGGAGGTTATGATGGAAAGAAAAAGAACATTCTTTAATCAAACCTTCACATGCCCAATTTGCGGGAAAATTTATAAAGAGCCAGTGAATTTTTGTTCTGATTGCGGAAAGTGTATGTCGCCGGCAGGAGAGAACTTGGAAGAGCTTCAAAAAAAGAATGCTCAACTTGAAGTTTTGATTGCGTTAATAGAGCGCACGCAAGACAAGCAAACACTTGAAACAATCAAAAAAATGATAGCAAAATTGAAGAGTTGATTATCCAACTCTTTTTTTTAAAAAAAATATCATAAAATAATTAAAAATAAATATCAAAAAATAAAAAATAAATAAATTAAATCAATTTATCATAAAATAAATTATGAAAAAAAAATTAGTTATATCGCTTTGTTCATGCGGACTTGCAATAATTTTGATATTAATTTTATTTTATTTGTTTTTTGAAATAAAATATCCGTTGAAATATGAAAATGATATCAGATTTTTTGCGGCAGAAAACGAGTTGCAAGCAAGTCTTGTCGCTGCAATAATTAACACTGAAAGCGGTTTTAATCCGAATGCAAAATCGCAAAGCGGAGCAGAGGGACTCATGCAACTTATGCCGCGAACGGCACGGTTTGTTGCGAACAAATATGCCATAAATTTTGAGAGTAATGATTTGTTCAATCCTCAAAAAAATATCGAAATTGGTTGCAAATATTTGAGATATCTATTCAATAAATTTAACGACAAAAAAACTGTGCTCTTTGCATATAATTCGGGTGAAGGAAATGTTGTGAATTGGCTTCAAAATCAAGATTTTTCAAACGATGGCAAAAAACTTGCTTCCTGTCCTTTTTTTGAAACAAACACATATGTTCAAAGAGTGGAAAGGGCAGAGAAAATTTATATAAAAAAAATATCCGCAAACTGATTTGCGGAATATTTTTATTCTTGTTCTTTCGTCTTTTGCGATGATTGTTTTTCTGCCACTTCTTTTTTTGCCTTTTCTTCTTTCATTGCTCGTTCTGTTGTGACGCAATAGGAAAGTTGTTTGTTTATTGATTCAATAACTTTTGTGCGGACTTTGTCTTTTAGAAGAATGAAGAAATTATATGAATCTTTGCAAAAATCGTTGATTGCATTTTGATTTGTCATTTGGGCGATGTCAAACTGGAATTTTGCTTGCTCAAGTCTATGCAGGTGACTTTGCCAAGCGTCATCATATTCTTTGAGAATGATGTTGCTTTTGATGAAATCAATTAAATGTGGGTAGTAATCTTTTGTTTCGTTGATTGCTTTTTTAAAGATTTTTTTGGACAAAGTCAAGATGTCATTTTTAATGTCGCCCGGTTCTGTTGTTTGCAAATATAGGTCTGTGATTTTTGATGTGTTGAATCCATATTTTTTCAGATTATTTCTCAAATAATCTCCCGAACGCTTGTAATCTTCATCGCTTGAATTTTCGGTTGGACTGAAGTCATCATCAAATTTTTTTCCGAGTTGATAGTCGTCAACAATTTTTGATATGTCAGCTTGATATAATCCAAACAAATATTGTTCAAACTTTGTTGAAGCTTGGTCAGAAAGTTCAACATCGTTTGGATCAAACTCGTCGCAGATTTTTATTATTTCTTCTTTTTCAGAAAATATGGCAATTCTTTGCATGTTTTCTGGGGTGTTTATATAATAATTTGATTTTCTTGCTTGGGTCAACTGACTTTCCGCACTCTTTTGCATATTTTCGATTTGTGTTATGATTTTTGGGTCGGTTATTTCTTTGCTTGTATCAACTTTTCTCTTTCGCACCAAATCCAAATAATATTCTTCAGAATCTTCTCCAACGTTAAAGTTTTGACGCATATCGTCCCACGCAACAAAAATTTCGCTTGAACCCGGTTCACCTTGTCGTCCAGCACGGCCTCGAAGTTGATTGTCAACGCGGCGCGAAGTGTTGAGAGCGGTTCCAATAACTGCAAGTCCACCGAGTTTCATCACTTCCAATTTTTCAGCATCTGTCTCTTTTTTGAAAGCATTTTTGATTTCGTTAAATTTGTCTCTTGCGGCTTGTTGTTCCTCATTTGAAGGTTGCAGGTGAGAGTCGGCAAAAGATATGAGTTCAGGAGAAAATCCAAGTTTTTGCATTTCTTCTTTTGCCATAAATGTTGGGTTTCCGCCAAGTTTTATATCTGTTCCACGTCCAGCCATGTTTGTTGCGATTGTGATTGCACCTTTCTTTCCGGCTTGAGCAATGATTTTGCTTTCTTCTTCGTCATTTATTGCATTGAGAAGATTAAATTCAAGCCCCATGCTTTCGAGAAGTTCAGCAAGTGCAATCGAGTTTTCAACAGATGTTGTTCCAATCAAAATTGGGCGGCCAGACTCATGCAGTTCAAGAATACGTTTTTTCATTGCTTCGTTTTTTGCCTGAAGCGTGTGATAAAAACGGAAATGTTCGTCTGTTCGGCGAATTGGTTTGTTCGTTTCAATTTTGTCAACGTGTAGTCCGTAAATTTGTTCGAGTTCTTCTTGGTCTGTCTTGCATGTTCCACTCATGCCACCAATGTTTTCATATAGTTTGAAAAAGTTCTGGAAATTGATGCTCGATTGAGTTGTCGAATATGGGCTGATTTTTAATCCTTCTTTTGACTCAATCGCCTGTTGGATTCCGTGCGAATAGTGTCTTCCGTCCAAAATTCTGCCCGTTGTTTCACCAACAATTTGAACTTTGCCATCTTTTACAACATAATTTATATCTTTTTTGAACAACGCTCTTGCTTTAAGCGCATTATTGCAGTATGTCAAAAGTTCTTGGTTGTCCTCATTAAACAAGTTTTCCACATGAAAAAACTTTTCCAGTTTTGCAATTCCCTCTTCTGAAAAAGACACGCAATTATGCTCGGTGTCAACATAGAAATCAGTTTCTTCCACGAGTGAATTGATTGCAATTGTGCTATAGCGCAAAACTTCAGTTTCAAACTTTGAGATATCTTCTTGTTTTGCAAGAATGAGGGGAGTGCTTGCTTCATCAAGGAGAGCATTGTCCGCTTCGTCAATAACAATGCTGTTCAGACCCCTCAAGACTTTGTCTTGATCAGAAGTTGATGAATTGTCGCGAAGATAGTCAAATCCAAGTTCTGTCGCAGTTGTGTAGGTGACATTGCAAGCATAAGCATTTTGTTTTTGTTTTGTGTCCATTTGAGAGGTTGACAGTCCAACACTCATTCCCAAAAATCCAAATAATTTTGACATTTGTTCGCTGTCACGTTTTGCAAGATATTCATTTGATGTGACGACATGCACGTTTTCTCCGTAAAGGGCATGAAGATAAGCAACGAGAGGGACAACAATTGTTTTTCCTTCGCCTGTTGCCATTTCAGCGAGATTGCCTTCCGCGATGGAAATTCCACCCTTGAGTTGAACAGGGTATTGTTTCATGCCAAGAACTCTCCAAGTTGCCTCACGAACAAGTGCAAATGCTTCTGGCATGAGTTTGCTTTCTTTTTCTCCATTTTTTGCCCTTGCCACAAGTTCGGCACTTTTTTGTTTCAGTTCATCATCTGACATTTTTGAATATGTCGCATCAAGTGCAAGAATTTTATCGAGTTTTTGATCCAATTTCTTTGCTCTTGAACTATCCATTGCTTTATCCAATAAATCCATATTTTCTCCGTTGGTTCATTATACAAAATTTGCATTGTCAAAGTCAATAGTTATGTTTTAAAATGCCAAATCAATAAAAATCTGTGGCACATAAATTTTTAAAAGAATGCTTGTTTGTGAAATTTGTGTGAAATATTATATAAATATAATAATATTGTCGAAAAAAAGTCAAAATATGATTGACAGCGAGTTTTTGGCGACTTAAAATTATGATATAAATTTTAGCAGAGGTTTGCAAATTGGAAAATAGATTGGGGAAAAAGGTTAGCAAATTTTCTATGGCAAAAGCGGTCATATTGTTTTTGTCGTTTGTATTTATTATATCAGTTTTTGGCGTTTCGTTGTCGATTTTTCGCGATAATTCCCAAGATGAACAAAGCAATGATTTTGCACCTATTGTTTTATCAGATGATTCATTCAGCACGCTTAAATCACAGGTGTCTGTTGATATGTTGGGCAAGAGCATTCTTGTTCAACCTGTTTCTTTTGTTGTCTCAAAAGACACGAGTTCAGGCGTTTATGTGCGCGCGTGCATAAACTTCGACGGAATTGCAAATGATGCAAGACAAAAAATTGCCTATGAATCAATAACCGCAGCAACTCCAGTGCTTGGAAAATCATATAAGTGGACAAGATTTGGAGAATACTATTATCTTTGCGACAGTTCAAATCAACTCGTTGCATTGACATCGGCAAATTCTGGAGAGGTTTTTAATTTGCTTGAAAAAGAAGCGAACATTGTCCCAGAAGATATTGTTGATGAAAAGTTTGCTGGTGGAGAAAAACTCAACTTGAATGTCACTCTTCAATCAGTTCAAACTTCAAAAGTTTCGAGCAAAAATGTTGAGGCGGCACATTCGGCATTTAATGCTGTTGAAACAACTCTGGCAAACACCAAACAACAATGCAAACTCTATTTCTATGATGCCGATGGACTGTTGCTTGGCAACCAAACAGTGGCATATGGCAAGGGTGTGACAATTCCAACTCCATCTGCTCAAACAGGAAAAAATCTTATTGGTTGGAACACAAAGTCGGATTACACTGGCGCAACTCTTGATGAAGAAGATTTGTCGTCGGTTTATGAGGATTTGGTTCTCTATGCCGAATTTGATGCATTGACATATAATGTCACGGTTATTCAACCAACTGATGAATTGGGAAATCCGATTGGAACAATCGTGCCAGGGAGCACAACCATAAGATATGGACAATCGATGACATTCAGGGTTATCCCAAACACAAACTACTACATATATGGCGTTTATATCAACGACAAAAACATCGGTTCGGTTTCAGAATTTATTTTGAGTGGACAAACAAGCGATGTTGTGATTCGAGCAGACATATCTCAAGAAGTTATATTCCTTGATATAAATGGCGGCTCTGGCACTCAACCAAGAATAACATTCAACGAAGACAAAACCAAATTTGTTTTGTCAGAAATTGAGCCAACCGGACCAAGTGGAAAAGAATTCTATTATTACAGCACAAATCCTCTTGACAATGAACAAGGTCAAAACGGAATAAGAATTGACCTCGGTGTTGAATATCCTTTGTCATATCTTGAGGGCAACAAAGTTCTATACGCAATTTATCTTACACCAACGGCAGATTATCAGACTGCCACAGACTATATTGTTGTTCCAAAAAATGTGACATCAATTCAAGGCGTTGGCGAAAACAACATGTTTGGAATTGATACATCGGAAGTTAAATTTGTCACTCTTCCAAGAAGCGTGAAAAAAATTGGAAACGGGTCATTTAGAAATTTGGACGGCTTGACTGGGCTTTCAATGTCAACAGTCGTTGATTCGATTGGTGAATATGCTTTTGAAAACTGCGTATCAATTGAACAATTTGCTTTTGGCCCATTCATTAATAAAATTGGCGATGGAGCATTCAAAAACTGCGTTTCTCTTTCGACTCTCAAAAATTTTGAAAACATTCCAACAACAGAACTCGTTGGCACATTTGAAAATTGCGCAATGCTCACAAACGTGACATTGCCAAGCGTGGTCACAAGAATTGAAAGAACTTTCAAAAATTGCAGCAATTTGCTTGAAGTTGTTTTGCCAGACGGATTGAGGAATATTGAAGAAAGCACATTTGAAAATTGTGCATCTTTGAGTTATATTGAAATTCCTTCAAGTGTTTCGTTCTTTGGCTCAAAAGTATTCAGAAATTGTGTTTCATTAATAGCAGTTTATGGTTTAAAAGATGTTGTTGCCATTGAAATTTCTGATTCGATGTTTGAAAACTGTGTATCTTTGCAACAACTCAACATTCCAAGCAACACTGCGGTGATTGGTGACAGGGCATTTTATGCTTGTTCGGCTTTGCAATCAATAAACAATCTTTCGGTTGTCAAAGTCGGAGAAGTTTGTGAAGAAGCTTTTGCAAAATGCACAAATCTCAAAGAATTAATTTTTAGCGGAAGCGTGAAAACTGTTGGAGCAAGAGCGTTTGCCGATTCTGGCGTTGAAAAAGTTTCACTTTCACAGAGACTTTCAACTTTGGGAGAGGGTGCGTTTGAAAATTGTGCAAGATTGTCATCAGTTCAAAATCTTGGAATTATAACAAACATTCCTCAAAATTCATTCAAAAACTGTTCATCTTTATTTAGTGTTTCAATTCCTGCAACAGTCACAAATGTTGGGACGCTTGCTTTTGAGAATTGTTCTTCACTTACAAATTTGAGTATTCCAGCAAGTGTTCAAACCATTGAAGTTGATGCGTTGAAGAATGCAACAGGTCTCAAATCAATCACTCTTCAAGGAGATTTGGCATCAGTTTATAATCTCAATTCAACAGGACTAAATTGGTATTACAACACTGTTGCCGTAAACGAACTCAACAAAAAAGGATACTACACCACAGTCGTTTCTGATTGGATTGTTCAAAATATCAATGGACAATACTATATCGTTGGATATAGAGGAATAAGCACAAATGTCACAATCCCATATATCATAACAAATGAAATTGGTGAAAGAACTTATATTTATGGCGTTGCGCTGCAGCAATACACCGATCCATCTTTCACAGGATTTGAAAATGTTGTTATTGAAGAGGGCATTCAAGCGATATTTAATATTGATGCAAAAAACACAACCAATGGCGCTGTGTCAGTCAAATATCCATGCTTCCAAAACATGACGACACTCAAATCAATCACTCTTCCTTCGACATTGTCTTCTCTGAGCAATGGCGCTTTTGCTGGTTGCAGCAGCTTGACCGAGGTCGTTGGACTTGAAAACACAAAAATCACCAAACTTGGTGACTTGTTCATGGTTCCATCAAACACAGTGCTTGATTACGATGACATAATCACTATTGATGGAATTGAATATCGCATAAAATATAACAAACCTGACGAAATTGGCGGCGTTTTCCAGGAAACTGCACTCAAAGAAATAAAACTTCCAGCAAACCTTCAGATTATTGGAGCGGGATGTTTTTCGATGACTCCAATCAAAGAAATTGCAATTCCAGCCAGTGTTCGAGGAGTTGGAGCAATGGCGTTTGGTATGATGGAAAATCTCGAGAGCATCACCGGATTTGAAAACTGCATTCTTGACCACAAAGAAACAATCAATGGACAGACTATAAATTGTGGGTTTGCTGCAATTATGTATATTCAAGATGGCGGAACATATGATTATAACTATCCTATCTTCTATGGCTTGCCAAAATTGAAAACTCTTTCTTTGCCATCATATGCAACAATCCATTCTGGAACAATATCCCTGACTGGAACAACGGTGTCTGACCCTATTTTAATTGTGATGTGTGAAAATTTGGACACAATTATTCTCCCAGGTGATTGGTCACAACAATTCAGTTTGTCAGTTCTCAATGAAAGCACAGGGGAATTTGGCATAAATTCTTATAAATGGTATCTCAATGGAAAAGAAGTTCCATATGCAATGGAAGCTGGCACATACACAATTTTCCCAGGATCTG
The DNA here is from genome assembly GCA_051889215.1 of Christensenellales bacterium. GTDB lineage: Bacteria > Bacillota > Clostridia > Christensenellales > UBA1242 > UMGS1470. Next base: position 10,151 of record JBJFDC010000015.1, read on the forward strand.
ACGACTCGGAATGGGTTGTTGATGAGAATGGAATGGTGATTGCATACAAGGGCTCAAACACAACTGTCACAGTCCCTTCTTCCATCGTGCAAAATGGTGCCGTTGTGAATGTTGTTGGTGTGAAATCATTCAAGAATGCCGCGCTCGTTAATGTGACTCTTTCCGAAGGATTGACAACAATTGATGCAGGCGCTTTTGCAAACATGACAAGACTAAAAAACGTCAAACTCTCAAATTCAATAACGACAATTGGAGATGGGGCATTTGAAAATTGTTCGGGGCTTGTTAGTGTTGTCTTGCCAAGCAGCACTCAAACTGTTGGCGCTGATGTATTTAAAGGTTGTTCTTCTATAAAGATTATAGTATTAAATAGTAATATAACAACTGAACAAAATCTGGCTAATATTTCAGATGGCGAGTGGTTCTATCAAAATGATGGGGCTAGTGTTGTCGTCTCTTCAATGCAAACAGCCGGAATTTATTCCAAATACTCAAGTGTTGCAACAACAAATGAGTGGGAAGTGAAAGCATATAAAGGCAAAAACTATATCACGGCATATTTGGGTTCATCAAAAGCCATCACAGTGCCAGTGCTTGTTGTTGAAAGTGATTATTCAAAAATCTATGAAATTTATGGATTGTTGGCACTCAAAAAATTCAATTTTACATCAATAACAGTCAGTGAAGGAATTGAGACATTGGGTCTTGATTTGAACGATAGCGAATATGCTGAAGTCTACACTTCTTTGGGTTTGATGGACCAAGAAACATCAAAAATATACACTCCTTTCATGCAGCTGGCTCAAGGTGACAGCTCGGTTTATATGAACAATCTTTCAACTCTCATTTTGCCAGATAGTTTGAATATCGTTGGAAGATATGGACTTGCTGGTATAAAGCTTCAAGGAACAAACACACAAATTGAACTGAAAGATATATCAACTTTGGGTTATGGTGCTTTGAGTTTTGTGCAAGTCAACCAAATAAGCATAAATATGACTGCGACCAAAACTCTTTCAAAAATTCCAACAAATTGCTTTGCCGGTTCTCAAGCAAAAACCATCAGCATTGGTTATGGACCAACAACAATCGAGAGTGGAGCATTTTCAAATTGCTCAAATTTGACTGAAATAAATTTGCCAGCATCAGTTGTCACGATTGAAGATGGGGCTTTTGATGGCTGCACAAGCATCAAAGAACTCAATCTTCGCAATGCAAGAAAAATTGGGTCAATTTCTGGCTGCACAAGTCTTGAAAAGATAATCTTGGGCGCAGCTTTGTATGAACCATATTCGGCAACCAACATCAGCAACAAAAACGGCAACACATGGTATTATGAAGGTGGAAGTGCTGAACCTGTTTCATATTTTGATATCGCAGGAACTTATGTGTGCGAAATGCCAGATTTAAGCACAATTTGGACATATGAACAAATTGATGGCAAATGGTATATAACAGGATACACTGGAAATTCGGTTAATCTCACAGTTCCAAGTTCACTCACAATTGAAGGGGTTGAAACAGCAATCTCTGGAATAAAATCAATCACAACAAATGATGGTGTTGAAATTGAAACAGTTGTCGTCTCCGAGGGAATCAGCGAAATTCTTGCAGGCGCATTGAGTGAAAAAACAAATCTTTCATCAATCACATTGCCTTCTTCATTGACAACAATCGGTGCAAATGCTTTTTCAGGCACAAATATCAATTTGCTCACACTTGGGTGCGAGTCTTTGACGCTTTCAGCTGGTGCACTTGATGGAATGGACAACCTTGAAATCATCAATGTTAAGAATGCTGTGAACTCATCATATACTCTTCCTTCGGGCAAAACATGGACATATATCGATGGTCAATCTGCATCGACCACAACAACAACTCTTCTAAACAAGGGCATATACACGACTCTTTCAAATGTTGCAACAACAAATGAATGGATTGTTGGGGCGGACGGAAATAGTCACTTTATTGCAGGATACAAACTTGATTATACTGATTCATCAAAAACTTTGGAAGTTCCAAGACTTGTTATAAATCACAAAACATTTGATGTTTATGAAATTTCATCAATAAAATCTTTGTATATGCCAAACAAGACAAATAACAATGTTGAAATAACCTTGAAAATCAGTGAAGGCATAACAAAAATTGACACCAATAGTTCTTCTCATTATATGACTGATGTGCTTGGAGTTAATTATGGTTATATCACGCAAAGATTGGAAAATTCTGGCGCAAACAACATTGTTTCAATCGAATTGCCTTCAACGATATTCGAAATAGGGTCATACGCATTTAGTTATTTATATAATTTGCGAGAAGTTATCAACCTTGAAAACACTCAAATAAAAGAATTAAAATCACACACATTCTATGGCAATAATGAATTGACACAACTCAATTTCCCAATAACACTAAAAGATATTGGTGAATATAACTTGTCTGATACTCCAAATTTGAACAAAATTGTTTTGCAATCCGCATTAAATTCATCTTATAACATTGCTGGAGCAGGAAATGGAATTTGGTATTACAATAGTGAAACAATAAAGACTGTGACCATGCAAAAAGCTGGAATCTATTCATCATCTCCAATCCAAACAATCGGACTTTGGGTCGTTGAGCTCATTGATGGAAAGAACTATATCACTGGCTATCTTGGTGGTGCAACAGAACTTGTTGTTCCTCATGAGCTCTTTGATGAACAACAAGGGGAGATTGTTCAAATTTATGGCGTTCGTGGAATAGGAAAAACCGACCTCACATCAATCACATTTGAAGAGGGAATTGAAGAGGTTGGAGAAATGAGTGCAAGCGGTAATATTTTTGGAGGAGAATGCACAAATCTTTCAAAAATTTCAATGCCTTCAACTCTCACAACAATATATGACCATGCTCTCGACAACATTAGCGCCGAAAATATTGTAATCACAATTTTTGGCTCTCAAACAAATGCCTATACACTTTCTTCAATCAAAGATACAACTTGGTATTATGGAAATGCGAATGTCACAATCATGCAAACCTATGGTTCATATGCGACATTCCAAGTTTCAGCATATATGCCAGACGCCGACACAAGCGCACAACTAGCAGGAAAGACGTCTGCAGAAAGAAATAGCATTGTCACGGCGGCAGGATATGGCGGGATTGACAATGCTTGGCGCATAACCGATTTAGACACCGATGGAAAAGATTGGTATATGTATGGTTATTATGGCTCTCAATCAGACATCGTTGTTCCACATTATGTCATGGACTATTATTCAATCAACAAAGTTCCAGTTCTTCGAGAAATTTGCAATTTCATGGCATTAAATCAAGACGATTTGACGCAACAAATCACAAAAATAACTCTCGAAGAGGGATATACCAGATTTGGTGGAAAAGAAAATTCGACAGAAGTTTCATTCCCTGGGAAATATTTGGGTGTTGAGACAATCCAAGAAGTCGTTTTGCCTTCAACATTGACCAAACTTGGAATGTATGCGTTTGTTGGCTTTGTTTCTCTTGAAAAAATCAATCTTGAAGAGACAAACATCAGCACAATCACAAGTTATGCTTTTGTTGACACTATAAAATTGAAAACACTTGTTCTTCCTGACGTCGTCAAAAAGATTGAAACAGGTGCATTCTATGGTTCGGGTCTTGTTGAATTTGAACTCAACGAGGGCTTGCTTTCGATGGACAAGGGTTCATTGGCAGGACTCACAAAACTCAAGGTTTTGACAATTCCTTCAACCATTTCGTCGCTTACACAAGATGTATTAATCTATGATGTGACTGGAAATGGTGTCGAAACGCTTTCCTCACTTGAAAAGATTGTAATCAAAAAAGACTTGTCAACATCAATCAATATTGAGGAGGCAACAAAAAATGTTTACTACAAAGATGGTTCTCAAATTGCTCTCTCAACAATCGCTCAAGCGGGAACTTACCTCAATTATTTGTGCGGCACAACAGACGAGTGGCAATATGAAACATCTGACGGCAAAAACTACATAACCTCATACACTGGCAAAAATGTTGTCGTTGATGTTCCAACCTATATATGGAATCGCGCAACAGAACAAACAATAGAAATTTATGGCGTTAAAAACCTCAACAACTCAAAAATAAGAAAACTCACGATTCGTGAAGGAATAAAGAGTGTTGGAAACGGCTCATACAACATTTTTGGTGGGTCGCCAAACAACATTTTAACCTATATTTCTCTTCCATATTCTCTTGCTGAAAACGACTGGAATATTCTTGATGGCTGCAATGCACTTGAAAGCATCAATCTTTTTGGCAATTTGCAAACAGCATTGACAACCTCAGACATCAAACAAGTGACATGGCATTCTCACGACAAGTTGATAAGTGGATTGTTGTTGGGAGAAGAAGATATACAAGATGAAATCACAACAATTTCTCTTGCAGGTGGATATTCGACTTATTCCATAAAAAGTAATGTCCTTTTGGCAAAACCTGCTTATGACGGATTTGGAGCAGATTCTTATTGGATGGGTGAATCTGGCTCGAATATTGATGCATTTATTCCGGCATTTGCACTATATTTCCCATCAAGATTGTCCTCCTCTTTAATCGACCTTGAAAGTGCTTCGGACCCAATGACTATTTATTCATCATACTATCAAATCGTGCCAATTAATTCTGTCATCACTCTTCGAACATTCTCTGGTTATCAATCGGGCACGATTGGCAAAGTTGCCAAGTATGGAAACAACTCTTTGGCTTTCAGAAGTTTGACATTTGCTGAAGGAATAACAAGAATTGGTGACAAAGGTGACAAAAATAATGGCGTCGGCTCAGAAGGATCATTAAATGCTTTGGGACCTATCGTTTGTGAAGGCAATGGTGTGACAAAAGTTGGTTCAGAAGACAAAATTAATCTGCTTGCTTTTGATGGGGCTTTTGATAGCACAGTTCCATCACAACTCAATGCAAATGGCGGAACTTTGAGCTTGTCATCAACTGCGTATGCCGGACCAAAAGCGTTGTCATACTCGCCTAGTGGAGCATCAAAGGCAACGACAACAATTGGACTCACAAAAGGTGTTTATGTTTTTGAGGCAATGGTCAAGTCTTCAACCGCTGTTTCACCTTTGCAAGTTCAACTTTCTTCGGGTTCCGGATATATGACTTTTGACAGTGAAGTTCATTCTGGCAGTGGAAATTATGAATACATTTTTGTCAAATTTGAAGTTCAATCAGACATTTCAGCAATACTCAATCTCACTCAAAATGCAATTTATGATTGCATGAGTTTATATCGCGTTGATCGCGGTCTTCCAACAACATTAACCAATCTTGGCGCAAATGCATTTGCTCATCAAAATGCACTGAAAAGCATAAACCTTTCTCACACAGTTGTTGAAGAAATTGAAATGTATGCTTTGAGTTATGCGATTGAAAACAATGGCTTGACATATGTATATTCAGACGGCAAATATCTCGTTAATGACGCAGAAGTTCGAGTTGATTGGAGTTTTGATGGCAAAACAAACACTCTTTCATTCTCGGGTCAATCAATTCCAATGGTTGAAACAAGTGAAGATATGTTCTGGGGCAATGGATATACATTTAACGCAAAGACCAACAGACTCACAACCCCGGACGGAACTTATGCTGAAAGATATTTTGTTCAAGATGGTGAACTTAAAAAAGATATTTTGATTTCAGCACCAAGGACACTAAAAACTCTTGGATTTATGGCTTTGAACACTGGTGCAACAAGAATTGTTGGACTTGAAAAATCCGCTCTCAAATCAATGGAGGTTGGTGCTTTTGGTGAGACGATTAAATTCGGAATGAGCGGTGACACGATAACAAATGAAAGGTTTGGGGAGAATCTTGTTGAAATTAATCTTCCAAAAACTTTTGAGGATATAACATATTCAACTTCATCAGACATCGCCCTTGGACCAATGATAAGATTTAATTTGGGGACGATTGTCGGCGGGACAAACTATCATTTCCCAACAAATTTTGCCGGATATGCTTTTTCTGGAAACTTGGGTCTTCAAAATATTAACGTTGACTCAAACAACCCAGTTTTCAGCAGCAAAGATGGTGTGTTGTTTAATGCGGCTCAAACAAAAATTATATCTTTCCCTGCTGGCAGAACAGGTGAATATGTCATGCCAGAGTCAGTCACGGTTGTTGGAGAGGCGGCATTTATGCTCTCAAAACTGTCAATCATCACAGTTTCAACATCTTTGGAAGAAATTCAAGATTATGCTTTCACTGGGAAAACAGTCACATATGAAGATTCAATCGGTTCAATTTCAGAATTTATTGATTTGGAAAATTCAAAAGTCAAATCAGTTGGTCGCGGTGCCTTTGCTGGCATTTTGGTTTCAACACTTTCATTCCCTGACACTCTCGTAAAAATGGGTGACACTGCAGATATTTTGGAAACACCAATAAGTGGTGGATATGAAATTAACAACAGCAATCTCGAAATTGTCATAACTCGTTCAGTTTTGAGCAAAGAAGTTTCTCTTGAATATAATGAACCAGTTGGTGGGTGGTATTATAATTTCTCCTCAAATGTCAATAGCATTCTCAATGCAGGAATATATTCCAACAAATTGTATGAAAAAGACTGGAAAGTTGAGGAAATTGATGGGAAATATTGGATTGTTGCATATCTTGGCGAAGAAACAAACCTTTCTGTTCCAAGCATCACATTCAATGACTCGGGCGAGCTCGTTGAAGTTTATGGAATCAGGTCATTAAACTATTCGAACGCATCGTCACTTTATGTTGCAGGTGGAATCAAGGCATTTGGATATCCTGGTGATTCAAACAACATTTTGGGATCAACCTCTGATTCAAATTTAGCTTCCATTGAAATTGGTGGCAGACTTGAAAGCATGACTGAAAATTCTCTCATGGGACTGGGTGAACTCACTTGTCTCAATTTGGCACGGGATTTGGAGTCGGCAAACTCGTTTGCTCCAACAGGAAGAACCGCATGGTATCACTATAATGACGGAGCATCAGAAGTTGTTTCAACATATCAAACTGCTGGAATTTATACTTCAAGTGAATTGCAACATGAAGATGTCGAATGGGTTGTCGATGATGAAGGTTATATCGTTGCATACACGGGTTTCAAAACAGAACTTGTTGTTCCAAGTCATCTCCTCAATAATGATAACGAAGTGATATTTGTTAAGGGAATAAAATCATTCAAATATAACACGGCTGGAAACGTAACGACGCTCGGCAACGTGACATCTGTCACGCTTTCAGAAGGATTAAAAACAATTGAAGATTCAGCTAATGGTGCATTCCAATATTTGACAAACGTTGTTGAAATCAATTTGTGTTCAACGCTCACTTATATTGGCGAAAATGCCTTCAAAGCATGTGAAATTTTGGAAGAAATCACAATCCCAAGCGGAGTGAAAGAAGTCGCAGTTTCTGCTCTTCCAATGGACAAAAAC
>JBJFDC010000016.1:0-17139 GCA_051889215.1 Christensenellales bacterium
CCTGCAAGCTTATAATTTTTTAAATCCTTTTTTGTCAAACTCTGAAGATATCCATCTTTTCCTGTCATTCTTGAAAGTGTTTCATCATGAAATACAACCAGTGTTCCATCAGAAATTTGATGGACATCAAGTTCAATCGCATAGTTATTTTCAACTGCATTTTTAAATGCGGAAATTGAATTTTCTGCAATATTATTGTTGTGAAGTCCTCGATGCGCGATGTATTTTTCAACGAGCCAAGTTTGAAATAAATCCATATTCAACCCCTTTTTTTCAAATAATATAACATGAAATTTAAAATTTTGCCAACGATTTATTATATTATTTAAAATATTTGCAATATTAAACTTTTTTTGTTATCATTTCAAAGTATTTGAGGTATTAATTGGACCAGAAACATATTAGAAATTTTTGTATTGTTGCACATATTGACCACGGCAAGAGCACACTTGCCGATCGTTTGATTGAAAAAACCAACACTGTCGCAAAGAGGGACATGACAAGTCAACTTTTGGACAGCATGGACATTGAAAAAGAAAGGGGAATAACAATCAAACTCACTCCGACCAGAATGTTCTATGAATATCAAGGTGAAGAATATTTGCTTAACCTCATTGACACACCGGGGCATGTTGATTTCACCTATGAGGTTTCGCGCTCACTTGCGGCTTGTGAAGGGGCAATTCTCATTATTGACGCAACTCAAGGCGTGCAAGCTCAAACTCTTGCAAACCTTTATCTTGCTGTCGAAAACAACCTTGAAATTTTGCCAGTGATAAACAAGATTGATTTGCCTTCTGCCGATGTTGAAAACTGCAAAAAGGAAATTGAAGAAATCATTGGTCTTCCAGCAAATGACGTTCCTTGCATTTCAGCAAAAGAAGGGATTAATATTGAAAGCGTTTTGCAAAAAATCATAACAGAATTTCCATGTCCAAAAGGTGATGAACAAAAGCCGCTTCGAGCATTGATTTTTGATAGTTTTTACGACAATTTTAAAGGCGCCGTGAGCATGGTTAGAATTGTTGACGGAAAAGTCAAGGTCGGCGACAAAATCAAAATGTGGACGACTGGAAGAGTGTATGATGTGACTGAAGTCGGCGTTTTTGCTCCGTCAATGAAGGTTCAAGACGATTTGACTGCAGGAGAAGTTGGATATATCGCTGCGAGCATAAAAAATGTTTCTGACACAAAGGTGGGGGACACAATCACCGATGCACAAAATCCATGTGACAGTCCTTTGCCTGGATATAAAAATGTCCAGCCAGTTGTTTTTTGCGGCGTTTTCTTGGTTGATGGCTCAAAGTATCAAGACCTCAAAGATGCACTTGAGAAACTCAAACTCAACGATGCCTCGCTGATTTTCGCACCTGAAAGCTCTGTCGCACTAGGATTTGGCTTTCGATGCGGTTTTTTGGGTCTTTTGCACATGGAAATAATCACCGAAAGACTTGAACGCGAATTTGGACTTGACATAATCACCACGGCACCGGGGGTTTCTTATCATGTTTATAAAACAAATGGTGAAATGCTTGAAGTATCAAATCCGACTCTTCTTCCTCCACAAAGCGAAATTGACCGAATTGAAGAACCAATTGTTGACATGTCAATATTCACTCCGCCCGAATATGTTGGGGCAATTATGGATTTGATTGCTGACAAGCGCGGCATATACAAAGATATGCAATACCTTGACAAAACACGTGTTCAAATGAAATACACTTTGCCGTTGAACGAAATCGTCTATGACTTTTTTGACGCTCTCAAATCGCGCACAAAAGGTTATGCAAGCATGGATTATGAACTTGTTGGATTCATGCCAAGTGAGCTCGTGAAACTCGACATTTTGCTCAATAATGAGGTGTGTGATGCATTGAGTCTTATCGTCCACAAGGACAAGGCATACTCTCGTGGCAGAGCAATCGCCGAAAAGCTCAAAGAGGTTATTCCTCGTCAACTTTTTGAAGTGCCAATTCAAGCATGCATTGGAAACAAAATTATTGCGAGAGAAACAGTCAAGGCCCTCCGAAAAGATGTCCTTGCAAAATGTTATGGCGGTGACATTTCAAGAAAACGCAAACTTCTCGAAAAGCAGAAAGAAGGCAAAAAGAGAATGCGAAAAGTGGGATCGGTTGAACTTCCAAGCGAAGCATTTATGTCCATTCTCAAACTTGATAACGATGACTAACATTTCAATATATGTTCATATTCCATTTTGCGAAAGCAAATGCATCTATTGTGCATTTTCTTCTTTCGTGCCAAAAAATGAGCAAATTCATGAGTATTTTGAAGTGCTGAACAGCGAAATAAAAACAAAATCAAAAAAGCATAGAAATGACATTGTGCAGACGGTATTTTTTGGTGGTGGAACACCAAGTGTTGTTGATTCGTCATACATCAAAAAAACATTGGAGACCATAAAACAAAATTTCAATCTATCAAACGATGCTGAAATTTCCATTGAATGCAATCCAAATTCTGCGACATATGAAAAACTTTGTGAATACAAAAAAGCTGGTTTCAACCGAATTAGTTTTGGCGTGCAATCACTGGACGAAGATTTGCTTTTGTTTCTCAATCGACGACACAACAAAGATATTGCTCTCAAAGCGATTAAAAATGCAAAAAAAGTCGGATTCAACAATATCAATGCAGACCTTTTGATTGGGCTACAAAGTCAAACAAAGCAGAATTTTTTGACTCAAATTGATGAACTTGTTGATGCGGGAATAACACATATTTCGACATATATGCTTATGATTGAAAAACACACTCCGCTTAGTGCAATGAAGAACAAAAAAGATTTCATCATGAGTGATGACGAATGCGTCGAACTATATGATGACGTTGTTGAATATTTGGATAAATTGGGATTTGTTAGATATGAAATCTCAAACTTTTCCAAATCAGGGTATGAGTGCAAACATAATCAAGTTTACTGGAGTATGGGAGAATATTTGGGATTTGGACTTGCTGCTCATTCTTTTGTTTTTGGCAAGAGAATTGCAAACACGAGCAATTTCAAAACATATCTTTCTCAAAAGAATTATCAAAAAGCTCACACGGTGACTGAACAAGAAAAACGAGAAGAATATGTCATGCTCGCATTGAGAACGAGAGATGGAATAAATCTAAAGAAATACAAACTCATGTTTGGCAAAGACTTGCTTGAAGAAAAGAAAGATGAAATCAAAGAGTTGGATAATTTTGTTGAAATCAAGGGTGATTATTTGAAAATAAAACAAACCGAATTTGGAAAAACAAACTTGATTATCCTAAAACTTATATAAAAACTGTTGACAAACACATATTGATATGATAAAGTTTGCTTGTAAAGTTAATTTGCTTTACAGGATTTGATATGAGTTTGGAGAAAAATTTAAAAATTTCACGATTGTATGATGAATATTGCGAAGTTCTTAGCGAAAACCAAAAACTCGTTATGACTGAATATTATTTTGAAGACAAAACTTTGAGTGAAATCGCTGAAAATCTTTCAATCTCAAGACAAGCAGTTCTTGACTCAATCAAGAAAAGTGAAGAAAAACTTTTTGAATTTGAAGAAAAATTCAAACTGGTTGAAAAAGTTGAAAACTTGCAAGCGCTTGTTGAAAAATTCAAATCAAATCAAATTTCAAAACATCATTTTGTTGAGGAAATTGAAAATCAAATCAAGGAGATTTAATGGCACTATTTTCTGGTCTTAGCGAAAAACTCAATCATGTTTTTAGCAAACTTGCCAATCGCGGAAAATTGACAGCGCTTGAAATCAAAGAGGCGATGCGCGAAGTTCGTGTTGCATTGCTTGAAGCAGATGTCAACTATATGGTTGCCAAAGAGTTCTGTAGCAAAGTTTCAGAAAAAGCACTCGGAGACGAAGTTCTTCAAAGTCTGACACCAAGTCAGCAGGTCATAAAAATTGTCAATGAAGAACTTGTTGCACTGATGTCGAGCCCAAATCAAAAACTTCAAGTCTCTCCAAAACCACCAACAATAATAATGATGTGTGGACTTCAAGGCGCTGGAAAGACGACAATGTGCGCAAAACTTGCCGCACACCTCAAAAAGAGTGGAAAAAGACCTTTGCTTGTCGCTTGCGACATCTATCGTCCAGCAGCGATTGAGCAACTCAAAGTTGTCGGAAAGCAGGCAAATGCAGATGTATTTGAACGCGGAACACAAAATCCTGTCAAAACATCAAAAGAGGCAATTGAATTTGCAATCAAACAGGGCTTTGACACAGTTATTATTGACACGGCAGGACGACTTCATATCAATGAAGAATTGATGGAAGAATTGGACAACATCAAAAAAACTGTTCAGCCAACAGAAATTTTGCTTGTCGTTGATGCAATGACTGGTCAAGACGCTGTAAATGTCGCAAAGTCGTTTAACGACCGACTTGACATCTCTGGAGTCGTCATCACAAAACTCGATGGAGACACGAGAGGTGGTGCGGCACTTTCAATCAAAGCCATCACATCAAAACCAATCAAGTTTTGTGGAATTGGAGAAAAAATTGGCGACCTTGAACCTTTTTATCCAGACAGAATTGCATCGCGTATTCTCGGCATGGGAGACGTGTTGACTCTCATCGAGAAAGCACAAAACGCAGTAAGCGAAGAAGAAGCGCTCAAACTTGAAAAGAAATTTCGCGAAAATTCATTTGATTTTGAGGATTATTTGGCTCAACTTGAAAACCTCAAAAAAATGGGCAGTCTCAAAGATGTGATTGAGATGATTCCGGGACTTGGTTCAAAACTCAAGGGTGTTGATATTGATGAGAGTCAACTAAAAAAGAACAAGGCAATCATTCAATCAATGACACCATATGAAAGAAGAAATCCGGACCAAATCAAATATGGCAACCGCAAGAGAATTGCAGCGGGAAGCGGAACGACAATTCAAGACGTCAACGCGCTACTAAAGCAATTTGAACAAAGCAAAGAAATGATGAAGCAACTCAAAAACAAACGCGGGTTGAGAGGGCTATTTTAATTGGTTTTTTCACGAAAGTGTAAAAATATATACTAAAAAAGGAGAAAAACATGGCAGTAAAAATTAGATTAACAAGACTTGGAGACAAAAAGGCACCATTCTATAGAGTTGTTGTTGCTGATTCTCGTTCACCACGTGATGGCAAGTTTATTGACAATATTGGCACATACAATCCACTCACTGATCCAGCTGAAATCAAAATTGATGTCGAAAAAGCAAAAACATGGATTGCTAATGGCGCACAACCAACTGACACAGCAAGAGCATTACTTGTTAAAGCTGGCGCACTTGAAAACAGAAAATAAGGAGCAAAAATGGAAGAGATTGTTGAATACATTGTAAAAAATCTTGTTCAAACTCCTGATGAAGTCAAAGTCTCATCATATGAAGACGGTGAAATAACTGTTATTCAAGTTCTCGTCAACGAAGATGAACTCGGAAAAGTTATAGGCAAAAATGGAAGAATTGCACAAAGCATTCGTGCAATAGTTCGTTCTGCTTCAAATGGAACAGGCAAAAAATATGCCGTCAAGATTGGGAGCGAAACAAAAGAGTAATTTTTGTGGGTCAGCGAAAGTTGACCCTTTTTTTCAAATTGCAGGTGAATATGAAAAATCAAATTCTTGTCGGAAAAATACTCAAACCTCAAGGAATCAAGGGTGAGGTAAAAGTCAAACCAATTTTGGATAAACTCGAAAGATTTTCTTCTTTTGAGCACTTTTTCGTTGGCAAAGAAAAATCGCTCTTTGAGGTTGAAAAGATTGACGTCAGATTTGGTTATGCGTATGTCACTTTTAAAAATATAAAAACGCGCAATGATGCTGAAACTTTGCGCAACAAAGACTTGTATGTTTCTCGGGAAGATTTTGGAAAACTCGACGAAGATTCATATCTTCTTGAAGACCTTATTGGACTTGATGTCGTTTTTAGTGGAACAAATCAATGTGTCGGAAAAATTATTGACATTGACCAATATGGAAGTGCAGATGTCATCAATGTTTTGTCGACTGATGGAAGAAAATACCAATTGCCATTTTTGAAAGCGGTTTTTTTGGATATAAACTTGAGTGATGGCGTTATATATGTTGACAAAAAAATATATGAGGAGATGAAAATATGAGAATTGATATTTTAACGCTTTTCCCAGAAATGTTTTCTGCTCTTCAAACAAGCATTTTGGGTCGTGCACAGCAAAATGGAAAAATTGAAATTAACATTGTCAATATAAGAGATTTCACACTCGACAAGCACAAAAAATGTGATGACACTCCATATGGCGGTGGCGCGGGAATGGTTATGACGCCACAGCCAATTTATGATGCAATTATGTCGGTTAAAACCGAAAAATCCCGTGTTATTTTCACAAGTCCTCGTGGCAGAACATTCACACAAAATGTTGCACAAGAGTTTTCAAAACTTGAACATCTTGTCATTTTGTGTGGGCATTATGAAGGTGTTGACCAAAGAGTTGTCGACCTTTGTGTTGACGAAGAAATATCGATTGGAGACTTTGTTCTCACGGGTGGTGAAATTCCCGCCATGGCGATGGTTGATAGCATTGCAAGACTTTGTGATGGAGTTATCAGTTCAGAGTCACTTGATAGCGAAAGTTTTTCGGGAGAAGGATTGCTTGAATATCCTCAATACACCAAACCTCAAGAATTTATGGGCTTGAAAGTGCCTGATGTTTTAACCAGCGGAAATCATGGTGAAATCGACAAATGGAGAAAAGCGCAGTCGATGGAACTAACAAAAAAGCTCCGCCCAGACCTTTTGGGAGGTGAAAATGAAAATTAATTGGTTCCCAGGTCACATGACAAAAGCACTTCGAACAATGGAACAAGAAATCAAGACCATTGATTTTGTTATATATGTTCTTGATGCTCGTGCTCCAAAAAGTTCGGTTAATCCAAAATTCCAAGAACTGATTGGCAACAAGCCAATAATTTATATTCTCAACAAAATTGACCTTGCTGATGAAAAAATTACAGATGAGTTCAAGAGTTATTTTACGAACAAAAACTCTATTTGCTTGGCACTTAATTGCACTCAAAGTGGGATAATTTCAAAAATTGATGCAGCCGCAAAAACACTTTGCGCACCAAAAATTGAAAAATACAAAACAAAAGGACTGAATGCAATTCTTCGTTGCATGGTTTTGGGTGTTCCAAACTCCGGCAAAAGCACACTTGTGAACAACTTATGCGGTGTGGGACGTGCTGTCACAGGCAACAAACCTGGCGTCACAAAAGGCAAACAATGGGTTAGAGTCACTCCAACTTTTGAAGTTCTTGACACCCCCGGAACACTTTGGCCAAGTTTTTCAGATGAGTGGCAAGGCGAAGATTTGGCACTCGTTGGCTCAATCAAGGACGAGGTGTTTGATGTTGGTGAACTTGCACTCGTTTTGATTGAAAAATTGCAAAAACTATATCCAAATGCATTGAGTTTGCGCTATAACATTCAAACACAGAACAAAACCGCTTTGGAAATTTATGAAGATATTGCATCGGCAAAAAAATTCATGTTAAAAGGCGGCGAAATCGATTATGAGCGCACAGCAAAAATGATTGTTGACGATTTCAGAAAAACACGACTTGGAAAAATTACACTCGAAAGGATTTAATATGTTCGAATACGAAAGAAAAGCGCAAGATGATGGCTGCAATTTTATTGCAGGAATGGACGAAGCGGGACGAGGACCCTTGGCGGGGCCCGTTTGTGTTGCGTGCGTTGTTATGCCGCTTGGAGAAGAAGATATCATTGAAGGCATCAACGACAGCAAGAAACTAACAGAGAAAAAACGAGAGGAATTGTTTGAAAAAATAAAAGAAAAAGCACTCTCATATTCCATCGAGTTTGTCGACGAAAAAACCATTGACAAAATAAACATTTTGCAAGCGACAAAACTTGGAATGAAAAGGGCGGTTGAACATATTTCAGTTCCGATTGATATGTTGCTTGTTGATGCGGTTTCAGGGCTCGACGTGGATTGTCCATATTTGCCAATTGTTCATGGCGATGCAAAAAGTTATTTAATTGCTGCCGCTTCGATACTAGCAAAAGTCAGTCGTGACAGACTCATGGAAAAATATGACGAGTTCTATCCCGAGTATCATTTTGCAAAACACAAAGGATATGGAACAAAAGAACACATTGAACTTTTAAAAAAGTTTGGACCATCAGACATGCATCGAAAAACATTTATAAAACATTTTGTGAGTTGATATGAAACACATCATTACAGGAAAAATTGGCGAAGCAAAAGCGTATCATTTTGCTCAAAATCAAGGGTTTGAAATTATTGAAACAAATTATCGAAATTTTGCTGGCGAAATTGATTTGATATATCTTGATGGTTCAACACTCGTATTTTGTGAAGTCAAGACAAGGACAAGTGAAAAGTTTGGATTGCCTCGCGAGGCAGTGACGAGCAAAAAGCAGAATAAAATCCGCCTAGTTGCTTCATTTTATATAAAAAATAGCCCAAAAAAATATGAACACTATCGTTTTGATGTGATGGAAATTATTGATGACGAAATTACACTAATAAAAAATGCATTTTGACAAAATTATTTTTGAAAAACCCTTGCAAAACATTAAAGCGTTATGATATATTTAATTCGTGACTTCGGACGGTCCGCTTTCTAGTCAGATAAGAACGTCAGGTTAATATTGATAAGGAGGAAAAGTCATATGAATATGGTTGACATCATTGAGAAAGAAAACTTAAATCCAAACGCTCCAAAAATTAATGTTGGAGATACTGTTAGAGTTTTTGTTAAAATCAAAGAAGGCGACAAGCAAAGAATTCAAGCATATGAAGGTGTTGTTATCGCAAAGAGAAACGGCAGCGTTCGCGAAACATTCACAGTTCGTCGCATTTCATACGGTGTTGGCGTTGAAAGAACATTCCCTGTTCATTCACCAATCATTGACCACGTTGAAGTGGTTAGAGTTGGAAAACCAAGACGTGCAAAACTCTATTATGTTAGAGAACTCACTGGCAAAGCAGCGAAAATCAAATCTGACAGAGACTAATAAAAATCCTCAGCAAAAACTGAGGTTTTTTTATAAAATAATTATTTATCTCAAACAAAAGCATCGATAAAGTTGCGGCAGTGAATTAATTGCCGTTTTTGTTTGTTAAATTGTGCAAATTTTAATATAATGAAAATCAGAGGTGAATATGCTTTCAAAAGTTATTTCATATGGACTTTCTGGAATTGATGGGTTTGAAGTGTTTGTTGAAACCGACCTACATAACGGTCTTCCTGGCATTGACATCGTCGGACTCGGCGACACATCGGTCAAAGAAGCAAAAGAAAGAGTGAAATCCGCAATAAAGAACAGCGGCTACAAATATCCTGACGACAAAGCAACAATCAACCTTGCTCCTGCCGATCAAAAAAAAGAGGGGTCGAGTTTTGATTTGCCA
Source organism: Christensenellales bacterium (assembly GCA_051889215.1). Taxonomy (GTDB): domain Bacteria; phylum Bacillota; class Clostridia; order Christensenellales; family UBA1242; genus UMGS1470. The sequence goes on from JBJFDC010000016.1 coordinate 9,437, forward strand.
ATCGCCGTTGGGTTGCTTCTTGCAAGCAAACAAATCCAAAAAGATAAGGCAAAAGGATATGTGTTTTTGGGCGAACTCTCACTTGACGGAAGTTTGAGGAAAGTGAATGGTGTTTTGCCAATTTTGATTTCAGCAAGAAGTGATGGCTACAAAAAGTTTATTATTCCGGAAGCAAACTCAAAAGAGGCAAGTTTTATTTCTGGGATTGAAGTGTATCCAATGAATAATCTTCGCGATGTGGTTGATTTTTTGGAAGGCATTGAAATTCGAAAACCGCTTGAAGTTGCAAATTTTGAGCAAGAACAAAAAAAAGTTGAATATCCTTTGGATTTTGCGTGTGTAAAAGGGCAGTCGAGTGCGAAAAGAGCACTCGAAATTGCTGCGGCAGGTGGACATAATGTCTTGATGATTGGACCACCCGGAAGCGGAAAAACATTGCTGGCAAAGTGCTTTCCTTCAATACTTCCAGAAATGACATTTGAAGAAGCGCTTGAGGTGACAAAAATTCATTCGGTTGCTGGCATTCTCGATTCAAAACAAGGTCTTGTTTTTTCCCGTCCTTTCCGTTCGCCGCATCACACCGCATCAACCGTGGCACTCACTGGCGGAAACAAAAACGCAAAACCCGGAGAGATTAGTCTTGCACACAACGGAGTGTTGTTTTTGGACGAAGCACCTGAATATTCAAGACAAACTCTCGAGAGTTTGCGTCAGCCGCTTGAAGATGGCGAGATAACAGTTTCAAGAATCAATCAGACAGTTGTTTATCCCGCATCGTTCACTCTCATCGCGAGCATGAATCCTTGTCCTTGCGGAAACTATGGGAGCAAAGACAACACATGTCGTTGCACTCCAAGTCAAATTCAAAAATATCTTAACAAACTATCCGGGCCTTTGATGGACCGCATTGATATGCATATTGAGGTCGACAACATAACCTATGATGAACTCACTGACAAGTCAGAAGGAGAGTATAGTGCCGACATCAAAAAGCGAGTTGATTTTGCAAGACGAATTCAGCACGAAAGATTTAAGAATGCGCAAAACTTTTGCAATGCAAAGATGAATGTCAATCAGACCAAGAAGTTTTGCAAACTTGATGAGGACGGCGAACAACTCCTAAAAATGGCATTTGAAAACCTAAAACTCAGCGCTCGGGCACATGACAGAATCTTGAGGGTCGCAAGAACAATTGCCGACCTTGACGGAAAAAAGGACATTGAGGTCATGCACTTGGCTGAAGCGATTGGATATAGAAATTTGGATAGGAAATATTGGATTTGAAATGAATAAAGCAGAAAAAACATATTTATGGCTTTCATCGTTTGTTTTTCTTCACTACGACAGGGTTAAAAAACTTGTTGACATCTTTGACAACGTCGAAGACATATTTGACAAACTTGAAAGCAAAGCCGAACTTGTTCAAGAAATTGTTGGCGGAACACAAAACTACAACAAAATGATGTTTGCGCGAGATGAAAACTATTTGCAATCATACACAAACAATCTCAACAACATGGATATAAAAGTTGTCACACAAGCTTCAAGCAACTATCCAAAAAGATTGCTTGAAATTGATTGTCCGCCTTTCATTTTGTTTTGCAAGGGGAATTTGGAACTACTTGAAAAAAATAATGGTCTTGCAGTCGTTGGAACACGCAGACCAACATTCTATGGAAGGGACATAACCGAAAAATTTTGCAAATCACTTTGCAAAAACTTTTTGTTGATTAGTGGAATGGCGGACGGAATTGATTCAATTGCCCACAGAACTGCGCTTGAAAATGGTGAACCAACAATTGCAGTGTTGGGTGGAGGATTCAATCATATTTATCCCGCTTCCAATATGGAACTTTCAAAAAAGATTGTTGAAAACGGACTTTTGTTGAGTGAATATCCACCAAATCACAATGCAAAAAACTATGATTTCATAAAAAGAAATCGCATCATTGCAGGACTATGCAGATGTGTTTTAATCCCTGAAGCCGGAAAAACCAGTGGTGCACTTCACACAAAAAACTATGCGCTTGAGGCAGGTCGCGATGTTTTTGCCATTCCAGGCAATGTCAACAGTCCAATGAGCGAAGGCACAAACAACATGATAAAGAGTCAACATGTTGTTTGTGTGACTGAAGCAAAGGATATTTTGGATTACTACGAAATTGAACAAAATCCAATAAAAATGCCAAAAGCGCCACAACTCTCACTTGACCAAATGCTCATTCGTGGCATGCTTGAAGATGGAGAAACAGACTTTGAAACTTTGCAAGAAAAAACAAACCTTGACACAAAAACTCTAAATAGTTGTTTGACATCAATGCAAATTAGTGGGATAATCAAAAAGTTGCCGGGAAATAAATTCTCGCTATAAACAAAGAGGTATGAATGAAATTAGTAGTCATTGAAGGACCAGGAAAAAGAGATACATTAAAAAAATATTTGGGCAGCGGCTATGACGTTGTTGCAACCAAAGGTCATATAAGAGACTTGCCAGCAAAAGAAATGGCAATTGATTTTAATAACAATTTTGAACCAAAATATGAGGTTATGCCTGACAAAAAAGATGTTATTAGCGAACTTCAAACAAAAGCAAAAAAAGCAGAATGCGTATATCTGGCAACCGACCCCGATCGTGAAGGTGAGGCAATTTCATGGCATATTGCAAACATTTTGGGACTTGACCCAAACTCAAAATGCAGAATTGAGTTTAATGAAATTTCTGAAAATGTTGTTAAAAACGCTGTTCAACATCCAAGAGAAATCAATATGCAACTCGTTGATGCACAGCAAGCGCGCCGTGTTCTCGACCGAATTGTCGGTTATAAAGTTTCACCAATCATCTGCAAAAAAATCAAGCCAAAACTTTCTGCAGGTCGCGTTCAATCTGTTGCGCTCAAACTCGTTGTTGAGAGAGAAAGAGAAATTCAAAACTTCGTGCCAGAAGAATATTGGATTGTGTCGTCAATTTTGAATAAATCTGGCGACAAACTCAATTTCAAAGCAAATCTCACAACTCGTGACAACAAGAAAATCAAACCAAAAAGTAAAGAAGAAGTTGAACAAATTCTTGCTGACATAAATGGCAAAGATTATGTTGTTGAAAGCATCAAAAAGACAACAACAAAATCAAAACCAAACGCACCTTTCACAACCAGCACAATGCAACAAGATGCATCGAGCAAACTTGGATTTGACACATCAAAAACGAGCAAACTTGCTCAAGTTCTCTATGAAGGTGTTGAACTAAAAGGCGAGGGCAAAGTCGCGCTCATCACATACATAAGAACTGACTCTGTTCGCGTGTCGGAGGAAGCGAGCCAAAAGGCGAGAACTTTTATTGAAAACAAATTTGGAAAAGATTATGTTCCAAATCGCATTCCAAAATATGAGTCAAAAAAGAATGCTCAAGATGCCCATGAAGCAATCAGACCAATCAATCTCAACCGCACCCCTGAAGCAGTTAAAGAGTCTTTGACGCCCGATGCATACAAACTCTACAAACTGATTTACGACAGATTTTTGGCATCACAAATGTCAGAAGCGGTTTATCATAATGTTGTTGTTGACATCAACTGTTCAAATTATCAATTTCGAGCAACAGGGAAAACACTTGCATTTGCTGGGTTTACTGCTTGCTACAAAACTGCACTTGTCGAAGATGAAAAAGAAGAGTTTTCAAAAATTCCGCCACTAAATCAAGGTGACAAACTTGAACTCAAAGAAATAAAAACAGAACAAAAATTCACCAAGCCACCACAAAGATATAATGATGGAACACTTGTCAAAGCTATGGAAGAAAAAGGAATTGGACGTCCTGCAACATATGCACCAACAATCGCAATCCTAGTTTCGCGCGAATATGTCAACAGAGAAGGAAAATTCTTTGTTCCAACAGAACTTGGTTGTTGCGTGACAGATTATCTTGAAAAAAATTTCAAACCGATTATGAATATTGCTTTCACCGCACACATGGAAAATCAGTTGGATAACATTGCCGAGGGAACTGAAAAGTGGCAAGAACTTATTGAAACTTTTTGGAATTTCTTTGCTCCAATTTTGAAAAAGGCAGATGTCACGGCCGTAAAAATCAAAGTTCCACCACAAGAAACAGATATAGTTTGCGACAAGTGTGGTGCAAAAATGGTTGTTCGCGAAGGAAAATATGGCAAATTTTTGGGCTGCTCAAACTTTCCAAAATGCAATAATATGAAAAAAATTGAGCCAGAAAAGAAAAACTATTCCAAAGTCGTTGGAACTTGTCCAAAATGCGGCAAAGATGTTGTGACAAGAAAAAGCAAACGCGGAAAAATATTCTATGCTTGTTCAGGATATCCAAATTGTGATTTTGTTTCTTGGGACCGACCAACTGGAAAGCAATGTCCAAAATGCAAGAGTTATTTGGTGTTCGGAGCGGGAGACAAGGTCAAATGCTCAAATTCTGAGTGTGATTATGTTGAATAGAGAAATTGTTGTAAATGTTGTTGGGGCAGGTCTTGCGGGAAGCGAGGCCAGTCTTTATTTGTCCGCAAATGGCGTCAAAGTTAATCTCTTTGATATGAAACCAAAACAAAAAACTCCCGCACACAAAAACGACTGCTTTGCTGAAATTGTTTGTTCAAATTCACTAAAAAGCAAACTGCCAACAACCGCCAGTGGAATGCTCAAAGGCGAACTAGAAATCATGGGTTCTCGTCTTCTTGAAATTGCAAAAGAAAACGCAGTTGATGCTGGAGGGGCACTTGCAGTTGACAGAGAAAAATTTTCTTCTCGCGTGACAGAACTAATTAGGGCCGACAAAAATATCAATATAATTCAAGAAAATGTGACAAAAATTGATGTGTCACAACCAACAATCATTGCGACTGGTCCTCTGACTTCAAAAGAACTCATGTCAGAAATCGAAAGAATATCTGGAGTTAAATCCTCTTTCTTTTTTGATGCAAAAGCACCAATTATTGCAACTGATTCCATTGATATGAACTATGCTTTTTGGGGCAATCGCTATGACAAGGGCGAAACAGACGGGGATTATCTGAATTGCCCAATGAACAAAGAAGAATATGAAACGTTTTATGATGCATTGATTCACGCAGAAACAATCGAACTCAAAGAATTTGAAAAAGAGGGCAAAGTCTTTGAAAGCTGCATGCCAATTGAAGTCATGGCGAAACGAGGGGCAGATTCTTTGCGTTATGGACCATTGAAACCTGTTGGGCTTGTTGACCCGCGAACGGGAAAACGTGCATATGCTGTTTTGCAACTTCGAAAAGAAAATCGCGAGGGCTCAATGCTCAATATGGTTGGATTTCAAACAAATCTCAAATTTGGTGAACAAAAGCGTGTGTTTGGGCTTATTCCCGCCCTGAAGAATGCGGAATTTTTGCAATATGGCGTCATGCACAGAAATTCATATGTTTTGGCACCGCTTGTTCTCAACCAATATCTTCAAATCAAGAATGCTCCAAATGTCTTTATTGGCGGACAACTTTCTGGAGTTGAGGGTTATGTTGAGAGCATTGCAAGTGGACTTTTGGCAGCAATTAATATATTAAAATATATTAAATGTGAAAATTTGCTCAAACTTCCGCAAACCACTTGCCTTGGAGGAATAATTAATTATATAACTAATTATGAAGGAAATAATTTTCAGCCGATGAATGCCAATTTTGGTGTTGTTGCTTGCAACAGACAATTGCCAAGAGACAAAGCAAAGGCAAGAAAAATTATGTATGACATTTCAATGCGAGAAATGGAAAAAATATTTAAGGAGTAAACATGGAAAATCTTAAAGGAACAACAATATGCGCTGTTATGCGCGACGGGAAAATTGCCATTGCAGGCGACGGGCAAGTGACAATGTCAAATTCAGTTATTTTCAAAAATAACGCTGTCAAAGTGAGAAAAATATATAATGACAAGGTCGCCATTGGATTTGCTGGAAGTGTCGCCGATGCATTTTCACTTTCAGAACGCTTTGAAGAAATGCTAAACAAATTTTCTGGAAATCTCATGCGTAGTGCTGTCGAACTTGCCCAACTTTGGAGAAGCGACAAGGTTCTTCGCAAACTTGAAGCCATGATGATTGTTTGCGACAAAGAAAAGATTTTAATTCTCACAGGAACTGGAGAAGTCATTGAACCACAAGACGGGGTTTGTGCAATCGGAAGTGGCGGAAACTATGCTCTTGCTGCTGCCAAAGCATTGATTGACAACACAAACCTTGGCGCAAAAGAAATTGCTGAAAAAGCGCTTTATATTGCTGGCGAAATCTGCGTTTTTACCAACCACAATATAACAGTGATTGAGATGTAGGAGGGACTTTATGGAAATGGAACTATCACCAAAACAAATCGTTGAAGAACTTGACAAATATATCATCGGCCAAACAAACGCAAAAAAAGCGGTCGCCATTGCAATTCGAAATCGTTATCGCAGAAGCAAACTAACACCTGAACTTCGCGAAGAAATAACTCCAAAAAACATTATCATGAAAGGTCCAACAGGCGTTGGAAAAACAGAAATTGCAAGACGACTTGCAAGACTCATCAAAGCACCTTTCATCAAGGTTGAAGCAACAAAATACACCGAAGTTGGTTATGTCGGTCGCGATGTTGAAAGCATGATAAGAGACCTCGTCGATGTCTCAATCAGAATGGTGAAAGACGAGATGACAGAACTCGTAAAAGAAAAAGCAAAAGCATCAGTTGATAAAACAATTATTGATGCAATTTTTGCTGCAAAAAAGGCAACTGCAACAGAAGGAGATTTGACAGAACTAAAAAATGCAATAACCTTGGATTACAACAACGGAAAATATGAAGATTTTATCATTGAACTCGACATCGAAGAAAGTCCAAAACCAATGGGAATAATGGACGGGGCGATTGCTGAAATCAATATTGGCGGAATGTTTGAAAGCATATTCCCAAAAAGCAAGAGAAGAAAAAAGATGAGTGTGAAAAATGCACGAAAAACACTCATTGAAATTGAATGCGACAAATTGATTGACAATGACAAAGTCAACACCGAAGCAATAAGACGTGCAGAAGAAAGCGGCATAATTTTTATCGACGAAATGGACAAAATCTTGGACAAGGGTCAATCAAATGGTCCAAATGTTTCTCGTGAAGGTGTTCAACGCGACATTCTCCCAATTGTTGAGGGCTGCACAGTTAACACAAAATATGGCACAATCAAAACAGATTATATACTATTTATTGCCGCTGGGGCATTTCATGTTTCAAAAATTGAAGACATGATTCCTGAACTTCAGGGACGTTTTCCAATCAAAGTTGAGCTTGACAATTTGACAAAAGACGACTTCATAAAAATATTGACATTGCCAAAAAATGCAATCACATTGCAATATAAAGAACTTTTGAAAGTTGACAACATAGACATCAATTTCACAAATGACGCACTGACTGAAATTGCTGAAATCAGCGAACAAGAAAATGAAACAAGTGAAAATATTGGTGCAAGACGTCTTCATGCTGTTATGGAAAAAGTTTTGGAAGATGTTTCCTATAATGCCAATGGTCTTCACCCAATGCTTGAAGTTGTTATCGACAAAAACTTTGTCCAAAACACATTGAAAGATGCAAAGAAAAAATTTGATCTCACAAAATATGTTTTGTAGGAGTGATATGCAAAATCAAAGAACAAAAATATTAATCGGAGAAGAAGGCGAAAAAATGCTTGCA
>JBJFDC010000017.1:0-16528 GCA_051889215.1 Christensenellales bacterium
TTAACAAGGGTTATCCCGTTCGTCTTATGATTCTCTCATCGTCTACCTGTGTCGGTTTGCGGTACGGGCACCTAATAACTACCTAGCAGCTTTTCTCGCCAGTGTGAATTCATGAACTTCGTTACTAAATTTCACTCCCCATCATCACCCAGGGTGCGCTCTAAACGTACTTCACTATTTAGACCCCTCATGATTTGGCCACGGCTTTCCATCTCCGTGTTTTCACTATCCTACTGTGTCACTGCATCAGCTCTTTATCGCCATTCGGTGGTACAGGAATATCTACCTGTTGTGCATCGCCTACGCCTTTCGGCCTCAGCTTAGCTCCCGACTAACCCTGGGAGGACGGACCTTCCCCAGGAAACCTAAGACTTTCGACGGTGGGGGTTCTCGCCCCACTCTCGCTACTCATGCCGGCATTCTCTCTTGTATGCAGTCCACGACTCCTTACGGTATCGCTTCAGCCCGCATACATTGCTCCTCTACCGATGGAATTACTTCCATCCCTAAACTTCGGTGTAAGGTTTTAGCCCCGGTTATTTTCGGCGCACTATCACTCGACCAGTGAGCTATTACGCACTCTTTGAATGAGTGGCTGCTTCTAAGCCAACATCCTGGTTGTTTTAGCAATAACACATCCTTTACCACTTAACCTTAACTTTGGGACCTTAGTTGTAGATCTCGGCTGTTTCCGTTTTGACGACGAAACTTATCTCCCGCCGTCTGACTCCCTGCCATAATATACTGGTATTCGAAGTTTGATAAGGTTCGGTAACCGGTGAAGGCCCCTAGCCCATTCAGTGCTCTACCCCCAGTAATCTCAAATGCAGAGGCTAGCCCTAAAGCTATTTCGAGGAGAACCAGCTATATCCAGATTCGATTGGAATTTCTCCGCTATCCACAAGTCATCACCGACTATTTCAACAGGCGTGTGTTCGGACCTCCACAGTGTGTTACCACTGCTTCATCCTGCTCATGGATAGATCATCTGGTTTCGGGTCTACGACATGCAACTATTCGCCATTTTCAGACTCGCTTTCGCTTCGGCTCCGCAACTGAATTGCTTAACCTCGCTACACATCGTAACTCGCCGGCCCATTCTACAAAAGGTACGAGATCACACTGGACAAGTCCATAGTGCTCTCTCTGCTTGTAAGCATACGGTTTCAGATTCTATTTCACTCCCCTCTCGGGGTTCTTTTCACCTTTCCCTCACGGTACTATACGCTATCGGTCACTAGGTCGTATTTAGCCTTAGGAGATGGTCCTCCCACATTCACACCGGATTTCTCGTGTCCTGTGCTACTCTGGATACCCACATGCTCATTTCAATTTCGGATACGGGACTATTACCCTGTTTTGTCCGGCTTTCCAGCCATGTTCTCCTATCGATTTGAGTCAATTATTGGGTCCTAACCCCAAGAATGTTACCACTCTTGGTTTGGGCTCTTGCAATTTCGCTCGCCACTACTTTCGCAATCGTTGTTTTACTTTCTTTTCCTCCAGGTACTTAGATGTTTCAGTTCCCTGGGTTCCCCTCATACCACTATTTTATTCGTAAGTATGATACTATGACATTACTCATAGTGTGTTGCCACATTCGGAAATCTGCGGATAACAGTTTACGTGCAACTCCCCGCAGCTTATCGCAGCTTATCACGTCCTTCATCGGCGCCTAGTGCCAAGGCATCCACCATATGCTCTTTGTAGCTTAATCTATAATCATATACGTGTGATTTTCTCTTAGCATTTTCACTTTGTTAATCTTGTTAACTCAGCGTAAATTGTCGCATTGTATTGAAGAATACATATTACATTTTACGTTACTGAAAATTAATATAATGTTATAAAACAATATATCAATTTGATATTTGATATTAGACTCATCTATAAATACAAATTGTATTTTCAAGATAATTTTATTATGCAGTTTTCAAAGAACTAATAGTCGCATCAGCGACTGCATTTTTGCGAATGCTAGGTTAGAATACCACTATGAAAATCTGTTGTCAACAACTTTTTCAAAATTTTTTTCATTTTTTTACATTTTTTTTAAAGTTTTTTTTAAAAGGTATCAACACCCCTCCTTGTGTTTGCAAAAACGGCTAAAATCTCATTAATTTTGTGTGATTTTTGCCAGTTTTTTGATTCAAAACAGATTGAAAAATTTTTGATTTTTTTAATTTTTACAACGCGAACAGACTTTCCTTTCGCCAAAAAAATATACAAGTCAATTTAAAATTTTTGAACATTTCCCACAAATCATCATATTCTTTATTTCATAATTTTCGTTGACAAAATGATTTTTATTTGAGATAGTAGTTATTGTCATTATATAATAAATGTTATTATATATTTAATTATATATATTTTTAATTACATACAATTTAGGGGATAAAAAAATGAAAGATAGCAGCAAGTATAAAGTGCCAAAGGGCAGAAAAGCATGGTTTAAGGCGTATAAAGGTGTTCTCAAAATATTCAAGCATAAACCAGAAATCATTAATCTCAACGAAAAACTCGAAGACAAAGCAATTTATATATCCAACCACAGCGCGGCAAGTGGTCCAATCATTCTCGAACTATATTTCCCAAAAGCGTTCATTCCTTGGGGGACGTATCAAATGTGCGGAAATTATAAAGACCGCTGGAATTATTTGTATCACACCTATTGCCAAGACAAAAAGCACTTCAACAAATTCGTGTCATTTTGGTATTCAACCATTGCAGCAGTTTTGACAAAACCTTTCTATTCCGGAATGCAACTCATTCCAACCTATCCTGATGCAAGAATGATTGGCACGATAAAAAGAAGCATAAAAATTTTGGACAGCAACAAAGCAGTTCTTCTTTTCCCTGAAGATTCATCACATGGCTATATGGAAGTTTTGACAGAATATTTCGCCGGTTTTGTCACCCTTGCAAAAATGTATTACAAAAGAACGGGAATTGATGTTCCAATCTATCCAGTTTATTTTCACAACAAAGCAAAAAAACTCATTATTGGAAAACCTGAATATGTCCAGCCCCTTCTTGCGAGCGGAATGAGCGAAAAAGAAATTTCGATGATGCTCAAAGACCGTGCAAACGAACTTTGTGCGACCTATGTTTTTGGAGATAAAAAAGAAGACAACAATTAAAGATAAACACAAAAAAGAACTCAAGCGAGTTCTTTTTTTAATCTTTGTAAATCAAATGATATCCCTGCGAAAATTGATTTGTTTTTGCATATCCACAAAGAACTTCAAAGTCTGAGGCGTCCTCATTTTGTGAACATATCCTCAAAAGGTCAGGCCTTTGCTTTATGTCTTTTGCAATTGTCGCAAATGGCTCAAAAAGTGTGGCGCTTTTTTTGCCGTTTGACGAAAACAAATCATAATTTGTTGAATTCAAATAGTTTCTAAATTCGTTTTCACCATTCAAATTTGAATTATATCCATAAAACCCGTTCTCATAGCTTAATTCTCCAAGTTGGAGTTGTTTGAAACATAAAACAACCTTCATACCCTTCCTCCATCTGAATTTTTGTCCTTTTGCTTGTTATAGTCATTGATTGCGTCTTCCATTGTTGGTCGCCTCCCCCAATCGTCACCATAATCGACCCACATAGATTGTTTCTTATAGAGCAAATCATATATTGCGCATTCTTTTTCGGTTTTGCCAATCCGCCTTTCATAACATTTTATCTCTCGCCATCTTTGACTTCGTTCATCTTCAATCAAATCCTTAATCACTTCTTTTTGGCGTTCTGAAAATTGTTGACACAAGAGAGGATAATCTTGCAATTTTGGCATTTCATCAACGACCATGTCCTCCCAGTCGTCAACCTTTTTCCGATATTCTCGATTTTGTGCAAAATAGTCGTAAAAAGAATTTTTTCCACCATTTTGTTTTGCACATCGATAGAGCAAATAGAAATTATCATATTTCATCATGCCACTTTCTCTCACATAATCACTTCGTCTTCGCTTTTCCGCCTCATATTCAATGTGCTCGCGAACATTTTGGCTTGAAATCTCGACCAAAGCATCATTTATTGCTTTGACTCCATCTTTCCATGTGTAAGAGATGAATTTTGCCACATCTTTTGGAATCTCCACATCATAAATCTCCGCAAATTCTTTTAGTTCTGCATTGATATTAAGTTTTTTCATTTTTTCAAAAAGGTTGCGGAGTTCTTTGTCTTTTATTAGTTCGCAAGCGATGCCGTTGCCATAACTCAACAATTCGTCTCTTTCAACCTTGTCGAAATATTTTTTCATTTGAAAATGAATTATTGAAGGAGCCGGCAAGTCATAACCTGGAAAGCGACGATAGCCAAAACATCTGCCGTTATCAAAAAGCGGTGCAAGTTTGACGTGTTTGTTGCCGTCTTTTTTATAAACCAAAAATTCAATATTGCTGTCATGTCTGTCGGTTTGTCCCGAAACATAGTCAAATAGTGCAATGGCTTTGAGTTTTGGATATATGTCATCATCAAGGACATAGCCCTTTTGCTCGCAAAAAAACTTCGCAGTTTCATAAGTTGATTTTGGGTCAGTGACGAGCAGGTTTGCATTTTTTTGTCTCTGCATGAAAGTTGTTATGTCCACCAGAGGAATTGACTCAACAATATCATCTGTGAGATACGATTTTATCAAACAACCTTTTGTTTCTAATTTTACAATACTGGTTTTTTTGCCACCAAATGTAAAATGTTGGTCGACAGTTGCACTGCCAAAAGATGCTTCAACACAATCAATGCCCAGTTTTTTGCATAAAGCACTCACAAAAACTTCGCAAATCGTTCTCATTTGACCACGCCTGCAAGAATCTGAAAATTTTTCTTCTTCATAATATTTATATAAATACCTATTGCCGTCAATTTCAAGCCAAAATTTGGGATCAACGCCTTTTGAAACGTTTTCGGCGATTTTGATATATTTATTTAGGTCAATTGAATTCTTTTCCATAATGCCATATGTTATCCTTTCGACTATATTAGTCGCCACAAACGACTTTCTTTTTTTTGATACCTTTGTTTTGATTATAAATTTCTCGAACAATCGCTTCTGACTTTTCGAGCAAATTCGGTTTTGCCAACACTTTGAAGCCACTTTTGATAGTTGACGCAAACCGCCTTTCCTGCCGATTCATAATTCATTATATATTGTTCAAGAACACTTTCATCATATTTATTTGTCGTTTTGATGCCCAAATCTTCAAAAGTTGGAATTGGGTATAAAGCATCGCCATATGTGACCCAATCATGAAGTTTTTTGCTGCATTCGGCTTTCAATTTTCTCGCTTGTTCATAAACTTCAGATTCTGATTTTTTGGACTTGCCAATTCCAATGTTGTGGAGTTCTTGCAAAACATCAAGTTCGATGTAGTTTGGAACGAGAATGTTTGCCTTGTGGAATGCCATGTCGCATTTTCTTTCAAACTGCTCATTATTAAGGCGGTCCAAACAATATTTCCTCTCCTCTCCCGTGCATCTTTTTTTGAGCAATGGAAAGTCATCAAGAGTTTTTAGTTCGTCTGTTTCGCAATTTTGCCAAGCATTGACTTGAGCGCAATATTCTTCGTTTTGTTCAATATATTTTGAAATTCCATCTGTGCATAAGCCGTTTGAAATGTCGTAAAAATAATTCAAGTGAAAGTCAGTTTTAAGCAAGTTTTTTGAAAGAACATAATCATGTCTGCGATTTTTTTCGCGCTGAATCAAAATTTGTTCTCTTGTTTGAGGGTCTTTATATTTTGCGAGTGCTGTGTCAATTTTTTCAATTTTATGCTTCCAAGTTTCAACAATTTGAAGTTCGAACAACTCACCGATTTTTTCACCAGTCTTTTGCATAAAATCTTTGACAAAAGTTTGGATATCAAAATTTTTCATTTTTTCAAACAATTCAAGAAGTTGATTGTTTTGCGACAATTCTTTGGCAATGCCAAATGAGCAATCAGAAAGAGTGTTATCGTTTTTGCTCAAATATTGGTCCATCACCAAAACCGGCCTTTGACCTGTGACAAAATTCGCATTTTTTCTGACTTGCCCATCATAACACAACGCAAAACCAAAACATCTTCCGTTGTCGAACATTGGAGCAAGTTTGAGATGGAGCTTGTCATCTCTGATATAAACCAAAAATTCAATATTTTTTTCATGCCTGTCAATTTGAGCGGTCACATAATCAAAAAGTGTCATGATTTTGAGTTCTTGCAAAATGCTCTGATCAATCACGCATCGATTGTTTATATATTTTTCCAAATCCTCAAAAATATTATCTGGCGTTTTTTCTCTTGTGCAACCATTGTTAGATATATCCCACTTTTCTTCAAGAAATCTTTCAATTCTCGCAAGTGAAATGTTTTCAAAAATGTCAGACTCATTAAACGATTTAACCAGGCAACCTTTGGTGTTTTCTCTGTCAACTTTGCCACAAGCAAAACTGGCATCAACACACTTTATTCCAAGTTGTTTGCAAAGTGTACTAACAAACACTTCACCAAATGAAACATATGGAAAATCCGAATTATATTTATATAAATACTCCACCCCATCAATGGTAATCCAAAATTTTGGCTCAATGCCCTCAAAAATATTTCGGCGAGTATTTAAATTGTTTGTTATATTATATGTTTTATACATAAGATAAATATAACACAAAAAATGCATAAGTCAACCCATAAACACGCGCAAATTGGATATACTAAATCTATGCAAACAGTCCAAGGAAATCCATTTTTTGTTGACGACGTGGTCAAACTAAAGCAATATCCATATGTCGATAGAAATCTAAACTGCGACATACTCATTGTCGGAGGCGGAATTGACGGAGCAACACTCAATTATTATTTGTCAAAAAATCACGATGTTATTCTTGTTGACAAATCAAGAATTGGACATGGTGCGACTTCGGTTGCAACAGCACTTCTCGAGTGGCAACTGGACGACTTTTGTGAAGATTTGGAAAACGAATTAACGCATGAACAAGTGTGCAACATTTATTCCATGGGACTTTGCTCGGTTCAAAAAATCAAAAAACTAATCAAAAAACATGGAAATTATTGCAATTTCCGTGAAAAAAGTGCGTTTTTGTTCACAAATTCCATATTTCAAAAAAAATCAGTTCAAAAAGAACATGAGTTCAGAATACAAAATGGATTTGACTCAACTCTTTTCACAAAGCAAAACAACCCCTATTCTTTCCCAATTCAAGCAGGACTCTTTTCGAAAAATGGAGGAGCGGAATTCAATCCGTATTTATTCACAAAACAGATGATTGAGTGCTCGAAAAATCAAAACAAAATTTATGAGAACACCGACATCATTCATGTTGAAAATGCCCAAAACAAAATTGTTGCGACATCTTCTTTTGGCGAAAAAATTTATTGCAACAAAATTATTTATGCAACGGGATTCAATCATTCGCTATATTCGCAAAAATCTCTTTGCGACTTGTTTGTCTCATACTCAATAATCATCAAAGTTCCAAAACAATTTTCATGGCATGACAAATCTCTCATGCAAGACAACTCTTCGCCCTATCACTATTTTCGTTTTATTGAAGATGGAACAATTATATTCGGCGGAGAAGATTCGCCATATCGAACAAAAATATCAAAAAACAAAGCCGAAAGGAAATACAAAGTTCTTGAAAAAACTTTTCTAAAACTTTTTCCCGAACTTTGCGGAAAAATAAAAATAATCCACAAGTTTTGTGGATTGTTTGGAGAGACAAAAAACAATCTTGGTCTCATCGGCAGACTGGAAAAAGAAAACCATTTGCTCTTTTCAAGTGCTGGAGCAAATGGCATCATAAACGCGTTTTGCGGCGTTGAAATCATTGAAGATATCCTTTCGGGGAAAAAACATCAATTTGAAGATATTTTTTCGCCTTTGCGTAAAAAATAATTATTTTTGCATTTGAAGCGATGGCTTTTCTTTGTTGAGAAATTGTGTTATTTCAAACAAATCGCCACAATTTTCAATATAAAAATTCCAATATTTTGAATTTTTGTAATCCGCGTCATCTGGATTGATGCAAAGTGTTCGGGCGCCAGAGAGATATACTGTTTGGTCGTTTGAACCATTTCCAACAAACAAAATTTCATCTGCTCGAATTGCATTTTCTCGCCTTATGACATCAACATATTTATGTTTGTCATCAAGACAATCTTTTGTTTCTTCGAACCCGCAAAAAATTCCATTTTTGAAGTTGAACTGATAACCCTCAATCCTCGTTATGTATTTTTTGAATGGAGCAAGTTTCGCCTCAATAAGATTTTTCACGCCGCCAGACACAACATAAACTTTTATTCCATGGTCACTAAAATGTTTTAATGTTTTCTCAATTCCAGGCATGAGTTCAATTTTTTCAGCAAGCCCATCAAGCAAACTCTCGGGCATTTTGAGCTCTTTAAAGCGATATTCGATGAGTTTGTTCCATGTCGGGTCATCAATCTCACCTCTCGCAAACATTTGATAGAATTTGTTGTCTGTCTCCTCATCGTCAAGTGCTTTCCAAACCCTTCCCCAACTGTTTGAACCCGAATTCCCTCGACTCAATGTTCCGTCAAAATCAAATATTACTGCTTTTGTCTTCATATACACCTCAAAACACTATATCACGTTCCGAATTTTTGTTCAATAGCAAACAAAAAAAATCCGTTTAACAACGGATTTTTTTGTTTTTAATTATTTTTTCTTTTTTGCATCTTTCTTTTCTTGCATTTTTTTGATTTGTTCTGGAGATTTAACTTTCTTTCTTGTGATGATGAAGTAAGCAACAACTCCGCCCAAAATCAAGATTGCAAGAACAAGGAGAATTATTCCCACAACTTCGGTTGGGAATTCTTTGTCAGCGCCTTCTGATGTGACTGCAAACTCTTTTACGAGTGTTGTGACGTTTCCAGCTTCGTCGGTAAGAGTGAATGTGACTTGATAGGTTCCAACTTCAGAAATTTCGTATTCAAATCCTTCAATGCTTGTTGAGTTTGCGAATTTGTTCGAGATTTCTTCGCCTGTTGTCGTGTTTTTAACAACAATTTTGAGATCGTCAAAAATGTTAATTCCTGTGTCAACATTGTCTTTTACTGTGATTTTTGCTGGGTCGATAACAAGTGTTGAACCTGCTTTTCTATCAGAGAAATCAATTGAAGAGTCAAGTTCAAGTGTTGGTTTTTCTGTGTCGCCAACTTTAACCGCGAAACTCTTTGTTGCAGTGTTGCCAACTGTGTCAACAACAGTGTATTTGATTGTATAAGTTCCGTCGCGTCTGAAAGTGTAGTTATATGCTTCATTTTCCGCTTCAACACTTTCATAAGTTTTGTCAAGTTCAAGTGTTTTGTAAACTGAACCATTGAAAAGAACTTCGATTTTTGATTTTGACCAATCAACATCGTTCACGCCATTTGTTGAAACATTGATTCTTGGAATGTCGTATGATGCATTTTTCTCAAGTTTTTCAAATTCTTTGAATTCGTTTTCAATTGTTGGAGCAAGAGTGTTGACAACATCAATCGTGTAGAGTGCTGATTTTGTTTCAAGCGAGCCATCACGAACTGTGTATTGAATAACAAATTTGCCTGTTGAAAGAGGTCTGAATTTGCCAAGAATGATTGGTTCGTATTCGCCTTCTGCTGAAACGACATCAACAGTGTAGTTTGGATCATTAACTTCTTCGCCATCGCCATTTTTTACACTTGGGATTGGAAGGGTCAAACTTTCTCCGAGTTCGAGAGTTTGAACTGTTTCGTCAAAAATTGGTTTTATGATTGTTGGAGCAACAGTTCCGCGAACTTCGTTTGTTTTGAAGGTATAAACAAATGTGTTTCCAGCAATGTCTGTGACGACATATGAAACTCTATATTCACCGGATTTTGAAGCTTTGAATTTTGCTCCACTAACTTTGAGTCCGCCTGCCACTTTTTCGAGTTTTTTGCCCGAAACAGCAACTGATTGTCCGTCTTTGTCATAAACTTTGATAACAACAGAAAGATAATCAACTTTGTCATCGCTAAACACCATGGTTGGAAGTTTGAGTTCGCTGAATTGGTCTTTTATTGCGTCCATATCGTCATCGTCTGTCACACTGCCAGCAACAAGACCTGGAAGAGTTGTGTCGGAGATGTCAACAACTTCAACTGTTTTTGTCATGCTGCCAGTTGCGCCATCATCGTTTGTGACCTCAACCTTGATTGAAAGCACACCAGCTTTTGTTGTTTTGATTGTGTATTTGCCAGCTTCCAAATCGGTTAGTTCCGTCCAATCGGCTTCCCCTGCTTGTTGATAGAAAGTTCTAACAACCATTCTGTCGTCGTTATCATCAGTTGCAGTTGGTTTTTCAAATGTGATTTCTTCGCCAAGTTTGACTTGTTTTGGAAGAACTGTTCCGAACTCAATTTCTGGTGTTGATGGAGAATATGCATCAACAAGTTCCATCGTATATGATTTTGTTGTGTCATTCTTTGATGAATCAACAGCTGTGTAGGAAACGGTATAGATTCCACTCTTGAATGCTTCTTCTTTTCCGTCAACATTATAGTTGTTGTCATAGTAGTTGAAGATAACATAGTTGTCAATGTTTGCGCTGTCGGCAAATGTTGCGGCATTATAGTTGATAATCACTGGTTTTTTGCTGTCTGCGCTTCCGATTGTGCCTTCATCAAGGGTGTATGTTTTTATTCTATAGATTTCTCTCTTATATGAGATTTCTTCTCCTGAATTGTCGGTTGCATAAATTGCAGGAAGAACAATGTTTTCGAGACCGAATTTTGATGGAACTGTGTGGCTGAGGTCAACAATTTCTTCACCTTCGAGTCTTCCGAAATAAACAACTGGGTCTTTTGAGTCTTTTACGTCTTTGATTGTGAATGAAAAGCTATCCGCCTCTGTTCCAAAAACATTTTTGATTGTGTATTTAACAACATAATCGCCTTTTTCTGTTGGTGTGAAGACGCCATCTTTGAGCATTGATGATTTGTCAACTCCACCTTTTGTGATTGAAATTGTGTAATACACATCAACTTTTTCGCCAGTTTCTTTGTTTGTTCCCGAAACTGTTGGAAGTTTTGTCTCAACACCAAGAACTGCTGTTGTTGGCTTTGTTGAGTTGAACGAATAATTCAAAGTGTAATCGTTGTTGTATGTGTTGTTCACATTGAGTGAAAATTGTTTTTGCGCTGCAACTGTGCCACCTGGAAGCGAATATGTGTATGTGAAAATATATTCACCTGCAACATCTGGCTTGAAAGTGTTGTCTGCAGAAACAACTGCGGTTGAACCGCTTGGTTTTTGAACTGAAATTTCAACAACCGCACCGTCAACTGGTTCTTTTGTTTTGCTTGAAACAACTTCAGGCATTGGAAGAAGAATTGTTCCATCAAATCCCTTTGCTTTTATTGCGTCTGAAATTTCAATATTCATCTCGCTTGGAATAATTCTGTTTGTGTTCTCTGGGAATTCAAAATAATATCCACTTTTTGTCACCTTGATGACTTTTTCAGAAAGCACATATTCGGTTGATGAGCCACTTGTCAAATAATAGACAACGCGGTAGTCCCCAACCATTTGAGGGACAAATCCGTCGCTATCAAGCGTGACAAGTCTGTTTGATGGGTCCAAAACTTTAACCTCGCAAGTTGCTGGTTTTGTGACTTTGATTTTCCCCTCGTCCTCGCCAATGACATATTCTGTTGAAAAGCCCTCAATTTGTGCTTGTTCAACTGTTGTTGTGTAGTCAAAAGCAGGATCTGGTTCAGCATAAGCAACATTACCCAGCGTTGGCAAAACAAGTCCCGAAGCCAAAGTCATGCAGCCAAGTGCCATAAAAAATTTTGCTGTTTTTTTCATCATATCTCTCCTGTCATGTTTTTACATAACCCAAAGTTTTGGATTATGTATATTGATACTTATAAATTCTATACAAAAGCCCCAGCGATGTCAAACAAAAGACGACAATTTCCGCATGCTATAAAAATTTGTTCAACATTATTGTATTGATAACAAAAATTTTTATCCTGACAACTTTTGTCGAAAAAAGGACGAACACAATTTGCCGTTCTTGCATATTATGCACTAGAACAAAAGAATTTTTGGAATACAAAAGATGAAATTACATAAATTCTTTTTTCAAAATATATTTTGGAGGTACATATGGGATTCGGATTCGGTAACTTCGGTGGCCACGATTGCTGTGGATGCGACATCTGCTCACTCATCTTCTTGCTTTTGTTGCTCCAATGCTGCGGATGCGGCAATGGATTTGGCATGGATGGCGGATGCGGGTGCGGAAGCATTTTATGGCTTATTCTTCTTCTCAACTGCTGCTGCTGCGGAAACAAACAACCAACATGCTAATGTGAGCATAAAATCAAAAAATCCCACGCAATGTGGGATTTTTGTTTGTTTTTTTAGTCCAAATGATACATTTTGTATGCTTTTTCCAAAATGTTTGTAATAAATTCATTTTTTGCTGCTGTATATTTTTTTCTTTCATCAGCATATTTGACCGACAATTCTTCTTTTAGTTTTTGATATTCTTTGACGCTTTCAGGGTGATCCAAAAGATATTTTTTGAAGTATACAAATTCGTTCCAATATTCGCTGCCCAACAACTGAATATGAATGTAGTGAGTTCTGCATTCCGGAGCACCTTTTCTTGCCAAAATTTCGCCCCTATCTTCATAAGCATTCAACATGTCATAGCCCGCATCTTCCAAACACTTTGCAACTTGAAAAAGAATTTCTTCGGTTTTTGCACCAATGGCAATGTCGATGATGGGTTTTGCACTAAGCCCAGGGATTGAAGTGCTCCCAACATGCTCAATTCTCACATCAAAATCCTTGAGAAGTTGTTTAAGAATTTTTTCTTCCTTTGCATATTCATCTGCCCAAGTTGGATCATATGGATATACTGTGACCAAATTTTTATTCAAACCAATCATTTTTGTTTCTCCTTTATATAAAGTTAAATAAATTATACAAAAAATTTATATCAAAATCAATATGTTTGTTTTGTTATATTTTCCTTTCTTGTTTTTCTTCAATCAATGATTGAAGAACTTTGGTCTTGATTTTATAAAAACTTAAATCATCATACACTGGTTCATCTTTTTTGTGTCTATCAGACCCTTTTGTGACGCACAAATTTTGATTATTTGCCACAACGAGCAACTCGTCAAAAAACTCTTGTTTTGATTTGAAATTGAGTTCCAAACCCCAAAATCCACCTGCGCAATTTTTTACTTTGCTAATCAAATTGACTTTTTCATGTTCTGGGTGCGCAAAAACTGTTATCCCCTCTTTGTTGAGATTATAGATTGAAACTTGTCCATATTCGTCAACCGAAATTGAACCAGAAACTGGATATTCGGGGAAATATGCGTCATCAACACCCCTGACTCCAAGGATTGACAACATAAATCTTCTGTTGTCTTGAACATCAATATTTTGATATTTGTTGTCCAAATATGCAAATCTTTCATTTTTTAGGCGCTGTCTTTCAAGGCAAGCATCGTTGTCGTTATATTCTCTAACAAGGCGATATAATTCTTTTGTTTTGAGTCCTGCTTGATTGAACTTTGTCGCCAAATAATCAACAAGGGGTGCATAGTCGGGAATTGTGTGATTTCTTTTCAAATACTTCAAAAAATCCTTGTATCCGACTTTTATTTTGTAATTGTTGAATATCTCTTGATAGAATGAACTTTGCAAAATTCGAGAAATTTGAATTTTTGCGCGATTATAATATGATTTGTTCAATTTTTTTATGTCGCCATTTATTGCTTTACTTTTTGGATTAACAAAATATTTTAATATATGACACATTGTTTTGTAGTCCTTAAAACTCACGGTGTGCTCAATCCCAGGAATGATGATTGGCGCGTTTTGAGGAAGCGCGTGGGTTTTTATCATTTTATACAAATCGTCATACACCGAAACCGAGTCGTGATCGGTTATTGAAATGATTTCAAAGCCATATTTGATTGACTCCTCAATGATGTCTTGAAGCGTTTGTTTTCCATCAGTTGAATGATTTGAATGCATGTGCAAGTCGCAAAGAACATCTTCTTCATTGTTTTTTGCTTTATTTTTTAGCAATTCGGAAATTTGAAATTCAATTTTTTTGTTATATTTTTTCCAAAACTTTCTATTGTTCATATTTCCTCCAACAAATAATATAATTATAAAACAAAGACGCCAAAATTTCAATAGCAACTTTATCCAAATAGAACAAAAAACCCCACATTTTTGTGGGATTTTTTGTTTTGTTCATAAGTCAAACCTTTTATGCCGTTGCTGAAAAATGCTCAAATGTGACTTTGACATCATTGCCATTAAGTTTCAACGCATTCTCGACGTCAATTCCTGTGTATTTGATTTCAACTGACCATGTCGTTCCTGACAAATCGCTTGCCGAAATTACATAATCTGCGATTTCGCCGCCATTTACATAAACCCTAATATTTTGAGCATCTTTCAACGATGTCTCATTTTGGTCAAGTCCAGTGAGTTTGATTTTGTCTGCCCAACTTGTGTTGCTTCCCTTTTCTTCCGTGAGAGCAAGCTCTGAATCGCCAACTTTATAATATGTTTCTGTTCCCGAAACATTGAATTTCATCACACCATCTATAATCACAATTTTATATTCAGTCTCACCAATCGTGACAAAATATCCAGAATCAGACACGGTCGAACGACGGACAACATCATAGGTGTTTGTTCCGTCCGTAAATTTTAGGGTGTTTGGATTGAAACGATAATCGCCAGAAACCCAATCAAGTTTGACTTTGACAACTCCATCTTGCGCTTCAAGTGGATCATCTGTTTTCACTTGGTTAAATTTGTCAACAACTTTATAGTTCCATTGAGCCCAATATGTATTGCCGTTATATTCCCAAACAACAAATATGCTTTCATAAAGTGTTTCGTATTCCACCGTTGTTGTGCCACTTGATGTCTTAACCGTATATTTTTTGTTGTTGATTGTGACAGTGTTTGCATTGTCAACCGCCTTGGAAACCCAAAGTGTTGTTTTCGTTTCACCATTGACTTGTTCAACAACCTTGTAGGTTATTCCTGTCACATCGTCAACAAACTCTCCGTCAGCGAGTGACACAACCCGATATCCAATCGTTAAAGTTTTTTGGGTTGAATCATATGTGTATTGAATATTGTTGATTGTCGCTTTGTTATCTACTAGATCTGCCGTCAAACTCAAAATGCGATTTGAATATGAATGAGTGACTCCAGCAGCAGTATATGGCAATGTTTGACCATTCACTTTTTCCATTTCCTCAAATGTGCCAGTTAACGAGCTATTCCCGTCTATGCCAAGAGTTATTGAATATTTTGGAGTTGGTTCAACAAATCCCTCAACCGATGAATCTGCGACAAGTTTTATGTTTGCTTTCTTGTTGTCCAAAACATTATTGATATTGTCGCCAAGACCAACATAGTCAAAACTCGTGAGTCCGCTGATTTGTTGTTTTATTTCTGGATAAATGCCAAATTTCAGCAAGATTGGGACATAGATTGTGTCGACTAGTTTTTCTCCTTCGGTTTTTTCACCATCATAAACAGCAATTTCAAGAGTTGTGTTGAGAGATTGAGCAGCCCCATATTGAGCATTGCCAATGTTGTCGATGGTTTTGTCAGTCACAATGTTTTTTCCGTCAATCAAAATGCTGTATTCAAAAGTGTAGCAATCATCAGCTTTGTCTCTTGACGCATAATAGAGATTGTCAGTGCTTTGGACTTGCAACAAATCAAAGGTCATTATCGCAACTGGATTTTCCGAGGTTGATGAAGAGAAGAACTTGATTATATAGTTCGTTATGTAATTGTCACCATCTTTTTGAGGTATCAAGTTGCCGTCCGCGCCAAACAAATTAACATCTGTTGTTGCACCATCAAGACTAAATACGTCTTTGTTTTTAATCCATGTGTGTCCGTTATATTCAACTTGAATTTTTTCATACTTATCAAATGATTTAAGAACAACATCGTTGCCGTCAGAATCTTTTGCTGCAAGTTTATACACGTCATATGAAACATTGTTTTCGGCAACAAATGGAACATAATAAGATTCATCTTCGCCATTTGTCAATGTTATCAATGCACCAAGTTGAACACCATAGAGCGTTCCATCTTTTGCTTTGAGAGATGTGACATCTCCATAACTATCACGAACATTTGTTTCTGTTGCGCCAGAAATTGTTGCTTTGTAGAACGAAGCAAGTTGGGTTGTTTCTTCGTTCTCTTTTTTGAATTGAATTGGGAATGTGTTGTCATTCCAATCAATTTTTCCGCCTGTTGTGAATGTTATGTCGCTTGTTGAAATTTCAACTTGTGTTTTTGCCGCAACAACATATCTGAGATATTCAACATATCCATAGTTGTCAGAAATTTTGATGACAACGCGTTTTGCATTGAGTGTTGGAGGGGTGGAAATTTTTAGAGTTGCAGCGGTTGTGGTTTGTTCAATCACTGCCCCCACTCCGTCATCGCTCACGACAACAAAATGGAAATCGCTTTCATTGATTT
>JBJFDC010000018.1:0-16523 GCA_051889215.1 Christensenellales bacterium
GATTGCACAAGTCACATCGCGGTCAATAACTCCAAATCCAAACAAATCGCCAATGGCAGATTCGGCTGTGCCTTTCCCCATCAAGACGCAATGTTCTGACAGGTTAAATTTGTCAAAAATTTTTTCCACATTTTTGACATCGTCTCGATATGTTATGCAAGTCAATAGTTGCAATGGATAATTCTTTTTTTTCATATAACTCCTAATCAAATTCTATAATTGAAATTTCACCTTCTTTGATGTCCAAACCTTTGTGATATTTCTGCAATTTTTTGTTGTTGAGCAAGATTTTCAAACCCATGATTTGAACGACGAGAATTGGCATCATGATAATCAGTCCGATTGTTCCGAATCCATATATCAACGAATCTCTTCCCAGGGTCAAACACACGCCTTGCATAAAAGGAAGAACGAAGGACGAGCTTAATGCGCCAGATGCCACCCCACCCGAATCAAAAGCGATTGATGAAATTTGTCGTGGAACAAAAAAAGACAAAATAATGCAGCAAAGCAATAATGGGAAATAAAAATAAATTATGTTGATTTCAAAAATGATTCTCACAACAGAAAGAACAATGGCAAGCGACAAACTGATTGACAGTGACAAGAGCATTGATTTTTTCTTTATCGCGCCGCTTGAGACATCTTCGACTTGACGATTAAGAACATGCACCGCCGGTTCCGCCACAGCAATAAATAATCCAAAAATGAGACATATTGGGATTAATAACATCGTGTTGTTTGATGTTATGTTGACTGCCAAAATGTTTGCCAGTTGCAAATAACCTGCATTCACCCCCGTGAAGAAAAGGACAATCCCAACATATGTAAACAAAAGTCCAATTCCAAGTCGCAGCAAGTTTTTCCAAGGAAATTTGAGTGCAATGATTTGATATATCAAAAAGAAAATGATGATTGGAGCCAAAACAATTAATACTTCTTTGATGCTGGAAATGAGCTCAAGTCCAATCAATCTTCCCGCAGCCGAAGCGGAGGAAATTGTCTCATAACTTGTTATTCCAATGCTCATATCAATATTTTTTCCAAAAATAATTCCCCAAATCATCAGCGCAATAATGGGACCGATTGAACAAAGTGCGACAAGGCCAAACCCATCGTCTTTGTTGCTTTCCCCCGCTCTAACGGCTGAAATTCCAAGTCCAAACGACATGATGAATGGCACGGAAATTGGTCCAGTCGTCACGCCGCTCGCGTCAAAAGCAAGTGGCAAAAACGCCTTTGGGACGAAGAACATCAAAATCAAAATTATTCCATAAAAGAATGCCAAAATATATTGAAGTTTGACTTTGAGAATAATTCTCAAAATGGCAATCATCAAACATATTCCAACGCTCACGCCAATTATAATCAAAAATGTCCATCGATTTAACCATGGAACTTGATTTGCAAGAACCAACAGGTCTGGTTCAGCCATTGTCATGATTGCGCCAATAAAAAATGAGCACAAAAGCATAAAGAATATCTTTTTTGTTTTTGAAAGATGCGAGCCAATATATCCCCCCATTTTCAAAAGTGATGTCTCAATTCCAATATTAAAGAGGCATATTCCAAAAATTAAAAACAACGAGCATATTGAAAAACAAAATATGCTCCAACCAGAATTTGGAACAAAAATCAGTGTCAATGCGATAACAACGAGCGCAATCGGGAGAATTGAAAAGATTGATTCCTTGAGTTTGCCCCAAAATACTTTTGCCACAATGTCCTCCAATATCCATTTCTAGTTTAAACAAAATTCGATTGTTTGGCAAAAGATTAACAAAAAAAAGATAGGCAAGTGCCCATCTTTCATTTTTTTATTGTTTTTTTGCTCTTGGTTTTCTTGTTTTCTTTTCTTGAGCAGGTTCTGCAGTTTCTTCTGGCTTTGGTTCTTGGACTTGAGCTTGTTCAACTTTTTCTTCGGCTTTTTTCTCTTCAGCTGGTTTCTCTTCAACTTTTTGTTCAGTTTTTGTTTCAGCTGGTTTTTCTGGTTCGTTTATTGAATAAACCGCACGAATATCATATGAAACATAACTCTTGTGTTTTTCTGTTCCAGTTTCGATTGTGACAACTTTTCCATCATCTGTTTGAACAATTTCAACAATTGTTCCATAAACACCAGAATATGTTTTTACTTTGTCACCTTTTTTTAGACTGTTTGACATTGTTTCTGCATTTTGTTGATATCTTTTGTTTCTGAAATAATACAAAAGGAAAAGAACAACACAAAGCACAACCAAAATTCCTGGCAAAATCCACTGTTCAGCATTAGCAAGTAATAAATTCATATATATAACTCCTTTTATTTACATGACGAAGAACAAAATAATCATGATTAGCACTATAATTAAAATCGGCATTGCAATATCAAAAAACGATGCGCAAATCAAACCTAGTGCAAGCATGTTCTTCCTCCAACGTTTTGATTATAAATGATATTAACCAAAATTCCAAACATATTTTGTCAAATTTTAAAATTCTTTAAATATTCATCGCGAAAATCGAGCAATCTATCTTCCCAAATGGCACTTTTTATTTGTTTGGTCAAATTATGCAAGAATTGAATGTTGTGAATTGAAAGAAGTTGACCGCCCAAAATCTCTCCCGCATTAATCAAATGACGAACATATGCACGTGTGTAGTTCTTGCAGCAATAGCAATCGCATTCGTCATCAATAGGTCTGAAATCGTCTTTGTATATTGCGTTGCGAACAACAATTTTTCCATTTTTGGTGAAAGCAGTTCCATTCCTTGCGATTCTTGTTGGAAGAACGCAATCCATCATATCAATTCCCCTTGCAAACCCCTCAATCAAGCAATCTGGACTTCCGACGCCCATGAGATAACGAGGCATATTTTTTGGCATGAGCGGCATGAGGTCGTCAAGCATTTCATACATGAGTTCTTTTGGTTCTCCAACCGAAAGTCCACCGATTGCAATTCCACAACGAGCAAAAGGTGCGACTTCTTCCAAACTTTCATGACGAAGATTTTTATAAAAATTGCCTTGAACGATGGGGAAAAGCATTTGGTTTTCATTTTTTTGAACGGCGTAGCAACGTTTGAGCCAAGCGGTTGTTCGGTCTTTTGCTTTTCTTGCTTCGCGTTCTGTTGCGCCATATTTTGAGCATTCGTCAAAAGCCATGATGATGTCTGCACCCAAATCGTTTTGAATTTGCATATCGCGTTCGGGAGTTATGAACATTTTTTCGCCAGAGAGGTGCGAACGGAACATAACGCCTTCTTCTGTGATTTTTCGCAAGTCAGAAAGAGAAAAAACTTGAAATCCGCCACTATCAGTGAGAATTGGTTTGTCCCAATTCATAAATTTGTGAAGGCCACCCGCTTTTTTGACGATTTCTTCTCCGGGACGAAGGAACAAGTGATATGTGTTTGAAAGAATGATTTGTGAGCCGGTGTCTTTAATCATCTCTGGCGTGAGACCCTTGACGGTTGCTTGTGTTCCAACTGGCATAAAGACAGGTGTTTCAATATCCCCGTGAGGTGTGTGAAAAACACCAATTCTTGCTCCGCTCTGTTTGCAAACGTGTTTAATTTCGTATGAAAAATTGCTCATGTATTCTCCTATATATAAAGATTTGCATCGCCGAAACTGAAAAATCTATATTTTTCTTGGACGGCAGTTTTATAAATTCTCAAAGTTTGGTCAATTCCCAAAAAAGCACTGACAAGCATAATCAAAGTTGATTCCGGCAAGTGAAAATTTGTGATTAATCCGTCAATGATTTTGAATTCATAGCCAGGATATATGAAAATGTTTGTTTCAAAATGCCCTGCTTTTATCTCACCTTTTTTGACTGCTGCGCTTTCAAGTGTTCGAACACTCGTTGTTCCGCAAGCAATCACACGTCTGCCTTGACTTTTTGCAAGATTTATTCTCTTTGCTGCATCTTCTGTGATCTCGCAATATTCTGTGTGCATTTCGTGATTGAGAATGTTGTCTTCTTTGACAGGTCTGAAAGTGCCGAGCCCAACATGCAAAAGAACTTCAACAATCTCAACACCTTTGTCGCGTAGTTTTTGCAAAAGTTCTGGAGTGAAATGAAGCCCCGCAGTTGGAGCGGCGGACGAGCCAACTTCTTTTGAGTAAACCGTTTGATATCTTTCTTTGTCTTTTAGTTTTTCATGAATGTAATGAGGCAAAGGCATTTGTCCAACTTCATATAGGCATTCTTCAAAAGTGCCAACAAAGTCGAATTTAACAATGCATTCGCCATATGTCTTTATCTCCAAAACCTCACAACTGAGTTTTTCGGAAAATTTGACAATGGTGCCCGATGCGAGTCTTTTTGTTGGCTTTGCAACAACGCTCCAAGTCGAAAGGTCAATTCTCTTTTGCAAGAGCATTTCGATTTTTGCACCAGTCGAAGTCTTGATGCCATAAAGTCTTGCAGGCAAAACCCTTGTGTTGTTAAGAACCAACACATCACCTGCTTTGAAATAGTTTGTTATGTCATGAAAAATTTTATGTTCAATTTGCTTGCTGTCTTTGTGATAGACCAAGAGTCTTGCATTGTCCCTTGGTTCAATGGGAGTTTGAGCAATCAACTCCTCTGGCAAGTCATAAAAATATGTGCTTTTTTTTGTTATGTCTTCTTTGTTCATCTCTTGCTAGTCGTAAAACAGACGACCGCTCCTTTTGTTATTTTTGTCAAAACCAAAAATTTTAATCTTTTGGCATGACTCTTTCAAAATGTTTGTATGCTGGTTCGAGTGCAATTCTGCCTCGTGGACTTCTTGCAATAAATCCAATTTGAATGAGATATGGCTCATAAACATCTTCAATGGTCACGGCATCTTCGCCAGTTGAAGCTGCAAGTGTTTCAAGCCCGACTGGACCACCGCCAAATTTGTCTATGATGCTGAGCATGATGTTTCGGTCAACTTGGTCAAGTCCGAGTTTGTCAACCTCAAGCATTTGCAGTGCTTTGTCTGCGACAGGTGTCGTTATCTCTCCGCCACCCAAAACTTCGGCATAGTCGCGAACACGTTTGAGCATTCTGTTCGCAATTCTTGGAGTGCCACGAGAACGTTTTGCAATCTCTGTTGCGGCCTCATCTGAAATGTCAATCTTTAGTATTTTTGCCGAACGATTTACAATGGCCTTCAATTCTTCAACCGAATACATTTCAAGGCGAGCAATAACACCAAATCTGTCGCGAAGTGGACCAGTGAGCATTCCCGCTCTAGTCGTCGCTCCAATAAGAGTGAAAGGTTGAATTTTGAGTCGCATATTTCTTGCAGATGGACCCTTTCCGACAATAAAATCAAGTGCAAAATCTTCCATCGCTGGATACAACACCTCTTCAACAGATTTGTTCATTCTGTGAATTTCATCAATGAACAAAACATCATTTTTGTTGAGGTTTGTGAGAATTGATGCGAGGTCCGCTGCGTGCTCAATGGCGGGGCCAGATGTCACTTTGAATTGTGAACCGAGTTCGTTTGCAACAATGTGAGCCAAGGTTGTTTTTCCAAGTCCTGGAGGGCCATACAAAAGAACATGGTCAAGAGATTCACCGCGAGATTTTGCGGCTTTTATATAAATTCCAAGACTGTTTTTGATTTTCTCTTGTCCAATATATTCACCCATTCTTGTTGGACGCAAAGAGTTTTCAATCTCTGCGTCGCTCATCGTTTTTGAACTTGTTATAAAACGATTTATATCTTCCATTAATTCATACCTTTTAATGCTTTTGTAATCAAATTTTCGACACTATCATTTTCTTCTGCAACACTTTTGATGAGATTTGTTGCATCAGTTTTGTTGAGTCCCAAATTCATCATTGTCACAACCGCCTCGTCAAACGCTTTTGTTGGTGCAAAATCCATTTTCTTTGCAGGTGTGACGTCGTCAAGCCCCATGAGTTTGTCTTTGAGTTCAAGAACAATTCTTTCGCTTGTTTTTTTGCCTACGCCCTTGATTTTTGAAATGGCACTCGTGTCGCCACTGAGCATTGCCATAACGAGGTCATATGTGTTCATTCCTGAAAGAATTGTGAGAGCAAGTTTTGGTCCAACTCCGCTGACCGTAATAAGTTTTTCGAACATCGCTTTTTCTTGCAAAGTTGAAAAGCCAACAAGTGACAAACAATCTTCTCTAACCACAAGATATGTGTATACTTTCACATTGTCACCCACAACACCAAGTGTTTCATATGTTTGCGTTGAAATTGCAATGTCATAGCCCATTCCGTGACATTCAACGACAATTTGACCTTCGTCCTTATATGTTAAGTTTCCAGTTATATATGAAATCATTTCTTCCTCACATTCGATTTATATTGAGAGCAGGATTGATTTGACTATGTGTTATTGCCACCGCCAAAGCATCTGCTGCATCATCTGGTTTTGGTGTTTTTTCAAGATTCAATATCTTTTGAACCATAAACTGAATTTGTTTTTTTTCTGCTCTTCCAACACCTGTTATTGCTTGCTTGATTTGAAGTGGTGTATATTCAAAAATATTGCCGCAAAACATGGTGCAAGCAAGGACGATAACGCCTCGTGCTTGGGCGACGGGAATTGCTGTTGTGTAATTTCGGAAAAAGAATAATTCTTCAATGGCAATTTCGTCTGGTTTATATTTTTCGATGATTGCCTTGAGGCCTTCAAAAATGATTGCGAGACGTGCTGGCATGGCGTCTTCTTTTGGAGTGTTGATAACGCCGTAATCAACGGCACGAAGACCATCATCTGTGTCGATTATTCCATATCCCACAATTCCATATCCGGGGTCAATTCCCAAAATTCTCATATATCTTCCTTTGTTTAGTCTTCAAATTCAATTTCTGGCATATCAACATTATGGAACACTTCTTGAACATCGTCAAGGTCGTCCATTTTTTCAAGCATTGTTTGAAAAGTTT
Source organism: Christensenellales bacterium (assembly GCA_051889215.1). Taxonomy (GTDB): domain Bacteria; phylum Bacillota; class Clostridia; order Christensenellales; family UBA1242; genus UMGS1470. The sequence continues at coordinate 6,891 of JBJFDC010000018.1, forward strand.
TGAGTTTTTGTTCGTCCAAAACAACATAGTTTTGTGGAACAAGTCCGCTTTCAAATGACTCAACGGCAAATCCTGCTTTTTCAAGTCCTTCTTTAACTTTGACAGTGTCATTTGGGTCAGTGACAACAACAAGACAATCAACCTCTTCAACAACATCGCTCGCACCAAGGTCGAGTGCGGTCATCATGAGCGCGTCTTCGTCAAGCCCTTCTCCTCGCATGACGACAATTTGACCCTTGTTGTCAAACATGAAAGAAACGCAGTTTGTTGAACCCAAACTTCCGCCGTATTTGTCAAACAAATGACGAATGTCAGCGGCTGTTCTGTTTTTGTTGTCTGTCAGGCATTTGACAATAACCGCACTTCCTCCAACGCCATAACCCTCATATGTGATTTCTTCATAGTTGATGTTGCCAAGTTCTCCACTTGCTTTTTTGATTGAACGCAAAATTGTGTCATTTGGCATGTTGCTTTGTTTTGCTTTTGCGATGGCATCTTTAAGTTTTGAGTTTGTTTCTGGGTCTGCTCCGCCAGCTTTTACAATAACAGCAATTTCACGACCAATTTTTGTGAATATTTTGCCTTTTTGGGCATCGGTTTTTTCTTTTGTTCTTTTGATATTATTCCATTTTGAATGTCCGCTCATTTTCTTCCTCCATATTCAATTTCAAACATTATTATGCTGCCGGAAACACCGACATTAAGACTTTCAAGGTTTTTGTTCATTGGAATTTTGATGGTTTTTTGGCATATGTTTGCAATTTCTTCACATACCCCCTGACCTTCGTTTCCAAGGACAACTCCAACATTTTTTAGATTCGGGATTTGATAGATATCCTCACCCTGCATATCCGCCATAACCAAATTTTGATTGTTGTCTTTTGCGAATTTCAAAAATTCGTCTTTTGTGAGAGAGTATATATTTTCGTCAAATATTGCCCCCATGGAAGCACGAATAACTTTTGTTGATATTTTTGCCGAATCAACAAGATAAACATCTTTGAAATTTGCCCCAAGTGCACTTCTGATTAGTGTTCCAACATTTCCGGGGTCCTGAACTCTGTCAAGCACCAAAAAGTTTCCCTGTGGAGGTTTTAATTCCTTGTATATTGGATCGATAAAGCCAACCACGCCCGCATTTGTTTTTACATCTGAAAACATGTCGATGATGCTTTGGCTTGTGGTTATTGCTCCGCAAAACATATCAGCGCACTTGCTCGTTGCAAAAATATATCTCGGAACAATCCCCTTGCTCATTGCATCGCTCAAAAGCTTTGGTGTGTCAAGAATAATCAAAGATTTGTCTTTGACTTGTTTTTTTATATCCAAAACGAGTTGATTATTCCTTGACGATATTTCCATACATTTTAATATAACACAAAATAAAATGCCTTCCAAATCAAATGGAAAGCATTTTTAAAAAATTATAATGCTGATTTTGCGGTTGCAACGAGTGCCGAGAAAGCACTTGCATCATTAACAGCAAGTTCAGCGAGAACTTTTCTGTTAAGAGTGATATTTGACTTTTTGAGTCCATTCATAAATCTTGAATATGAAATATCGTTGAGTCTGCATGCTGCATTAATTCTTGCAATCCAAAGAGTTCTGAATTCTCTCTTTTTGAGTTTTCTGCCAACATAAGCATATTGACCACTCTTCATAACTTGTTCGCGAGCAACACGATAGAGAGTTGATTTTGCTCCACGATATCCTTTTGCTTGTTTAAGTATTTTTCTTCTCTTTTTAAGTGCGTTAACTGATCTTTTAATTCTCATTGTGCTTCCCTCCCATTAACCTTGAACCATGCTCTTGATGGTTTTTGCTTGTTTGCCAGAAAGATATGCACCTTTTCTCAATTTTCTCTTTCTTGCTTGTGATTTTTCTGTCAAGAAATGACCTCTGTTTGCTTTTGCGAATTTAACTTTTCCGCTTTTTGAAACCTTAAAACGTTTCTTTGCGCCGCTGTGTGTTTTTTGTTTTGGCATAACTGTTCTCCTTTTGCTTATTTATTTGTTATTTGTTTTTGGGATTAACAATCAAAAATATGTTTCTTCCGTTGACTTCAGGTTGTTTTTCAATCGTTCCATTTTCTTTGAGCAGCTCATAGAAGTTGTTAACAACTGCGATGGCATTGTTGACAAATGCTTGTTGGCGGCCTCTCATGCGAAGAACAAGTTTGACTTTGTTTCCTTCTTGAAGAAATTTGTTTCCTTGTTTTGCACGATATTCAATGTCATGTTTGTCGATTGTAAGTGACAACTGAATTTCCTTAAGTTCAACAATTTTTTGATTTTTTTTAAGTTCTTTTTCTTTTTTTATTGCGTCAAATCTATATTTGCCATAGTCCATAATTTTGCAAACTGGAGGATTGCTTGTTGATGACATCATCACGAGGTCAAGATTTTCTTCCTCTGCAATTTGATTTGCTCTGGACAAAGGCACAATTCCAAGTTGTTCACCAGTTGACGAGATGAGTCTAACTTCTTGTGCAATGATTTGATCGTTGATTAATAATTCCTTAAAAATAAGATTGTCCCCCTTAAAAATAAATTGATGGAAACCGAAATTTCCACCAACAAAAAAATTTTTTGAATTATTTTTGCCAACAACCAATCAGAGCATGCTCGAATGGTGAGAAGTGGAAACTTCTTCTTTCACATTGACTAATATAACAAATACATTTTTATATGTCAATAGTTTGACAATAGTTTTTAAAAAAATTTTAGATGTGAGCAAGTTCTTTTGGCATAACTTTCACTCTCGAGTCGAATATCCTGGAAATGAGTTTGATTGCTGGACGCTCAACACCATCGCAATCGTCACAATAAATGTTTATAACTCGCGGACAAAGCGAAATTAATTGTTCAACAAGTTTGTCGTCACTGATTGCCGCATCTCCTTTTTCAAGCGCGCAAAAAGAGTTGTCGCATATTTTGTAGTCTTGCCCCACTTCAACAATGTTTATTTGGTCGAAACACACTTCAAGATTGTCAATCAAGAATTTGAGCAATTCGCAATATGTGTCATCGCAGACAAGAAAAGAGGAATTGTCGTTTGCGAGTTTAACAAGTTCAAGCCATTTATTTTTTAGTGCAATAAGTTTGAAATCAAAAAAAGACTCAAGAAAAATGTTGTTTTCAACAGTTAAATATTTTTGAATGATATGCACATCTGTTTCTTTGTCAAAACTCACGAGGGCTTTTTTTAGTGCGACCATATTAATTTCATTTTTTAGCGGAACATTAATGTATTTTTCCAGAAATTTTTCTTTGAAAAAATTACATATAACATACACCAAAATGTCGTTTATTGCATACTGCATTCGAACCTTGTCAAACTGCTCGCAAGCAACAACAATAGTCATAAAGCCGTCACATTCATAACTTGTGACGACGCTGCCAAATTGCATGCCAAGCTCTTTCAGTTTGTGATAAATATATTTGCCAGAGGCCAAATTCTCACAAGTCAGATTGATTGAAAATTCCCACATATAATCCTCTTCAAGATAGTTTATGCGGGCATTTTGTTTTTATTTATGAAATGTTGAACAGATTAAAAATTTGTTTGAAAGGTATATAAACAAACACTTTACAAAAAATACATTGATGAAGCCAATATCAAGAAACAGCAAAGTAATAATTCTTTCCATATGTTTGTTTGTCGCGCTAATGAGTGCGGTGTTTATAACAATTTCCGTTCTTTTTTCAAAAAATTCAACCCAAAAACTTGATGGATTTATTCGAGTTGAATGCCTTGAAGGGAGTGAAGTTGGAGTTGTAGTCAGAGAAAAAAGCATAAATGAAGAGAACAAAATGTTCACAAGACTCAGTCACAACCCCCACCACTACTCTTATTCTTCTCGCCCAGTGTTTGAAAAAACTCTTGCCAAAACTTTTCAAAGCACAAACTTGACGCCAATAGTTTTTTCAAGTGCTGCTGGAGTGAATGAATATGGATACAAAATCACACTGACAAACACAAAAGACTTTGATGCAAATTATTTCATCAACATCGTTCAAAAAGGAACAGAAAAAGATTGCTGCTTTCCAGAAGAAATTGAGGTTTGTCATTCGTGCGAAAATGGGTTTGAAATTGGGACAAATTGTTCTGGATTCATTCAAAAAAACCAACAGAAAGATGTGATATTTTTATTTCGCGCGACAAAGCCGCTTGAGGATTTGCCCGCCTCGCCAAGTTCTGAATTTGAAATATTGATAAAAACATATCCAAAAAATAAATAAAAATGTTTGTTTAATTTAAAAAATTTAATTATTATATAGATTATGGAACAAAAATTGGGGAATCGAAGCAACAAAAATTTCAAAAGACGCATGATTGTCGTTCTTGTCAGTCTTTTGCTCAGCTTTTTGATAATAACCGTCACTGTCTATGCGGCAGTCTCGCCAACGATTTCGATTTATAACACCGCTTCGGTCGTTTCTTCACCTGATGTTGCAACCTTGGTTGAAATCTATCAGAAAAATGGAGAAAAAAATTTAAATCTGTTTTCGGACGAACAATTCGACCGCTCTTTTGTTGAGGATTCACTTATTTTGAGAAAACAAACAAGTGAAGTCAGCAAAACTTCGAGCGCACCTGCCATTGTGTTTTCAAAAAACGAGCTTCGAGAATTTCCTGGAAATTTTGGATACACTTTTGTCGCTTTTAAATTTATGATAACAAACATAAATGTTTCTGACATTATTTACTCAATTAGAGCGTTTGACGAAAATGGCGATGATTATGAATTTAATTCTCAAATTGATTTGTTTTTTGCAGATAACAGCCAAAGATTTGAAAAGATTGATGGGAAATATATAAATTTGACAAAAACACTTGGCAAAGAGCAGTCTGTGTCACATTATCTTGTCATTGCAATAAATGAAGAACTGATTGATTTAAAAAAAGCAGACACCCAAACATTTAATCTTGTAATAAATATTGAAAAAAACTCTCAAATTAATTAAAAATATTGGACATTAATTATTAAATATTTTATTATAAATTATCAATTATTTTAATTTTTATCGTTTTTATTGGGGAATTTATGGAAAACGAAAACAAATCATCAACAAAAAGAAAACTATTGATAACTTTAATCAGCATAACACTTTGCCTTTTGCTCATAGGTGTTGTTGTTTGGGCTGCAACAAGTCAGAATTCAATTATTGTCAACACAATAACAATCAACTCTTCTTCTGGAGATGCAAGAACAACAATAACAATTTCTGGAGCAAAATCGGAGAACTCTGAATTATTTTCAATTGACTCCACCCTGCCAACAAGCGGTTGGACAGAATATATCAAAAAGAATTACAATCAAGATTCGGCAACCGCGACTGGACCTGACATTTTGTTTGTTTCAACCGAAGGTTATGGATATTTCGTATACAAAATTGATTTTGAAAATAGGCATAACTCCGATGTCGATTTCAAAATTGACCTAAAAACACAAGAATCTGAAAGCAGTTATGTAAATTTTGTTTTCGACAATCAAATTTCAGTTTGGTTTGGAAAAGACGGAGCTTTATCACTCAAAGTCGCTGATGAAGAAACAAAAGACTATAATATGACTGGGCACATTGCAGTTGAAGAAAGCGCAACCTATTATTTGGTTGTTGGAGCAAACATTGATTTGATTGACCTGCGCCCTGTTGAAACCAAGCATTTTGACATGATTGTCACGACAAATGCTGCATAATTTGCAAAAATTTCGACAAATTTTAATAAAAATCAAAAAATTACACAAAATCATTTTGATATACAAAATATCTTTGCTAAACTAATTATGATTAAAAATTGGGGAGGATAATATATGGAAGAACAAAAAAAGTCAACCAGAAACAGAAAGCTCATTGCTGCTCTTTGCAGTTTGGTTCTCTGCATGCTCTTGATTGGTGTTTCAGTTTATGCTGCTCTTAGTCAAAGTGCAACAATCACAAACACAATCACAGTCACAACTTCTGGACAAGTAAAAACATCAGTTGTTGTCAAAGAATATGCTGGTGAAGGTGCTGAAGCTGTTGCTGCAGTTCCTGGTGCACCAACATTTGTCACTGAAGTTTTGAACAAAGGCGCTGAAGTCGACAATTTGACTGAAGCTGCAACACCTTTTGTTTTCAGCAGTGCAGATGGCAAGAATTTCTATGCATATGAAATCACTTTTGCAAACACTTCAACAAAAGAAGTCACAGCAAAAATCACTTCTTCAACCGAAAGCAACGAAGAAATCGATGTATATGCTGGAGAAACTTGGGAAGGAATGACAAAACTTGAAAACACAAAAGGTGTTGATGGCACTGTTGTTCTCGCAGCAAGCACAGGTTCAGGAACATACTACATTATGGTATGTGCAAACAAAGCACTTGGAGAAATGACTGCTGCTGTTGCAACTGATTTCAATGTTTCAATCGTCATTGAATAATCAAACACAAGAAAAAATATATCGCGAAACGCGATATATTTTTTTATGCCCCACTCAATTCCTTTACTTGTTTATAATAGATTTGATATAATAAAAATATGCAAGAGAAAAACAAGCAAAATCATGACATTCAAAAAAACGACACCATTTCAGCAAGTTCAACCTCACCTGCTGATTCTTGTCAGGTGGGGAAGAAAAATAACTTTGTTAAAACAACAAAAAAAGTTTTTCATGTCATTGACAAAATTTTTGATTTTCTTCTCATTCCAATTTTAATTCTTTGCATTTTCTTTGCATCGTCTTTGATTATCACAAAGAAAACAAAAGGAATAGCCATGATTGCGGGCTATAGTTTGATAAGAATTTCATCTGGTTCCATGCGTGATTATGGTTTTGAAATTGGCGACTTTGCCATGATAAAACAGCAAAAATCAATTGATGATTATCAGGTCGGAGATTTTATTGCATTTTTTGAATGTGTTGATTCAAACGTTCAAAATCATTTTCAGGCAAATGAAACAGGACAAGAACCAACAAAAGACCCTCGTGCTTCAAGAATTGTTTTTCATGAAATAATGTCCATTGTCATAGATAATAATGGCAAAAAATGGTTTGTGACAAAAGGAATCAACAACAAATACAATGATATTTATCCAATTTATGAAGATTATGTTATAGGCAAATACAAAGAAAATCTTGATGGCTTTGCAAATTTCGCAAAATTTTTGCTTTCCTTGAAGGGTGCACTTTTGGTTATTGTTCTGCCATGCTCAATAATTGTCTTCAAAGACTGCTTGGTTTTGGTCAATCTGATTTTTGAAATTCAAGATGACAAAAAACGAAAGAAGAATAATCAAATGCTGCCGAAATCAGACAACGCTTCAACAAAAAAGTGAGTTTCAACTCACTTTTTCTTTTTAAACACTTTCTTTATAAATTTTTCTTGGTCTCTGACGCATTTACCCTCGCACTCATTTGCTTCTTCTGTCGTCATTTCTGACATATATTTTTTGTGTTTTTTGTAATATTGCAAAGACCTCAATGGCAGACCTTTTACTAATGTTTTGCTTGGGGTTGAAATCATGAGGCACTTGCTCTTGAAAGATTTGTTAAAAAGTTTCCCGTTTTCATCAATAATCGTCAGCGAAACATCAAAATGGGATTTGCTTTTGCCGCCAACTTGATTTAGTTTTTGTGAAAAAATATCAATCATCTGTTGGTCGCTCAATTCTGCTCCTTCATAGCGGCGAACAAACACACCGGGCTGGTCATTTGGTGAGAACTTTTTAATAACAAGACCGCTGTCGTTGGCTATTACTGGAAGATGAGTTAGTTTGTTGTAGGCGACTGCTTTTATGATGGAGTTTTCGCGAGGTGTTTCCCCTGTTTCTTCGACCTCGCCAATTCCGTCAAAATCTTTGAGAGAGCACCATTCGATTCCAAGTTTGCTTAATATTGTTGAATAGATTGAAATCTTTCCGGGATTTGTTGTTGCAATCAAAACTTTCATATGAACCTCTTTTGTATGAAATCATTTTAACAAAACAAACCCACCTTTTCAAGACATAGTCACATATTTTGGAAAATTTTTAAATTTTCTTTAAGTCTGTTGTCATCTGGCGACAAACTTATTGCCATTGAGACATTTTTTATTGCCTCCTTTTTGTCGCTCAAATAATAGTTGCAAATAGACAACATGTCATATGGCATAGCGCTCCAGCATTCAGGGTCTGAAATATAGTTTAGTTCTCGCTCTGTTATGTTTTGCATGGAATATATGGCAACTGCACAATCTTGCCACTTCTCTTTTTGATAATAGAATTTCGCCAATTCCCAATATGCTTCTCGTTTGGTCGGGCACTCACAAATTGCCAGTTTGAAATAGAACTCTGCTTCTTGGAGTTTATTTAAATTCAAATAGCATCTTCCAATAAATCTCATGCTGGCGCATCTTTCTTCGTTCCACACAGCATTGGGCAAAGAAAGGTGTTTATTTAGTGTTTCAATCGCCTCTTTCCACTTTCCAGCGAACATATATTCTCGCCCCAAATAATGCATATTTCTGTCGTCATTTGGGTCTTCTTGAACTGATAATTCAAGCAAACCAAGATATTGACCGCGTGATTTCGTTGGGTCAGCATGATGTTCAAGTGTCACTCCATCAACAGTCACAACTTCATAGTCTTTCATATCGGTTTTTAAAACCTCATGAACAGGATGAGTCCAAACAAATCCTTCACGCGCATGAACTTTTTCATACATAAAAACAAATCCTTCGCTTCCATCAGGGTTAAAGTTCCAAATATATTTATATTTTGCTTGCTTTGTCTTCTCCCCCCAAGCATCTTCAAGTTTCTTCCGCCAACCTTTGCTAAACACTTCATCAAGGTCGGTGCAAACACAAATATCTGCATCTTTTGGAAGCAACTTCATGCTGTCATTTCTCGCGACATCAAACCTAAATTTTTCGTATTTTTTCTTCCTTACAAATACCCCCAATGCTTTCAACTTCTTGATGGTGTTGTCGCTGCTGCCAGTGTCCAGAACATAAATTTCGTCCGCTTCACTCATGCTTTCAACCCACCTGTCAACAAATTTTTCTTCATTTTTTGCAATTGCATATACGCATACTTTCATATTCACCTCAACTTTATTTATATATGAAATAATAGTTGAAAAATCTATAAATTTTTATTGACAATGATTAGAAAATTTGATAAATTAAAAATCGCTTGGGAATTTAGCTCAGTTGGGATGAGCATCAGCCTAACAAGCTGGGGGTCACAGGTTCGAGCCCTGTAATTCCCACCAAACAAAAAAGAAAATCTCACGTTACGTGAGATTTTTTTTCTCAATTGTTGATTTTTTTAGTAATGTGTTGTAATATAAGAATGTTTCGCGGGTGTGGCGGAATGGTAGACGCACAGGACTTAAAATCCTGAGAAGGCAACTTCGTGTGGGTTCAAGTCCCACCACCCGCACCAAAAAGACCTTTGGGTCTTTTTTTGTTGGTGGGACTTTTGTGCTTTGCACAACAAACGCGTTGCGTTTGGAACCCACACTTGTGTGGCTGGCGCCCGTCTTTGCGAGTCCATCAGCGGAGTCAAGTTGGCACTTGACTGCACGTCCCACCACCCGCACCAAAAAGACCTTTGGGTCTTTTTTTGTTGGTGGGACTTTTGTGCTTTGCACAACAAACGCGTTGCGTT
>JBJFDC010000019.1:0-3192 GCA_051889215.1 Christensenellales bacterium
ACTTGAAGCGGTGAACCAACCGTTAAATGTGTATCCAAGTCTATTTGGAATTGGAGTTGTGTATGAAACATATTGTCCATAGGTCGCTTTTGAGGAAGCAACTTTATTTGAGAAAGAATATGAACTGTTTGCTCCACCATTTGTCGAAGTGTATCCTGTTGAGCCAGCATAACTCCAAAGATTTGCATTGATTGATGCATCTGTTGCACTCCATGAAATTGTTGAAACAATTGGAGTCCAAAGCGCCATGAGAGTGTGATCATGAGCGGTTGTCATTTTTGTTGATGATGTCACGATTTTATAGCTCTCATATGTTGTTGCAGATGAGCCGATTTCGACTTGGAAATAATCAATATCTTTTCTATATTCTTCTCCCAAGTTGACTGACACGTGAATATACATCGCGTTTGATGGAACTGTTGCAGTCACAACAGATGTGTTGCCAAAGTTTGCTCCAGATATATATGCCCCAGCCGACGTATAGAACGCATATCCAGGAGATGTTGATTGTCCAGAGTTCTTGATTGTGATTTTTGCTCCTGCTGGAACTTGTAATTCATAGATGTTATATGCGGAATATTCGGCTTCAAATCCATCTGCCCCACGCACGTAATATCCTGTTTTGTATGCTGTTGCAGATTTGTCAAACAAGTTTTTCCCAACCCAGCCAGCAAAAGTGTATCCAGTCTTTGTTGGATTGCTTGGCAAAGTGTAGTTGGAATCATATGCGATTGAGTTTGATGCAGGAGATGGCGTTGAACCACCGTTTGTGTTGTATGTCACAGTATATTTATTTGCTGTCCAAACCGCATATAGAGGCACGGTCGCTCCATGTGTTTCAGTAAGATTTTTCACACTCGCACCATTTGAATATTGAACACTTCCGCCTGACGAAGTTGACCAACCAGCAAAAGTATATCCTGTTCTTGCAAATCCATTTGTTGTCAAATTCTTTGCAACATCATATGTATGGCTTGAACTTGCGGTTGAACCACTTGTTGCTCCGTTTCCATTGTATGCAACCGTATATGTGTTTGGAATCCAAAGAGCTTTGAGAGTGACTTCCTCGTCTTTGAAACAATATGTGTTATCTGAACCGACTGCATCAGCATCATTGAATATTTCAGTTGGCGCAAAATTGGAAAGAGTGGAGTCTGTTTTGAGCCACAAAAGAACTTTGTTTAACTCTCCTGCGGCTGGTCCTGGGATTCCTCCTCCCCATGAAAGATATGAACCAAGAGCATAATACCAAGTTCCCGCTGATGGACTTCCATCAATAAATGTGTTTGAAGGCGTTGAAGACTTTGCAATTCCACCCCAAGAATTTGATGACCATGAAATATTGACTGCTGAATATCCCGAGATGCCCGTGTTTGTTGCTGGGTTTGATGTTTGAACCCATTGGTTATATTGACCTGGAAGAGAATCATATTGCAACAAGAATTCATAACTTGATAGTCCCAGTTTTGCAAGAGTTGCAAATTGACTGTTTCGATATGAATCATTAACAACATTTGTTGAAAGGTCAACACTTGATGAGAAGAGTTGTGTTCCTCCAACATTGTTATGATAGAGAACTTGAGCCCAAGTTGAGCCATTTATAACTTTTGTTGCAACCCAACCAACAAATCTATAACCCGTTCTCGTTGGGTCTTTAATGCTTGCTGAAGTCAAATAATCTTGAGAGATTTGAGTGTCGCCTGAATATGCTCCGCCATTTGGGTCGATTGTGACAGTATATGTCTTTGCTTGCCAAATTGCATATAGTGTTAAATCGCCTTTGTTGTCAAACATGCAATCATTTTGTCCCAAACTATATTTCACAGTTCCTTTTTCTGCAGTTGCCCAACCAGAAATGGTATAACCAACTCGTGTGAATTTGTTGTCTCCATTATCATATGCCCTGAATGTCATGTCATAGTGAACAGTTTGAGTGTATGAGCCCAATCCGCCATTTGCGTTGTATGTGATGGTGAAATCAATTGGTGTCCAGTTTGCAGTCAAGGTCTTGTCGCCAATATATGGATATGACGAAACCTGAACGTTCATATCAGCATCATAAATTTTTGTTCCAAGTTCAGAATAGTATCCGTCAAAAACATATCCAAACCTCGTTGGAGCATTTTCTTTTGGAAGAACTGAACCTTCTGATGTTGGAATCATTTTGACGACATTAATCACACTTGTAGCGCAACCAGATGAGTTCGTCAGATTTATGGTTGCTTCACTCCTGCCTTCATCGATTTTTGTCATGCTTGTTGTCTGTCCTGCAATTGGCAAGAATTCAAGTTTGAGAACAGTGCTTTCAAACAACATTGCAGTGCCATATGTGACAACAACTTGATTGCTTGAGTATCCCAATGTATAGGTTGCAGAAGTTCCAGTCATCTCTTGTGCGCTGGTGCTGTCATCAAAGAATGTCGACCCATCTTCATTCAAAATCTTTATGCTGATTTTGCCATATGATTTATAAATGAAATATGAATATCCTTTGCCTGCAACAACATTATTTGTGCTTGTGAGCACAACACTGTTATTTTGCTTTAATTGAATTTTATTTGATGTATTCGAATAGAGTTCAATTCCAGTTGAACCATTCATGAGAGATATGAGACGAGTGGATTTTCCAAGCGTTGCAATTTTGAATGAACCAGTCATAACAATTTCTTTTGAAAGGTCAATTGAAACAGTTGAAGAAACATATGTCTTATTTCCAAATTTTATTGCATTATATCCTCTCTCTGCATCATTTGAGTTTTTCCATCCATTATCCAAAGTTGCAATATTTATCGTGCGTTGCCAAATCGCATAAAGCGTGATGGAATAGTCTGATGTTTCAACAACTTCGGAATTTCCCAAAACAAACTGATTCCCTGCTTCATATTCACCATATAAAGAATCTGCTGATTTTGACCAACCAAGGAACATAGATGTGCCAACAAATGAGTTGTCAGCAAGATTTATTTCTTTTCCTTGTAGAATGCCCTCTTGACTGAATGATTTTCTTCCGTCCGACATTGTCGCACCATTGCCATCATACACAATTGTATAGAGCAATTTTTTATAAACACCCTTAACATACATTGTTTCTGTTCGGGTTGGCTCGCTGTTATAGAACCATGAACCATAACTATCTGGAATTTCAAAAATTGTTTTTAGATTTGCTTCAAGATTAATAGTCTGAAGGTTTTT
>JBJFDC010000020.1:0-10894 GCA_051889215.1 Christensenellales bacterium
GATCTGCAACATAAAGGATTTTGTTATACATTTCATAAAACGCATCTTCGTCTTTTTGAGACTTGTCCGCATTTTGAAACATTTCAATCATTCCTTTTCTCAATGTTTGGAAATCACCCTCAAAATCAACAACGTCCGTCTTTTCTTCATATGCTTGAATTTTTTGTTTTAGAATTGGACCTTTAATTGTTTTCATAACCACCCTCTTGTGGCATTATAACAAATTTTATGCCGCCACCTCAACTGTTTGAGTGTCTTTTGCGGGTGTTTTTTTAACTGACTTTTGACTTTCTTTTGCATCAAGATAGATTGATGTGAGGCAAATTTGTTTGAAAGGCATCAAAATCAAAATGTCAATGCACACAGTTATAAGAGCACCAAGAGTGAACACCAACCATGTCTCAATCCCACCTGCAGCGACTCCAATTCCCGCAACGAGCGACGTAAATCCGCCAAACACAACCGCAATCATCAAGAACCACAAAAGATAGATGTCCAAAATTTCAAGGCGATAACCCTTGACAAGTTGTTTGCTCTTCTCGATTGCTCGAAAAGCAGTCATATTCTTGTCTTCACACATGACCGACATCGCAAATGAATAATTGAGTGCACAAACAACACCCGGAACAATAAGCAACAAACTCCAAAGTGCAGTAATCACGCACATGACAATTCGGAGCGCAAAGGCAGAAAAACACTGCTTGTAGTTGCCATAAACTTTTTCAACGTTTGGATTTTTTTGTTTCAAGATGTCAATGGTAAATCGAATGTAGCCAAGACTGATAAACCCTGTTGCGAACACCATGAGAACAATGCCAAAAGGCGCAAACAAAATCCATGCAAAAACACTCACCATTGCAAGTGCGGTTGCACAAATCATTTGACCCCACGCGTCCCCCAAAATGTATGTCGCATCATTAATAATTTTCAAAACATTGCGTTTTTTCTCAATTTTTCCCATAAAAAACCCTCTTTTTTGAGTTATTATGTGGAAATCACAAAATTATTATTCACTTTTACAACTCCAACCATTTTAAAATTCTTCCCAAATACATTTTTTGTTTTATACGACTTTAAATTTGCAGTGGTCAAATTCGCCAAAAGTTTTATTTTTTGTTTTCATAAGCATGTCTTGTGTGTTATAATGCTTTTATGACACACGAAACAAAAAACGTTGTTGAAAAAAATGCAATTCTTGTTCATGCGACCATATCCAAAAACGAGGATATGAATTTTTCATTGCAAGAACTTGAGCGCCTTTGCGAAACGGCAAACCTCACGGTTTCGGATATCCTCACACAAAACGTAAAAGAAATCACACCAGCAACTTTTGTTGGAAGTGGCAAAATCGAAGAACTGAAAGAACTGGTGCAAAAACACTCTGCCGACATTGTTATTTTCAACAATGAGCTTTCTGGCTCACAAATCAAAAACATTTCAGACTTTGTTGGAGTCAAGGTCATTGACCGAACAATGCTCATTTTGGACATCTTTGCGATGCGGGCAACATCAAATGAAGGGAAATTGCAAGTCGCACTCGCTCAATATAAATACACACTTCCCCGCCTTTCGGGTCTTTCTGGCTCAAGCGGAAGATTTGGAAGTGGCGGGGTTGGAATGAGAGGCCCAGGAGAGACAAAACTTGAACTTGACCGCCGCATCATTCAAAACAACATAACTCGACTCGAAAAGCAAATCAAGGAACTCAAAGAAAACAGAAATTTGCGAAGAAGTGAGCGAACAAAAAATCAAATCAAGGAAGTCGCGATTGTCGGCTACACAAACGCCGGCAAAAGCACACTGCTCAACACCCTTTCAAAAGCCGACATATATGCTGACGACAAATTGTTTGCAACTCTTGAAACAACAACACGAAAACTATGGCTTGATGTTGGAAAAGAAATCATAATCACCGACACGGTCGGCTTTATTGACAAACTCCCCCATGCGTTTGTTGACGCATTCGCCTCGACTCTTGAAGAAGCAAAACGAGCGGATTTGATTCTTGTTGTCGTTGACTCAACCGACAAAAACAAATCAAAGCAAATTGAAGTTGTTGAACAAGTTCTTTCAGAAATTGATGCAAATTCAGCAAAAAAACTATATATTTATAACAAAATTGACAAAATTTCAAACCAAGACGAAATTCCAAGTGGAGAAAACATAATCAAAATTTCGGCAAAACGAAACATTGGACTCGACACTCTCAAACAAAAAATTCTCTCACTTTTGTGGGAATAAAAACAATTTATTTTGTAAAACAACCACTCATTTTGAGTGGCTGTTTTGTCATATTTTTGCCAAGACTTTTCCTGTTGTTGTGTCAATGACGCAACTTGACGAACTTCCGTCTGTTGACACAAAAGTGAAATACCAATAATATGTTTTTATTGATCGCGACTTGTCGTAGATGATTTTGAGATAGCACTCACCAAGAAGAGTGTTATTTTCAATCTTTGCTTGGATTTTTTCTGCGAGTTCGTCTGAACCAATCCTTATTGCGTCGTCGCTCTTGATTTCCCACTTTTGTGATTCATTGCATAGTTCAAGTGCAACACCCAAATCTGCGCACTCAAGTTTTAATGTTTGCCCAACGCCAATCCTGTTTCCAATATCCGCCATATATGCATTCTCATATGGGCTCTTTTCGAGAGTTATGTCGTGAGTTATGTCGCCAACCAAAAGTTCAACATCAAGGACATTTCCATCAACTTTTGCACCTGTCGGAAAGAGTGACACAATACAAAAATCAACGTTTTCGTTTTTTATTCCATCATATTTATAGGGATTTTCCCTCGAACCGCTAACGACAGTGACAAAAACCTTGTCGTCTTCGCCCGCATATAAGATTTCTCGAACATCGCTCATATAGCAAGTTATATCAACATTTTTTGAACACCCGCTCAAAATCACGAGGCATAATGTCACGCAAAATGTAAAACACAAGAGTTTGAAAACGGTTGAAAGTTTTTTGTTCATGGCATAATATATGAGCCAAAAAACAAATTCATGTCAATAATTTTACTTTGAAGGCAAATTGAAATATAATGACAATATGACAAACCAAAACTTTTGAGGTGATTTATGAACATAAGGGAACAATACACAAAATGCATCGAGCAAGGTTATGCAATGGGTGCGTTTAACTTTGTAAATTTGGACATGCTCAAAGCAATTCTCATTGGCGCAGAAAATCAAAACTCACCCGTCATTTTGCAGACTTCAACTTCAGCAATAGATTTTTTTGGCGAGGACTATTTGAAAGCAATCTTGCCAAAAGTGAGAGAAATTTCAAAAATCCCTGTCATTTTTCACCTTGACCATGGAAAGACATTTGAGGATTGCAAAAAATGCATTGATATGGGATATGACAGTGTCATGATTGATGCGAGTGCGCTTGACTATGAAGATAATGTCGCTCTCACAAAAAAAGTGTGCGACTATGCCCACAAAAGGGGCGTTTGGGTTGAAGCTGAACTGGGAAAACTTCAAGGAATTGAAGACGACGTGTCAAGCGATGTTTCGGTTTACACCGACCCAGAGCAAGCAAAAGATTTCGTCAGCCGCACCGGCTGCGACTCACTCGCCGTCGCAATCGGAACAAGTCATGGCGCCTATAAGTTTTCGGGAGACCCAAAACTTCGATTTGACATTCTTTCCGAAATTGAAAAAAGACTTCCTTCTTTCCCACTCGTCCTTCATGGAGCATCTTCTGTTGACCAAAATGTTGTTGAAAAAATCAACGCTTATGGCGCAAATATCAAAGGAGCAAAAGGGATTCCAGAAAATCTTCTCAAAATTGCTTGCACAAAGCATAACATAACAAAAATCAACATGGATAGCGACCTTCGACTCGCCTACACCGCCGAGATTCGCAAGTGCCTCCATGACTCTCCCGAAAACTTCGACCTTCGAAAATATATCAGGCCAGCAATGAGAGAGATAACGCAACTCGTTGAAAACAAAATAACAAACGTTCTTAATTCCAAAAACAAAGCATAAATTAATAAATATTCAAAAAAAGAACTCAAATTTTGAGTTCTTTTTGTTATTTTGTTTGGTCATCTTTTGACGATTTTGATGTTTTTGTCTTTAAGTCCTGGAATGTTTTATAAAGACTTGACATAACCTCTGCAGAAAAATCAATGTAAGTGTCACAATTAAAAATGTTGGCAACTTTGTCAGAAAGTTTTTTTGTCACTTCTCTCCCTTGTCCTGTCACCTCAACATTGAGTTTTTTCTTGTCGGGAGAATACATTTTGTCAATTTCTTGAATAATTCCGCTATTAATAAATTTTCCGTATTTGTGACCTTCGTCATACGACTCTGTCTTGCCCTTTTTTTGAGCAAGTCCGCAAATGCCCTCTTTTGCACCAGTCCAAAAATTGCTTTCTGCAAGTGCATTCAAATCCTGTTGCTTTTCAGCGCGATTTGTGCATTCGGCAATTTTGCAATCAATGGAGTCAGTTATGACACCCAACAAACTTTTTTTCAAAGTGGTGTAGTTGACTGCATTTCCTTTGTTGTGGACAACTTCGTTTGTGCGTGCGACTCTTGCGTCCTTGTCGACAACTTTTTCGCCAACTTTTGCAACTTTTTCACCTTCTTTTGCAATCTTTTCATTTACGCCAGCAACTTGCTCACCCGGATTGAGTGTGACAGTTTTTTTGCCGTCCCCAAGAAGAATTCTTGCTGGAGCTGCTGCAATGGCAGCAGGTGCAACATATTCAGGAGCTTGAACGTGTCCATTCAACAAGTTGCTTTCAAGTGTTGCCAATGATTTTTCGTCATCAACACCTTCAATATGTCCATTGAGTCCGTCAGGATAAACATTTAAATATTTGTCGATGTCGTCATCAACATAGCTCTCAATTGATTGTGATTGATGGACATCTTTTGCAGCAAACAAAGCACTTTCAATATCATACACCTCACCAACAACTGGAGTTTCAAGTCTTTGATATTTTTCGATGATGTCTTCATAGGTGCATTTCATTTCTTCAATGAATTCAACTGCACAATCAGCCCCATTCTTTACAATTTTTGAAATTGCGCAATGGCCGTTGTTGAAACATCCATTGAGATGAGTGTAGAACTGCAATTGAAGTGCTTCGTCCAATTTCTTTTCAGTTTGGTTGTCTTTGTCACCAAGCGAAAGGTCAAGTGCACGTGACACAAGCAATGTCGCAAATATTGATGCTGTCACTTTTTCAAGTTCTGAATCAAATTCGCCTGCGACCTTTTTTGATGCAATTTGATAAATTTCATCAGTCAAATCACACAAACTATTGCTTGAATTTCTTTTTGTCAATTTCATTGGTTGGTCAACAAACTTTTTGGAAAGTGCGTTTTTTCTTACTGGCACATTAATTTTGCTTGCAACGGAATTTAATTTGCTTTCAACATCAGAAAAATCTGCATTTATTGGGGTCTTATAAAATGGAATTTTTGTGGAGCTTGCATAAGTTTCTCGAAGTTCTGAAAGCCCCAAAGTTTTGTCGGCAACAATATGAGATGTGAAACCATTATTAACAAGTCCTCTAACATCTCCATTAAGGGCGCCAGAAACGACAGAAATATTTTGTGATGTATAACCTTTTGGAGAACTAACTCTGCCACGAAAATCAGGATTTGCAAAAACTTGAGCATATTGAAGAACAGTTGCAAGATTTGGCGCCTTTATGTTGCCTCTTGCAATTTGACCAAGATAATAATTGGCATCTTCGCCAGTTCTTTCATAGTTGTCAAAAATTTCCGCTGATTTTTTTGTTAGTTTTGATTTATACTCTTCAATATTTGCCATACACTCCCCCTTTGATATATATGCAAATGCAATTTCTCGTTTTTACTCGGTATTATAGCATATGTTTTTATATTTTACAATACCCCAAACAAAAAATTTTAATTGAATATTTCAACATAAAAAAGCACGCCTCAACAGCATGCTTTGAATTTTATTTTCCGAAAAGTCGTTTGACATAATCGTTCGCAACAATCTGAACCATTGTTCTGTTCATTGGGCCCGATATGAAGAATGCATTACCAATTCCGGCACTAATAATCGTGTTTTGTTCTGACTCATTGATTTCACCAGATTTTCGATAAAGTTCAACCAAGTCGTTCATATCGTTTGGTGCGAGCGAGAAGATGAATGAATATTGGCTCGCGTTGATAACCGCAGTTGATTGACGTTGAATTTCGGGAGAACCAACAAAGTCTTTGATGTTCTGCGTGATAACGATTTGCATTCCAGAGTATTTTCTGATACGTTTTGCCATTTGAGCCATAAAGTCAAGAGCGATTGGATAGTTTGGGTTAATGAAGACGTGGGCCTCATCAACGCAAACAATAACTTTTCTATTCTTGAACAAAATCTTGTTGAAATCTTCGCCTTGTTCTTCTGCTTGTTTTTGCTTTTTGTCGTTATAATCTTTGTTTTTGATAATTTCGTTATCCAAATATTTGAAGACCAAAAGCATTTGAGCATTTGCGATTGTTTCGTTTCTGTTTGCAAGAAGAGAACGGAAGTTAAACGAAATGAAATTTTCTTTTGTCTCAATTGAAGTTGGACCATTCCAAAGATTTGAGTTTCGTCCGCCTGTGGCAAACTTTTTGATATAAGTTTGAATTGTCAAATAGTTTCTCTTGTGATACTCGTTCTTTTCTGTTTCAACTTTTTTGCAAATAAGTCTATACAAATCATCAAAGATTGGATAATCTTCGGGCTTGAGTTGGTCGAGTTTTGTGTTGCTGTTGATTCCTTTTTCTGCATAGACGTCAACAATAAGCGAGTTGAGCGCCTCAAACGAATCGCTGTCAATCCCCTCCAAAATAACCTTGAAAAATTGTTCCAAGAATTGCAAGTGAGTTGAATATGAATCAGATGACGAATCTGCGACCTCAACACCATTGATGACAAGCGAATCATCTTTTAGTGTCGTCATGATATGAAAAGGATTTATGATTCCCATTGCGCTTGACCCAACATCAATAACCTTTCCGTGAAGGTTTTGAGCAAGCTGCGTATATTCGTCTTCAGGGTCAAGAATAAAGATTTTTGTGTTATCTGCGGCAAGATTTGCAAGCAAAGTTTTTGTCGCATAAGATTTTCCAGAACCAGATTTTCCGATAATCATCATGTTTGAGTTAACTCTAACCGTGTCGCGCTGGAAGAAATCAACAAACACTGGATATTCGTTATACCCAATATAAAACCCTCTTTCGTCCTGAAGTGCGCCAGATATAAATGGGAAAACTGCGGCAAGAGATGATGTTGGAATTCCGCGCAAGTTTTCTTTGCAAACATCATATCGAGAAATGTTTGACGAAATGAAGGCATCAACTTGACGACCAAACATCTCTGAAAATTTGAATCCCTCTTGCTTGAGAATTGCACGAACTTCTTTTCTCGCACTCTCTTCGCACGTGACATAAATGTTAACTTCATAGAGTTGTTGATTGTTGTTTTTCAAACTTGCCAATAATTCTTTCAATGTTTCAAGGTGGGTTTGATTTTCAATCACACGGCTTCTTTTTGCGGAATATTGGAATTTTGTTTCCATCTCAATGATGGCTTTATCAATTTTCTTTTCGGCCTCTTCTTTTGGAACAGGGTTGATTTTCATGTTTACCTTTGTGCGGTCCAAAAGGAAGAAAGGAGCCCCCCAAGCGTTTGGAACTTGCAAAGGATAGTCAGTTATGGCAAATTGACGATATGGCTTGCCATTGATTATGGTTGATGCTGCTTTGAACTTGATTGTGTCGGGAGTTGCCCAATCGGTGTATTGCGTCATTGGAATTCCGTCAAGTTCACGCTCATCAAATTCTTTTCCGTAATTCGCTCTCATAAACACTGTCAATTCGCGTCCCGTGAGCAGTTTTGTTTTCATTGGAGTTGCACCAGTTTGAAGAGTTGATTGCATTCCTTGAATTGTCGTTTCAAGTCCTTCTCTATCCTTGTCGAAAACAACGACATAAAAATAGTCTTTATAGGTTTTTTCCTGACGGTTCATATACTCAACTTGAGAAACACGACCTTCAAAAACACCCGCTCTTGCATCGACTTCTTCGGGCTTAAACTCACCATCATATCTCATTTCCATAAGCGAATCATATTTCTTGTCTTCCATATAGATGTAGTTATCAAAAATCATCGCTTTGCTTTCTTTGATAATTGAGCAAGTTTGGTCATTGCCAAGACGACGAAGCGCGTTCGCAAAAGTCTCAATAAGCATATTTTGTTTATATTCGTTGAGAAGCCCAAATTCCAAAGGAGTTATTTCAAGCACTTGTGCATAATAATCTTTAAAATCAATAAAGCGGTCTTGAAGAATGCCTTCAAAAGGTATTATTTGGCTCATTGGGGCATAATGTTTTTTCTTTTCCTTGCTAAATCTCTTTGACTGCGCAAAAAACCTAAACAGATATCCCAAAGTAGCATACATCTTCACCCCATCAGCAACTGGGAAGAAAAGAGCGATACAAATGGAAAGCCAACCCAAAGCGACCCAAATGTGAAATTCGAAATTGGCAAAAAATAATGCAATAACAGAAGCGGCAAGAACAAGACCAACCAAAATATCGGTCAGTGTCACGCCTCTGAAGAACTCCATTTTGACGCGAGTTTTTCTTGGAATAATTCTCATATCAAACTCCCATTAATAAAACTTAATTTTAGTATAACCCACATCAGACAAAATTCAAAAAGAAAATTAAAAAATTATTGCAATTAAATCAAAAACTTATTGAGCAAATCATTATAAAACACGAATCTATATTTCAATATTTTCAATTAATTTTTTTGATTTTTTGTTTAAAATTATAAAAAATATCAAAAAAATCACACAAAAATAACAAAAATTAATCAAAATTAAATAATTTATTGAAATAAATTGATAAACAAATAATTCCACAACAAATGGCAAGGAACAAATGACCATTCCTCCAAGCATTCCCAACCCGCCACTCAAACTTTGTTTAACAACTTGAGCATCGTTTGAAAATTTCATTTTTGGAAGCAACAAATTCATGAGCATGCCAAAACACGAACTCGCCACGCTTGCAACGATTGGAATAACAAAGAAAGAAAGGATTGATATAATGCCACAATCCGCAAAAAAACATGATGACAAAACACCAGCCACGAGAATGAAAGGAAGTTCCAAAAGCACATTAAAAACAACTTTTGCACAAACCACCACCCTAAAGTCCAGCGGCATTGATTTTATGTTTTGGAAGCGCTTGCCTTCGATTGAAATTGAAACACTTGAAATATAGCAAGAACCTGCCAATGCACACTCGCACAAAAGCACAACAAGAGTCAGCATATCAGATGGAACAAATCCACCGACTCCACTAAAATACAAAACCACGGGCAACGCAATCAAAATCAAGCAAAACATAATCGTGTTTGTCGCATATGTCACATTGTTAAAATATAATTTGCTTTCTTTTTTGAGAAGTGCCAAAAATGGTTTGTTTTGTTTGTAAAAGACCTTTTTTGTTTTGTTTTTCCCAACTTTTGCAAAATTAACGCGTTTATATACCAGTGTTGCAAAAGCAACGCCAGGAACAAGTGAAATCAAGTTGAGTGCAACAAAAACAATATAGTGCCAACCAATTCCACCAAACAATGCCCCCTCAACGAGTCCGACGCTTGGCACAACAAAATTTAGTGCATTGCTAAAACTGGCACCATTTTGAATATATAAATTGATTATATCTTGATAGAATGTTGAAAACAAAATCACTCCAACACTCAAAAGCAGTGACAAAACGATTGAGAAAAATTTTGACTTGATAAATGCACTCACCCATGCGACTAGTGCGCCCAAAAAAATTCCAATGACAGTTGGCAAAATTGGAAACAGAAAATATGTTAGGACAAGCAAGAAGAACAAACCAACATCAAATGGCGCGAAAACAAAATATATGACAATGCTGGGTGCAAGAGTGATAAACGCATAGAGATATGACGAAAACAAAACCGCCGCAAGTTTTGATGAAATGATTGTCCAGTCACGCACAGGCATGCTGGCAAGAAGTTCTTTGTCTTTTCCTCGAAACACACCAGAACTTGTTTCAATCGCAACCATGAGGACAATAAAAATTATTGTGACAATTCCCGCTTGGATAAAAATATAATGCGTGAGATTGATTTGCGAAAAACTTTCCGCCATTCCCCAATACATTCCGCCAAACGACAGGCACATGAGAAGGACAAAAAGAGTGGTCAAAACAATGAGTTGTGCGATTGTCTTTTTCTTTTTTCGCGCAAACGTGGCGTTAAACACATTTTTTATGTTGATTTTTGTCAATTTGAAGAAATCAGACATTTCCATTCTCCATTTCCATAAAAATCTTTTCAAGGTCCTTGTCGCCTTTTACTTTGTCCATTTCACCAAATCCAGCCAACTTGCCATGCTTTATTATCGCAACATGAGTGCAGATTTTTTCCGCCACTTCAAGAACGTGAGTGGAATAGAAAAATGCCGCACCTTGCTCGCACTCTTCTTTCATCATAAGCTTGAGTTCGTGGCTTGAAATTGGGTCGAGTCCGACAAAAGGTTCATCAAACAAATATAATTTTGGCTTGTGAAGGAAAACAGAAATAAGTGCAATTTTTTGTTTCATGCCATGAGAAAATGTTGAAATATAGTTTCCCAGTTCACCATAAATGTTAAGCCGTTTTGCATAGCTCTCAATTCGTTCACGCCTAACATCGGTGGAAACGCCATAAATATCCGCCACAAAGTTCAGATAATCAATCGCTGTCAAATGTTCATAGAGAGCGGGGTCGTCAGGCAAGTATCCAATTTTCATTTTTGCCTCAATCGGATTTTTCTTCACACTGACTCCATCAATAAAAATCTCACCATCATCAAACGGAATGATG
>JBJFDC010000020.1:10994-16255 GCA_051889215.1 Christensenellales bacterium
AAAAATCTCACCATCATCAAACGGAATGATGCCAGATATTGATTTGAGTGTTGTTGTTTTTCCAGCACCATTGTGTCCAATAAATGCACAAATTTGTCCACCAGAAATCTCCAAATTCAAATCGTCAACCGCAACAAAATCGCCAAATTTTTTTGTAAAATGTTCAATTTTTAACATCTTTGCTCCCACCATTTATAATTTTATAGATTTGTTCAAACTTTTCACTTGGAACAATGGCAATCCCGTCACCAATGCTGCCCAAAAGCAATATCGTGTCTCCGGGCTTAAATCCAAAAAGTTCCCGCGCTTCTTGCGGGATAACAATTTGACCTTTCGTCCCCATTTTTGCCGTCCATGCAAATTTATCTTCGCTTCCTTGCATTTTCCCTCCGTATAACCAGTTATACAAATCATACCATAATATCTATATTCTGTAAAACAAAAAAGAACAACTTCTCTGTTGTTCTTAATTTTTTTCATCAACATTTTTGTCGCCCTGCTCAACAATCTTGTCTTCGGACCCTGAAACGACTTGTTTGTCCATGTTTGATTGATTTTGATTTTCAAGGTTGTCATTTCCTCTTTGGGTTTGGGCGAATTTTGATTTTTTGACCCTTTTCTTTTTTGACTTAATCAACTTTGAAATCTCCATTTGAGGCGGTTTGTAAGCCAAAAATCCGTTTCCATACGCCTCTTTGACATTGTGACTAAAAGTGAATGCATCAGAGTCGATTTCTTTTATGATTTTTTTGACTTGCATGACTTGAGACCTGCGCAAAATCACCAAAAGCATATCTTTTTCGCCATGAGTATACATTCCTTCACATTTTATGTTCGTCACACCGCGCTCAACATCGGTCATGATTTTTTGCGCTATTTCTTCTTTTTTGTTGGTTAAAATGTAGTATGCCCGAAGAGACCTCACACCGTCAACAAACAAGTCCGAAACTTTTCCACAAATAAAAATTGTGATTAATGCATACAAAGGCAAAACCAAACTCGAATACGCAAGCGATGAAAGAACAACGACCAATCCGTCAACAGCAATCACTAATTGTCCAGTTGTTATTGTTGGGAAAAATCTATTTGTCACAACTGCGAGCATATCACAACCACCAGTTGACCCGTTTGCGCGAAAAACAATCCCCATTCCAACGCCCATCAAAAGTCCACCAAAAATGGCAAACAAAATATACAAACTTCCACCACCAAGTGTTGCGCTTTCAATCTCAAATTGATGGCCAATGTAAGACACAACATCAAACTTTGAAATCAAGGAAACAAAAAACGAATAAGAAAAAATTCCAATACCCGAACGCAATCCGAATTTCCAACCCAACAAGACAAAAGCATAGATATATAAAAACGCATTCAAAATGATATACCAAACCGAAGTCGAAATGAATGTAAATCCGATTTTCGCAAGAACGTCATGAATAATTTTTGCAAGCCCCAAAAAGCCACCGGGAACAATGTTATATGGTGCCAAAAACACACAATAACCAAAGCTCATAACAAAAGTTCCGCAAAAAATCAAAAATATTTGACAAACAAGTGTCAATGCCTCGCGTTTTTTGCCTTTCAAGTTCTTAAATAATTTCATGAAATAATTATATCACAAGAGTGAGTTTTCGCAATGTTTTTGAATAAAAAACACCTCTCAAATGGAGAGGTTTTGTTATTTTTTAACAATTTTATAAACATTGCCAATTTTTTCCACTTTAAGCCCCTCATCAAGAGAAGAGTAGTCTGATTGCAAAAAATACTCCGCCGCCTCGATTGACGAAAACACGCCTGCAACATATTTGTTTTTTGTGTAGTCATACATGGCCTCATAGCCCTCTGTCCCGTCAGCAAAGTTATTGTCTTCATACACTGCATTGATTTGTTCAAGAGAAAAATTCAGCGCTTGCCCCTCATCAATATCCGCCAAAATTGCGACAGCACCAGAAGACGAAGAATGTTGACTTCTTGAATATTTGCCAAATGTGTTGTTTGAAATTGAATAAGAGAGTTTGTCCTGATTTGGTGCATCTTTGAGGACACTGAGCTGAATTGCGGACGAAGGATGAGCGAGTTTTGTCTCCGGATTTTGATTTGTCAGATGAATGTTGTTGTTTTTTATTGTCACGCTTCCATTGTTGACCAAAATTCCTCGCCTTCCATCTTTTGACAAATCAACCTTTTGATTTCCATCAACCTCTTTCGTCACATATTCTCCCGAATGTGAAATTTCAATATTATCAATGACAACTCCTCTCAACTGTCCCGCAGCGAGATTAACGACAATGCTTCCAAAAAAAACTGGCTGCTTTTCTCCCGCGCCTTTAAGCGTCAAAGGTCTCGTGATAATCAAATTTTCATAATTGCTTTGTTCGCCATAAACCCCTGAATTGACCTTGATTTTGCCAACATTTTCATCTTCAATCGCGGCGAAAAGTTCTTCCAAGTTGTCAACCTCAACATACCCCGCCCATTCATCGCCGCATGCCGACAATGTTCCAACCAACAAAATGGTCGCAATAATAATTAAAATTATTCTCAAAACCCATTTTTTCATAAATCTTCTCCCAATTTATTCCAAAACAAGTTTTGTCACAATCCAAACTTTTATTCATAAAAAAACATCAATTTATTGATGCTTCTTCAAAATTTATTATCAATTTTTGACTTAAATATTTTTTTAATCAATTCAATCAACACACCTCCAACAAAATTTCCCAAAATAATAATAAACAAACTCAAAAACATTTGACCAGAATAAACGCCTGCAAATGCAAAATAAAACATATCAGCAACAGAGTGCTCAAACCCACAAATCACAAATGTCGCGACGCCAAAAAACAAACTCAAATACTTTGTTAATGAGTTCTCTGACTTGAAACCCTCAACAGCAACATAAATAAGAATGTTGCAAAATATCGCCAAAACAAACAAACTCAAAAGTCCATCACCAAGTTTGTTTGCCACAATTTCTTGACAGCGCTCTTGCAAACAAACGAGTCTCGTCAAACGCAAACAAAGAGCAACCAAATTGGTCCCAACAAAATTGCCAACAAGTGTTATCAACACTTTGATTGAATATCGCCAATCATTGTTAAAAACATAGCAAACTTTTCCAGTAAAAAGATTAAATTTAAAATTTAAAATAACAAAAAGTCCAACACAAAAAAACAATGCGCCAACAACAACATTTTCACATGCCAAAAATGCCACTCCTCCAACAGAAATGCACATTCCCGCCAAAACCGCATAGACAAACACTTTGATATAATCAACGACTTTTTCTTTTGTGCTCATGAAATTATTATGACACGACAAAGTGAAATTTCAAAACAAACTCAACAAAAAAGAACTCTTTCGAATTCTTTTTTGCTATTCTTTTTCAGAAGAAACTTTTGATTTTGCTTTTTGTTGTGTTTTAAGCCACTCTCCACACCAACTTTCTTTTCCTCCTTGAACACACTTTGAAAAACCACAAGAAAATGTTGTTGATGGAACATCAATGATGCTGTTAAAAATTTCCAAAGGAAATTCAATGTTGTTTTCAGCAACAAGCATATCCGCAATTGGTGATTTTTCTGGAAGTTGTTTAAACTTTTCAGCAACTTCACCATCTTTGCAACAGCCAAGGGCTTTTAATATTTTTGAAAGTTGGTTTTGTTGCTCATCTGAAAAACATAAGTCTTCCGCTTTAATCAATACCAACATAACATTTTCACACAAGTCGAGCGCTGCTGCGTTGCTTGTTGCTTCACTTGTTAAATCGCATGGCTTTATTTGTTTGAGCGCATCAACCATTTCGTCAAAGCTGTGGTAAACGAAAGCGTCATGTTCTTTTTTCTTTTTCATCTCAGCTTGTGTATACACAATGCCATAACGAGCATCAAACCAACCTTCACGCTCTTTTTCCCGTTTTGCAAGATACTCTTTGCTTGCTGCAATAAAATCATCATGCAATTCATCATATGTCATTCCCTTTTTGATTTCAACTTTTAGATCGCCATATCCGGAAGTTGTATGAACATATGCTTTCGTGTTTTTTGGAAGTATAAGATTATTTCTTTCACTCAAAGCATTTCTCAAAACATCAAATACAGTTTTGTCATATTCTCCCCAACCAAAAACGATTTCATTTTTAGATACACTTTCGATAAAAACCATATTCACTCCTGTTAATCTATAAAATATCATGTCTTTTGCTTCGTTGTCAATAGTAAAAACAATGTTTTCTCATTATCGAATTAACCATATCGTTTTTTCTATTTGTGATAGTCAAGGTCGCTTTAACCGGAATTCAGACATCTTTTGGATGCAAAAAAGAACACTCATTCGAGGACTCTTTATCCCATGAGGTTGAGATCCTTAGATTGCCCGTCAAGTTTGCCCATCTCAGGATGACATGCTCTTTTATTGAATCCTTGGCGATGGGCCTATGAGTGAGCTACGCGAGCGGCACACGTTATTTACGGCCGGAAAGCAAAAACACCAGTTTTTGCGCAAAGTTTGAAAAACTTTGCAGATAGGACACGCCAGAGATGAAAAAAAAGAACTCTTTCGATAAAAGAGTTTATATCCTAACGATTTCCATCATTAGGATGAAAAAAGAACTCTTTCGAGTTCTTTTTATTGAATCCTTGGCGATGGTCCTTTGAGCGAACAGAGTTAGCGACACACGTTATTTCCGGCCGGAATGCAAAAACACCGGTTTTTGCGCAAAGTTTGAAAAACTTTGCAGATAGGACACGCCAGAGATGAAAAAAGAACACTCTTTCGAGTGTTCTTCATTGAATCCTGGCGATGTCCTATCTTTCCGGGCCGTCTCCAGCCAAGTATTGTCGGCGAAAAGAAGCTTAACTTCTGTGTTCGGGATGAGAACAGGTGGATCCTTCTCTCTATTGTCACCAAGAATTGTATAACTAGTGCAAATTGCACGAATTACCAAATTTAGGTTATTAGTTCATTCAAACTACATAATAAATAATATCATACATCGTTAATGTTTGCAAGTGATTGGGCTAAATTCACACGAATACTTTGTGATCAAGCCCTCGACCTATTAGTATCAGTCAGCTACACACATTACTGTGCTTCCACACCTGACCTATCAACCTGGTAGTCTTCCAGGGGTCTTACTAACTTGTGTTATGGGATATCTTATCTTGAGGCAGGTTTCACGCTTAGATGCTTTCAGCATTTATCCTAACCATACATCGCTACCCAGCTATGCCACTGGCGTGACAACTGGTGCACCATTGGTA
>JBJFDC010000021.1:0-15621 GCA_051889215.1 Christensenellales bacterium
ATTGTAAAAGTCAGATTGCTTGGGTCAACGCCATCTCCTTCATCTTTAAGAAAATCGCCAATTTTCCAACGCGTGAAAATATAGGTGGTTGAATTGTATTCAATTTGTCCGTTTTCATCAACCAAAGCGGAAAGTGTTATTGTGTCGCCAATATAATAATTTGTTTGACTTGGTGAAATTGTAATCTCTGTCATGCTTGGATTTGCTGGGGTGTTGTCAGACGAAACATTCCCGTCATATGTTAGCACAGTGAGTTTTAGTGGTGCTTTTTCAAAAACGACATAAACATTAAACTCATTTCGTGGCATTGTGACAACATATGTGTTTGAAGAGGAGAGGAGGTCGGAATATTCATAAGTTCCATTGTCATTTCTTTGTCTTGTTGCATAAAAACCCTGAACCTTATATCCTGGATTTGGTGAGGCGGTCAACTGAATGTTCTGCTTGTATTCAAGATATTCAGTCGTATGTGAGACAGTGCCCATTGTTCCGTCATTCACATAAACCCTCAAGAGATATTGTTCGGGAGCGAATTTTGCCTTTATGTGAATGTCTGAATCGGTCATCGAAATGTCGAAAGACATGTTGGTTGAAAGGATTTCGTTTGTGTCAGCATTTATCCAACTCTCAAACACATATCCCATTTCTTGATTGATATTTGTTATCGCAATCGTATGCGACGTGTCATATTCAACATATTGTTCAAAAGAATCAACAACACTTCCGTCAACAGACATCTCTGCTGCGTCGCTATGACTTTTTGTGACTTTGAGGAGATATTTGTTTATTGTGAAGTGTGCATAGTAGTTGGCGTCACTGATTACGTTTGACAATGTCCCCGATTTTCCAACGGTCGTTCCAGAACTATTTGATGCAGTGCTCCAACCGTCAAAAGTCCAACCTCGTTTTGTTTGTTCAGATGGAAATGTGACAGCATATTCAGGATATCGTGTTGTTTGAGTTGAGATTAGAGTTGTTCCCGTCTCATTATAAAAATTGACGACAAACGTTTCATAAAAAACGCGGAGGGCAGGATATCCGTCATTATAGAACTCACTTGATGAACTCGGATATCCCCAAATTCTATTGGTTGTGTTGTCTGAAAAATTCCAAGTGTCCAGAGGTGATGCTTGAGTTTGAAGATTTGCCGCTGACACAACACTGCAATTTGTGATTGTTGCATTTTTGGTGTTGTTATATTGATTGTTGATGAAATCGTTTCGGGAATTGCTTGCTTGTGTGCAAGTTCCTGTCAGAACGGCACAATTCTGAATTGTTCCGTTGTTTGGATATGCAACAATGCCGCCAATTTTCCAATAACCACCATAAACATAGTGAGTGCCGCTTGAATAGCAATTGGATAGTGTTCCACCAGTTATGTTGCAAACAATGCCGCCCACTCTTGAGTCGCCAGTTGCTGCGACATATGGCTGAACAGCACTGATGTTGGCATAGCAAAAGCAGTTGGAAATTGTTGCCGAACTGTTTGTCACAAGTCCTCCGATGAGAATATCGTAGGTTTGCAGACCAACATGTCTATCTGGTTTGGCATAAATTGTTCCCGAAACAAAACAACTGCTGACAACCGCAGAAGACGTTGCAGTGCAAGCAAGAGATGCAACAGCGTAGTCATATCTTTGGCCACTCACATTGATATCAACATCTTTAAAGCCGGAATTAATCCATGTTCCCGAAAGTTCTTTTGTCAGTGCAAACTGATATTGTGAACTCTCTGCGGTTAGCCCGCTTATCACATATCCTTGGCCATCATAATATCCCGCAAAAGTGTTCATTGGAACCCAATAGTGCTCGGACAAATCGATGTTTGTTGTTTGTTTATAAAAAGCAGTGTTCCATTGCGTGACGCCATTATTTATTTGCAGTGCCACATAGGCAAGTTTGGCAGCACTGTCAATGACATATGGATTGTTTTGTGTGCCTCCGCCAGATATGACGGCGGACGAGCAGTTGTCAGTCCAGTTTCCGCTTGCTGCTTCAACTGACGAAATTTTGTTTGCAGACAACAAAAGCACACACCCGCAAAGTGTGAGCGAAAAGAAAAATATTATTGCAAAAGTCAGATTAATAATCTTTTTCTTCATTTTTTGTCCCCAAGCAAAAAATCTTTTCATTAGTTTAAATATATATATAATAATTTATACCATCATGCGCGTTTTGTGCAAATAAAAATAGTGTATTAGAAAAAATAATAGTGATATTTTTCACACAAAAAAATGAATAATCATAAACAACCAAGTGAAAATATGTGATTGTCATAACGACTTTTTTGGCGAACTAAAAATAGAAAAACTGCAGAAATACGTTGATGAGTGTTCTCAAGCGGGTGTGAAATTTTTGAGCGGTTCATATTGGACGACAAAAAGAGTAGGCGATATTTTTGCTGACATAACAAATCGAAAAATGATGATAACAAATCCAAAATGTTTTGTTTTGCACATCGAAGATTTGTCGTTCATAAAAGACCAAAATTCGCTCCAAAATCTGATTGATTTAAAGCCATTTTCGTGCTCTTTGACATGGAATTTTGACAACGAATTTGCCGGTGGAAGTTATGGGGAGAAAACACTGACAAAAAGAGGTAAAAAACTAATACAAAAACTTCAAGAAAACAGCATTTTATTGGATTTGGCACATCTCAACAAAAAATCGTTTTTTGATGCGGCAGATTTAACAAAATATCCGCCATATATTTCTCATGCTGGATTTTGTTTTATTCACGATGACAAAAGGAATATAGACGAAGAACAAATCAAATTTATTGTTGAAAATAACGGATTTATGGGAATGTTTTTTTATGACAAATTAAGCATGGAAAAGCATGGAAATTTGCGTGAATTTTCTGTTGAAAATATCGCACAAAATATTGCGTGTTTTGTGGATAAATTTGGGTGCGAAAACATTGGCATTGGAAGTGATTTTTATGGCATTGAGTGCCCGCCAAAAAACCTAAATAATTATGAACAATTTAAAAACTTAAAAAGCCAATTAAAAAACTTGGGAATGACCGATTTTGAGATTGAAAAAATTTTCTATAAAAACCTCCAAACCTATTTGAAAAAGACTTGCGTTGTTATAAAATAAAGCTATATGAAAATAACAGACCAAAACTTTTTTAATAAATCGGCTTGTGAACTTGCCCCGCTTCTTTTGGGCAAGATTCTTTGTCGCAGAAAAGACGGGCAAGTCATTCGGTCGCGAATAACAGAAGTGGAAGCATACTGTGGGGAAGAGGACTCGGCTTGTCATTCTGCTCGCGGAAAAACGGAGCGCACAAAAGTTATGTGGGAGCAGGGTGGAACGGCGTATGTTTATCTTTGCTATGGAATGCACCACATGCTCAATATTGTTTGTGCGGGCAGCAGACCCGAGGCGGTTCTCATTCGTGGGGTGGAAGGTGCGAAAGGTCCGGGGAGGGTCACCAAAAAATTTGATATAACTCGTGCCCAAAATGGAACCGACCTAAAAAAATCAAGCGAAATTTGGCTTGAAGATGCTCAAGCAGTGACGACTTTTCATAAAGGTCCACGCATTGGAATTGATTATGCACGTGAACCCGATAAATCCGCTCCTCTTCGTTTTTGGCTTGATTAACTCAAAAAATCACGAAAATATAGAAAACATATTTGAATAAAAAAAATCTCAAGCCACATGGTTTGAGATTGTTTTGGCTCCCCAGGTCCGGTTCGAACGGACGACCTACCGGTTAACAGCCGGTTGCTCCACCGCTGAGCTACTGAGGATCATCTTTTGAAGACTTTTTCATGTTAACAAATTCATGCTTTGTTGTCAATAGAATTTTATATTTTTTTTCATGTTTTTTGCACTCGTTTATTTATGTTTTTATTATGTTTGACAAAAGATGGATATTTCACTATATTAAAATTAATAATAACACAAACAAAATGTGAGGGAAGTGTGGAAGAAGAAAAGAAAGAAAATTTGGGAAATGTTGGGGGACAAAAAAAATTGCCTCCTCGTCCAATGCCTCCACGCCCACCAATGATGAGAAAGCAAATTGTTGTTGAGGGCATTCCTGAAGAACAAAAACGAGAAGTTGAGGTTGAACAAAGGCCGCAACAGGAAGAAATTAAACCTGTTGAACAACAAAATATTGAAAAAACCGAGACAAGAAAAGAGGTTGAAGTCAATCAACCCCTTCAAATGGCAGCAAAGTCAAATTCAACAACAAAAGTTGACAAAGAAAAAGCTGAAAAAAGAACTCACCAAAGAGCATCGAGCAAGTTCAATAAAAAGAAATTTTGGCTGATTTTGTGCGGTGTTGTTGCAGGGGTTGGGCTCGTTGTTGGACTTGTGTTTGTCATTATTTCGCTTCTTCCCGCAAAGCCACTTGACACGCCAAAAAATCTCATGATTTCGCAATATGACGACATTGTTTATGTGACGTGCAGCGAAGTTTCTGGCGCAAGCAAATATATCTTTGAAATTGACGGGAAAAAATATGATAGCAAAACCCCATCTCTTGATTTGTCAAGACTTGTTGAACCAAAACAATATTCGATTAGGGTTTATGCAACTGGCGACAAAAACGGAAGTTTGAGCGGAGCATCAAAATCAATAACATATGATTTGCGAAAAGCATTGCAAATGCCTGTAATTCATTTTTATGAAAGCGGGTCAAGTGTGATTTGTTGGGCTGAAATCCAAGATGCAACAAGTTATGAATTGTTTTATAACAACTCCAGCAAAAACATCGGCAATGTTTTGGAGTTTGACCTAAACACATTGGGCGGAGGAGAATATACGGTTCAAGTGCGTGCAAAAACCACAAAATCCGGATATGTTGAAAGTGCTTGTTCAAACACCTTGCAATTTGCTGTTTATGAAAAGTTGCAAGGCATTGCTGGAAGAGTTTTGGAAAATGGAAAAATCGAGATAAGCAAAGTCAAAAATGCATCGAGTTATGTTGTGACAATCAATGACAAAACGTTTGGAGTTGCAAGGTTTGATGAAGAAAAATATGTTGTTGATTTGAGTGTTGCGGGGATTGCCCCAAGCACTGTTATAACCTACTTCAAAATTGAAGCGGTCGGTGAAAATTATTTTGTTTCAAACAGTGCCGAACTTGATACTTCAGTTCATCAAGCATAAATAATTTTATAAAAAACATACTAACAAAAAGGAGTATGTTTTTTTGTTGAAAACTCAAAATTCTGCGAAAATTAACAAAAAATTGCGTGAATTTCAAGAAAATTTGCAAAATAATCCCGATTTGGTTGCAAGGGATATTTCTGTCTGCGGGAAATTGATTGGCGTTGTTTTTCTCAAAAGCATGACTGACCAAAAGCTGATTTCAGAGAGTGTGATTGCACCAATTTTGGAAGTGACCGACAAAAATGAATTGACGATATCAAGTTTAAAAAATTCAGTTCTTCAAAACATGACGTGCCAAACAATGCAAAACTTTTCCGAAGCGCTCAAGGCAGTTGTTGAAAACAATGTCGTCATTTTTGTTGATGGCGAAAGTTCGTATTTGAAAATTGATGCAGAAGAGTTCACTTCAAGGCAACCTTCTGAACCTCCGACATCTTCTGTTCTTCGAGGTCCAAGAGAAGGGTTTACCGAAAACATCAAGACAAACATATCCATGATTCGAAGACGATTAAAAAGTGACAAGTTGGTTCTGAAGAATCTCTTTGTCGGGAAATATTCAAACACCCAAGTGAGCATTATGTATCTCAATGGCGTTGCTGACAAAAAAATTTTGAAGCAAATTGAAAAACAAATTAAAAAAATTGATATTGACGGCATTGTGTCGTCATACTACATTGAATGTTTTTTAGAACAGCGTCCATATTCTCTTTTCAAGCAGGTTGGGTCGAGTGAAAAGCCAGACATCATATGTGCGAAAATATTGGAAGGTCGTGTTGCCATCTTGGTTGACAACAGTCCGATTGTGCTCACTCTTCCGTTCATTTATGCCGAAGAAGTTCAAGATGTAAATGATTATTATGGGAGATTTTATTATGCGACCTATATGCGTTGGGTTAGAATTTTGGGTTTGTTTATGGCGGTTATCGTGCCGGGGGCATATCTTGCAATGCGGCTTTATCACTACAAAATTATTCCACTAAAATTTTTGATTACGATAAGCAACTCCAATCAGGGCTTGCCATTCACGCCATTTATTGAACTTTTGTTTATTCTTATTCTGTTCGAAATTCTTTATGAGGTGAGTTTGAGACTCCCAAAATTTTTGGGGCTTGCGACAAGTATTGTTGGCGCATTAATTTTGGGGGACACTGGGGTTAAGGCGGGTCTCATTTCGCCGCCTGGTGTCATGATTATTGCAATGAGCATTATTGCGGTTTACACAATTCCCGACCAAAACATGCAGTTGAGTCTGATAAGGTTGATTTTTTTGCTTTTGGGCGGCACGCTTGGATTTTGGGGAATGATTGCTGGAATAATTTATTTTT
The DNA here is from genome assembly GCA_051889215.1 of Christensenellales bacterium. Taxonomy (GTDB): domain Bacteria; phylum Bacillota; class Clostridia; order Christensenellales; family UBA1242; genus UMGS1470. The sequence continues at coordinate 6,459 of JBJFDC010000021.1, forward strand.
GCAACTATATGAATGAACTCAACTCCTATTCTGCGCCTTATCTTGCACCAATCTCTCCACATATAAGAAACGACCGAAAAGATGCGATGATGAAAGCGCCACTAAAAGAAATGACAACACGTCCAAAAGCGTTCAAAAATGTGAATAAAGTGAGGTTGAAAGATGACGACAAAAAGTGAAATCAGCACCAGACAACTCGGCATCATGATATTTTATGCTTTTTGCGGGTTGAAGTTTATTAACCTTGCATCTTTGGTTTATCAAAAAATTGAAGATGTGGCATTTGTCGTTATATTGTTTTTGGCACTTGTTGATGTTTTGGTGTTTTTGTTGATTTTGGTTTTTATAAAGCGGCATCCGGGAGTGTCATTCTATCAGTATTTGTCGAGTAAGATTGGCGTGATTTGTGCAAAAATAATTTATTTTTTGATTTTTTTCTATTATTTGATGCGTTTTTCATCATTTATTTCGGCAAACTATGAGTTTTTGCGAGATGCAATATTTTCAACTGCTGGAAAATATTTTTATCTTTCAATCATAATTCCTGTCGTTGTCGCGCTTGGATTTTCATCAATGAAAGCATTTTCGAGAACGTGTGAGTTCTTTTTTCTGATTGCAATCTCTGGCTTTTTGCTCTGCGTTGCTTTGGGATATTTTTCAGGGTCATTTTCATTGCCATATTTAAGTCTTGACACAACTGCCAGTGAGTTTTTTTCTGTTTCGCTGGATTTTAATTATTGGTTTGGCAACAGTTTGTTTTTGTTGCTTTTTATGGATAAAATCAAAGTTGAAAAAAATTTTTTGAGAAGTTCAATATTTTTTACCATTTTTTCTTTTGTATGTGTCATTATTTTTGTTTTTTGTTTTTATGGAGTTTTTGGCAGAACTTCTTTTATTCATCACTACACAATCTATGACGTCGCGGTTTTTGGCCCAGAGGCACTTGATGTTGGAAGACTTGATTTCATTCCAGTGATAACAATGATGTTTTTTATTATTTTGCAAAGCGGGATTATGTTTCGTGCGGTTTTGATTAGTCTTGAAGATTTTTGCGATGCGAAGCACGAAAGAAATGTCGGGAGTGTCGTGATTTGTGTGCTTGCGAGTTTGGCGCTAATATATTTCTTTTTTATCAATGAAGACAAGACATTTTCCTTTTTCCAAGGTTGGTTCAAGTGGCTGTCACTGATTTTGGCATTTGTTTTTCCAATTTTGCTTTTGTTTGATATCCGAAAGCGAAGGAGGAAAAATGAAAAATAAGTTTTTGAAGATTTGGAAAGTTGTTTCCCACATGCCAATGTTTTGGGTTTTTGTTCTGTTGATGGCCATATATATGCCGACAGCAATTTTATTGCCTGCCGAAAACGATGTTGTTGTGGTCTGCACTGGAATTGGCATTGACAAGGCGGACGAGGGGATTGAACTTTCACTTTTGACCTTGATTCCTCAAAATTCTTTGACTTTTGCGGACAGTTATCGCCTTGTTTCAGCAAAAGCGAAAAACATTGCACTTGCAACAAACAAACTCATAAATTTTCTCGGCAAAAGGGTTGACTTTGCACATGCGGCATATGTCGTGTTTGGAAATGAAATATGCAAAGAGGGAATAACTGCCATCATTGAAGATTTTATGCGGTTAAATGATATTGGGACTAATGCCACAATTTTGACAACGAATGTCACAGCAAAAGAAATGTTTGAGACAACCAAGCAATTTGACACCAATTCAGGCGAAAAAGTCAAAGATATTTTGTATAACAACAAGCGAAGTCTGATGGACGTAAACATCAGCATTGATAGATTTTATAACAACTATTTGTCCCAATCTTCTTGCTCAATCGCAAATAATATAAAACTCGTCGACTCACAAGGTGAAGGGGTTGAGGCGACCAATCAAAATGGAGTTGCCGAAGGAGCCGGCGGAACAGGCGGTGGAAATTCGTCAAATTCAAAAAAAGTGTCAAATGATGGCTCAAGTTCAATTTTTAAAAAAGCAAAAAAAGTCCTTGACCTTGAGATGGAACAAACCCAAGCACTAAACATTGTTAACCCAAGTGCATATGAAACGCGATTTGTTATTGAAAATTATATAACTGAAGACGGGAACCCGCTTGACGTGTCTTTTGAAGTTTTGGAAAAGCACATTAAGACAAATGCAAAAATTGAGGGCGGAAAAGCAAGAATTGATTGGGAAATATATTTTGTCCTTGATGTTTTGGGTGTTGAAAACGAGGCAAATGACAGAATTTATAAAAATCCTCAAAAGAGCTTTGATGATGAACAAATGCAACAAAGAATATCAGATAAATTCAAAACCGAATTTTTTGGAGTCTTGGACCTTTTGAAACCTGGGGACTTGGACTGCATTGGTGTTGGTGAAACATTGAGGAGATGCGGGGCAAAAAAATACCGAAAATTTGTTGAGAGTTTGGGGCCAAATCCAAACATTCTTGAAAATGTTGAATATTCTCTAAACATTTTGATTACGACAAAATAAAAAAAGCATATTTTATGCTTTTTTGTTTTGTTTTTTGAGTCTTGCGTCATCTGCAATCAGGTGAATTGCAAGCGAGTTGTTTTTGTTGAGAAGTCTGGACAATATTCTTTCGCCATATCTGTCGCGGAATTCACTGGTTGAAAGATTTGTTGAAAACACCGTGCTTTTTCCTCTGTTAAACCTTTCGTTGACGATGAGATAAAGATATTCGAGTGTGACGTTTTTATAAATCGGTTCAGTTCCGAGGTCGTCAATAATCAACACATCGCAATCAAGATATGGGGCAATAATGGTTGGTTTTGCTTCGTCAATCGCCTTGTGATAATTCATTAATGTGTCGCCAAGATTAAATGACGATGTGAACATGACGACATTTCCAAGATTCATGAGTTTGTTCGCCATTGCCTCGGTTAAAAATGTTTTTCCAACACCAGTGTTGCCAAACAGTCCAATATTCTTGTATTTTGTCGTCTTAAACTTTTCGCACCATTCTTCCATTTTTTGGTATGCGAGTTTGATTTTTTCGCGATAATCACTTTCAAACAAGTCAAAGTTTGCATTGTCAAAGGTCGCCAAGTTTCTCGCCGTTCCAGACAAATCCAAAAGAATGGAGGTTATGATTTCTTTGAGGCAAGAACAAGGTTGATTTCCCTCAAACCCAGTGTCGTGACATTTTGAGCATGAATAGTGCGGTGCGATTGAAAAATCTTTGCCGAAGTTTTTTTCGAGAATATCTTTTCTTTGTTTTTCAAGACTTTTGAGTTTGCTTGTTTCCTCTTTTGAATCTTTTCCCCAAAACTCTTTTTTTGAGATGTCAATCGTGAGGGCTCGCATTTCTTTGTCAATTTTTTCAAAGTCTTTGTTTTCAAGTGCGACTTTATAGTTGGCATCGGCAATTCTTTCAGCAGATGTCTTGCGTTCTTTTAATGTTTTTAGAGCTTTGTTGAGAATTGTTCTATTCATGACTAAATTTCAATTTCCTCCAATGAGTCAAAAAGAGAGTCAAGTTGTTCTTTTGAGTAGTTGTGCCCTTTGATTGCGGCAGGATTTGATTTTTGTTGATGGTCAATGGGGAGCGCTTGAGATTTTGCTTGTTCCAAAGTTTTGACACCATTTTGTGACCAAGTTGACAAGATTTTGTTCATATATTGCATTGGTTGACTTTTTCCTGCGGCGATTGAACAAGCATAATTAATCAAATCTTCACCCATATTCCACGAGTTTGTCCAAGTTGAATAAAAGTCGCGGTCAAACGAATTGACAAGTCTGGACAAGCCGAGATTTTCGAGAATTTCTTTGATTTTGCTGTCAATTTCACGCAGAGACGTGATGTGTTGGGTGAGTGCATCGAACGACACGAGTCCAAGTTTGAACATTTTTGCAACCAAATCGTCCATTCCAGAAAGTGTGCGGATTGAGTGTGAAAAACAATATTTTGCAAGCATCTTGAGAGCATCGGGCTCAAATCCCAAATTGGTCCATTTGCAAATATAATTTTCAACAATTATATCAAGATTTTCATAATACAAACCGAGTTCGCGGTTGATTTCTTTTGCAAGAGTTGTCATGTTTTCTCTGTTGTTTTCAAAATCTTCAATCTCTTTGATGCCGAACAACTTCATTTCATAATATTTGATTAATTTTCCGTCGAGCATTTCAAAAGAGAATCGGAGATTTTTTTTCTTGCTTGTTTTGGCAACATAAATTATTGTGCCCTTGTCAAATCCAAGATTTTTGCACCATTTTGTGAAGAGTTCATTGTCCTCATGGGTTGGCTTTCTTTTTGAACCAAGCGCCTTAAAAACATCGGCGACATCAGAGCCAATAAGTTCAAACTCTTTTAATCTTTCCTCAACTTTTTGAGTTGTCGTGATGTTTTCTTGCGCCCAGTTTTTGGCAACTGTTGTGATGTAGGCGTGTCCAACGTTATTTCCTTTGAGTCCCACACAATAACTCATAATCATGAGCAAAGCTTCTGGCTCGATGTGAAAACTTTCAATCACGGTGTAGTATTCTGTGTATTCGTTTGGTGTTATCATTCTGCCAGTGATGATTTCTTGCGCTTGAGCATTGAATGCACTATATTTGTCTTTATTGAATTTTTTTGAATTGTTTATAAAATTTTTTAGTGGCATATATTTGATTGAAACAGGATAGGTTGAAAGAACTTGAACAAGGCCTTGCTCTTGCCAATACATAAACGAGTCCAAAATGTCTTGTTCGCTCATTGAAAGCACTTTGGCAAAACTTTCGAGCGTGTTGTCGTGAGCATTTGCGTGAGAGCACATATAAAGTCCATAAATATAAACTTTGACAGTTCCTTCTGGTGCATATGGCAAAAACTCGTTAACAAAAATGTTATCGAGTTCGAGTTTGTTGTTTATTATTAGTTCAGATGAATAGCTGCAAAGTCCCATAAATACCTCTTTGGTGTAATTTAGTTTAACATATAAAATATTTTAATACAATCAAAAATTTAGATTTGTCAAAATTTACATAATTCGACAAACAAGGCAAGAAAAGATTGCACCAACCAATGTGCAAGCAAGCGCAAGGGGAATGGCATATCCGAGTTTTTTGACTGAAGTCTTTGAAAAATATATTGACGCAATATAAAATGTGGTTTCACTGCTTCCCGCAATCACACATGCGCAACGAGAAATAAACGAGTCGGCGCCATATTCTTTTATTATGCTTTCCAAAACTGCGATTGAACCGCTTCCAGTAAAAGGTTTGAGCAACACAAGTTCGATGATTTCTGACGGCATTCCAATTGCGCCAAAGACTGGAGAAAGTGTTCTGACAAGAAAAGATGTTATCCCACTCACTCTCAAAAGTCCCACACAAATGAGTATCGCCGCCACATAACAAAAAATATCAATTCCAAGCATCAAACCCTTTTTTGCACCAACCGTAAAATTGTCATAGCAGTTTACTTTTTTGATTTTTCCATAAACCAAAACAAAAAGAAAAAGGGCGGGCATGATGTATGGCGTCATTTTTTCCTCCTCATTCTTTTTAATTTTTCAATCAAGAACACAAATGCGATGCCAAGACCAGTCGTCAGGGCTGTTGAAAGCATTGTTGGCAAAATTATGTCCGCCGCATTTTGACTTCCCGCCGCAAGACGCAAACTTATTGCGGTTGTTGGAAGGAGTTGGATTGAAGTCGCGTTTATGATAAAAAGCATAATCATTCCAAATGTTGGAAAACCGCTCTCATCGTCCATTGTTTTCATTGCCTCAATCCCTGCGGGTGTTGCAGCAGAACCAAGCCCCAAAATGTTTGCGGCGATGTTGAGAGATATTTGTTGTTGGGCATAGGGGTTGTCCGTCTTGAATAACCTTTTTGTTATGGGACGAAAGAATTTTGCAAGTTTTTCGGTCGCACCAGACGCATCGAGGATTTCAAACATTCCTAGCCAAACCGCATACATTGAACAAAGATTGAGGCAAAGCATGAGGGCGGAGGCGGACGAGGAGAGCATTGATGAGAGAATTGCGTCTGGTCGAGAAATCAAAAGACAGACAAAACTTGTTATCATCAGGAAAATCCATATTGCATTCATGAAGTATTGTATGAAAGAAAAGTTGCGGTTTTGCCAAAAAATATGTGCGACGAAAGAAATTAATTAAAAATAATTCAAATTAATTAAAAAATAATTGCAAAATTAATTAAATAAATTAAAAAAATAAACAAGAATTAAATATAATATATTTAATTCTTTATTTTTTATTTTAATTATTAAATTTGATTTATTATTATGATTTTTCCCTCAATCCACGCATCAAACAAAGAGTCCAAATCGCATTTGCTTGACCTCTCAAACGCGGCAATAAGATTTTCGGGGCGTGCAATGGAAAATTTGTTTTCCTCAAAATATGTTTTCAGCCCCCCAAAGAATGCCTTGTCTCCAATGATTTGGCGGACGCTGTCAAAAATCAACATTCCTTTGACATATGCAATATAAGTGTATTCGGTTTCGGTCGGATATTGGTTAAGTTCTCTATCCATTGTTGTGTCAACACTGCCCAAAACGTTTTGATAGATTGAAACAAATAGCGAATAATTTTTCCAGTTGTTTTTGACAATGTCTTGAATTTTTATCCCATATTTTGGGTTCTTTTCATAAAACAGCGCGGTTGAATATTCAGTGAGACCTTCGTCAAGCCATGAAGAAGAATATTCGTTGTTTCCGACAAGAGAATACCACCATTGATGTGCGGCTTCATGGACAATGACATTTGTGTATTCTTCATAAGTTGAGCAAGCGTCAGAAATATAGATTAGATTTGGATATTCCATTCCTCCGTGAACAAAATTTGCTTCAACGACACTGAGTTGAGAATAAGGATATTTTCCAAACAAAGTGTTGAATGTTTTTATTGATTTTTTTGCAGTGTCAAGTGACTTTTCGGGTTGGGTGTCGCCATAGTAATAATAGTTTATTTGCGTCCCATCAATTTCACCTGACAATGTCTTGAATTTTTCAGAACATACGATTGCAAAATCTCGAACTGCTTTTGCTTCAATTTGAACAGTTTTGCAATTTTCGTCATATTGAGTTTTTTGTTGATTTCCGGTTGAGGCAACAACATATTTATTTGGACAAGTGAAGTTGACATTGTAGTTTGATATCTCGGAATAAAACGGGTCGCCATTTGACGAATACACATCTTGCTTGAATTCGCCGTTTTCATAGACGCACGCAACTGGATAGAAGTTTGCAATGTTGATTGTGTTGTTGCCATATCCAAAGCGGTGATTCATGTTTGGCAAAACAACATCATAATCAATTTTAATTTCGATGCTGTCGTCGGGATATAGGTCTTGACCAAACTCAATTTCCAAGATGTTTTGATCGACACCGCAAATTGAGAACTCTTTTGCCAAACTGCTCACCACAACACCATTTATTGTGATATTCCCATAACTCTTGCCGTTTGGATATGCGCGTGACGAGCTTGATAAACTCACGGGCGGATATTTTGAACCTTCTCGAAATGCATTTGGATATAGGTGCATGTCAAGTTTTTTGAGCACTGATTCGGTGTTGTTTTTGTAGTTGAGGGTTTGAGAGCAATTCATTGTCATGTTGTCATTGAGGACAATATCAATCGAATATGTGCTGACATTTTTCGCAATTTTGTCCAAATCGGACTTTGCGCAGCCGACAAACGAAATTGCCACGAAAACAATAAAAAAAGCAATAAAAAATTTCTTTAGATTTTTCATAATTACCTCGCCATATTATATGTGCGAAAAGGTTGATTAAGAATATATTTTTAAATTGTTTGAAAACAACAGAATGTGTGCTACAATGCTTGCATGGAAAAACTTATTGATGTTCATGCTCACCTTGATGATTGCCAATTTGAAAACGATGTCAAACTGGTCGTTGAACGAGCAAAATCGTGTGGGGTTGAAAAAATAATAACAAACGGAACAAATGTTTTGTCATCAAAGCGTGCGGTGCAAATTGCGGGGCTATTTGACAATGTTTTTTGCACTGTTGGAATTCACCCGGAAGACATTGATGAATTGAAGAGTGAAGACTTTTTGAAAATTGAGGAATTGGCGCGCGAAAAAAAAGTGCTTGCGATTGGAGAAATTGGGCTTGACTATCATTTTCGTGACGACAACAAAGCCATGCAAATCAAAGTGTTTGAAACACAACTAAAACTTGCACACAAACTCAATTTGCCTGTTGTGATTCACTGTCGCGATGCAGTGGGGGATATGCTTGAAATTTTGAAAAGAAACAAAAATCTCCTTTCAAATGGAGCGCTCATGCATTGCTTTTCTGAAAGCGTTGAGGTGTATCGAGAAATTGAGAAAATGGGGCTATATATCAGCGTTGGGGGCGTGTTGACTTTTAATAATGCAAAAAAGATTGTTGATGTTGCAAAAGTTTGTGACCGCTCAAAAATTGTGATTGAAACAGATTCGCCATATCTTGCACCAAGTCCCAAAAGAGGCACGCGAAACGAGCCGCAAAATGTGAGATTTGTCGCGCACAAACTCGCTGAAATTTGGGGTGTGGGCGAGGAAGAAGTGGCAAAAATAACAACCGAAAATGCAATGAGATTGTTTTGGAGAAATTATGGAATTTGAAATGAAAAAAAAGTTTGGACAAAACTTTTTGAGAGACAAAAATCTGCTTGCAGCCATCGTCAAAGATGCTGGCATAACACATGACGACACTGTGATTGAAGTTGGACCTGGGGCGGGTGCGCTCACCGAGGCACTTTGTCGCGAGGCAAACAAGGTCATATGTTTTGAGATTGACAAAGAACTCAAAAGCGTGCTTGCTGAAAATTTGAAAGAGTTTGATAACTATGAGGTTGTTTTTAACGATATTTTGAAAGTTGAAATGTCGGAAATTGAGCGACTTGCGGGTGGGGAGTTTAAACTTGTTGCAAACCTGCCCTACTACATCACAACACCAATCATATTCAAGTTTTTGGAAGAGAGCGACAAAATCAAAACTCTTGCAATCATGGTTCAAAAAGAGGTTGCGGAAAAAATTGTTGCAACGCCAAAAGACAAGTGCTATGGAGTTCTTTCGGTCATGGCAAATTTTTATGCCGACACAAAAATCTGCCGCATCGTCGGGCGTCAAATGTTCTATCCTGTGCCAAAAGTTGATTCCGCCATTGTTCGGCT
>JBJFDC010000022.1:0-15510 GCA_051889215.1 Christensenellales bacterium
GCGGAGGCGACAACAAAGCCCAACAAGAAAATAAACCCGCCCATTGTTGGAGTGCCCTGCTTGTCCTTGTGGAGTTCGACATAATGTAAAATTGTTTGTTTGAGTTTGAACTTTTGCGAAAGCTTTATGACAACAGGCGCAAAAGCGGCCGACACCAAAAATCCAATCAAAAAACAAAACAGCAAATTATACACTTCCATTAATCACCTTTATAAATCACCTTTTATAAAAATTGTTTGACAACCTCGGCATCTTTGAAATGATGTTTTTCTCCTCTTATTTCCATATAATCTTCCGCACCTTTGCCACATATAATCACAATATCGTGAGGTTTGGCAATCTCCATCGCGTATTTTATCGCCTCAAATCTATCCTCAATTTCAGTGTGATTTTTGCCCAAAAAACCCACTTTTATTTCGTCAATTATATCAAGGGGATTTTCATATCGGGGATTGTCAGATGTCACAATAACTTCATCGCAAAATTTTTCGGCAATTCGCGCCATTTGTGGTCGTTTTTGTTTTTCTCGACCACCTCCGCAACCAAACACACAAATCAGTCTGCCACTTGTCAGTCCACCAACAGTCGCAAGCACGTTCCTCAATCCGTCTGGGGTGTGCGCATAATCAACAACGACATCAAAACCTCGATTTGACGAAAACACATTAAATCTTCCTTCAACTCCCGAAAAAGATGCAATCGCGTCTTTTGTTTCCTCAAACGAAACGCCCAGCATTGAACAAGCACAAAATGCCGCCATGATGTTTTCGATATTATATTTCCCAACAAGCGGCGAATTTATTTCAATGACATTGTCCATGAAATTCAAAATGAAATTGCTTCCTCTGACACTCATGACAAGTCCAGCAACAAAACAATCGGCAGGGTTGTTGATTCCATAAGTTATTTTTGCAAGATTGTTCTCTTTGATATTTTTTCGCAAAATTTCGTCGTCAACATTAATCACGCGACTGAGAACATATGGACTGTTCATAAAATCGGTTTTGGTCTTTGCATATTTTTCAAAACTTTCAAAATAATCCAAGTGGTCCTCTGTGACGTTTGTCATAACTCCAACTTCAAATATTATGCCCGCAATTTTTTTTAGTGCAATCGCATGAGCAGAAACCTCCATAACAACACATTCAACACCATCATCTCTCATTTGCATCAACAAACCATGCAAAACATCAGGGTCTGGTGTCGTCATTTGAAAATTGATGTTATTGCCATTCCAAAAAGCGCCGCTTGTTCCAATTATTCCAGTGTTTTTGCCAGAGTGATTGAGAATATGTGCAATGAGAAAAGATGTCGTCGTTTTTCCGTTTGTGCCCGAAACGCCAATAATTTTTAGTTTGTCACAAGCTTTGTCAAAAAAATTTTTGCAGCACAATGCAAATGCTTCCCTTGTGTCATCAACAACAATTTGCATGACTGGAAGGTCAAGTTCGTGTTGACAGACCACGGCCTTCGCCCCCTTTTTTATCGCCTCAAAAGCATAATCATGGCCGTCGGTGGTTTTTCCCGCAAGGCAAAAGAACACGTCGTCATCTTCAACTTTTTGCGAGTCAAATTTGGGTCGATTAAAAAATTTATCAATTGTGGGATTTAAAATTTTTGTTATGCCAATTCCATCAAATAATTTTTCAAATGAAATCATGTTGCCTCCTTCAAAAAAGTGTAGCACGATGAAATTATTTTTGTTGCGGTTCGCAAAATAACTCATAAAACGCGAAAAATTTCACTCATTTGCAACGCTAATTTGAATTGTTGAATACTTTTCTAATTTTGTTCCAGTTGGAGGATATTGACCAACGACCTTTCCGCCCTCACCATCAAGTTCATAATAGAGCCCAATGGACAAAAGTTTTTCACAAGCATCAGCAAGACTCATTCCAACAAGAGATGGCATTTCGACATATTCTTTTGGTTTTTGCTCCTCGTCTTGTGGCTTTATGTTTTTTGCTGTGAAAATTCCCGAAAAAATTTCTTTTGCATATGGCGCTGCAACAACACTTCCATAATAAACGCCAGAACTTGGTTCGTTGACCAAAAGCAACATTGCATATTCAGGATTGTCCGCCGGATATGTTCCAAAATAACTTGAAACATATTTGCCTCTTGCAATCACACCATTTTCGTATTTTTGTGCAGTTCCAGTTTTGCCGCCAATTCTATATCCATCAACAAAAGCTGTTTTACCCCGTTTTGTTGCGACATTTTCAAGCAAATTATTGATTAAACTTGAAGTTTTTTGCGAAATCACTCGTGTTTTTGTTGTTCTTGTGTTTTCGAGAACAACATTGCCTTGACAATCAGTCGCCGATTTAACAAGATATGGTTGCAAAAGGTCTCCTCCATTAATCGCCGCACAGAACGCGGTTATAATTTGAATTGGAGTGACGGCAACCGCCTGACCGAACCCAATGCGCGCGAGGTCAACATTTTTGACACTAGACTGTTTCATCAGAATGCCCGAACTTTCGGACGCAATATCAATGCCCGTTTTTGAGCCAATTCCAAATTTTTTGAGATATGAATAAAAAGTGTTCGTCCCCATTCTCAACGCAAGGTCCATAAAGACAGAGTTGCAAGAATTTATGAATCCGTCAATCAAGTCTTCACTCCCGTGACCGATTGTTTTCCAACATTTGATTTTTTGACCATCAACAATTCTATATCCAGGGTCATAAAATCTGTCGCTTAAACTTGTTTTGCCTTCTTCCAAAGCCGCAGCAGTTGTCAATATTTTAAACGTTGAGCCGGGCTCATAAACATCAACAACCGCCGTGTTTTTTACGGTTGACATGAGCGTGCTGTCGCTTCTGGGAATTTCGTTAAGGTTAAAACTCGGTTTTAGCGCAAGTGCCAAAAGTTCGCCATTTTTTGGATTCATAACAATACATGTCACGCTTTTGGGCTTGTGGTCAACAACAATTTGTTCGAGAACTTTTTCAACAATTTGTTGAATGGAAACATCAATCGTGAGTTGCAAATTCATTCCAGCAACTGATGGAATATATGATGAAAGCGTGTTGTCAATTTGATGACCCTGCAAATCACTTTGAACATAATATTTCCCGTCAAGTCCCGTGAGCATGCTGTTGTAATATTGTTCAACCCCCGCTTGACCGACATTATCAACAGTTGTAAAGCCCAAAATTTGCGTCAACAAATCGCCATAAGGATAATATCTTCCAATATTTTCAGACAAATACACGCCTTTGTAGTCACTGTTTAAAATTTTTAGCGCAACATCTTGTTCTATTTGCATTTTTATCAAACTTTCCGAAATCGTTTTGTCAATCGCTTTTGCATGAACTTTTTCAAACTCCAAACCCAAAAGACTTGCCAAATACGACGAAAGTCCAATCGGATCATTGACCTCCCTGCCCCTCACATACACATCATATGTCGTTTTTGAAACAGCGAGTGTTGCACCATTTGTGTCGTATATTTTCCCGCGCTCGCCAGTTATTGGCAAATCTCTCGTCCACTGGTCAAACGCTTTTTCTTGAAGCCACTTTCCATCAACCAAACTAACAACCGAAAGGCGAATTAATAATGCACAAAAAAGAAAGGATATCGCAATTGTTAATGCCGATATCCTCTTTCGTAATGAAAATAATGTGTATTGTTTTTGAATTTTTAATTTGAATTTTGGTTTTTTCATGCCGCCCCAAAAAATTTTCTGATTTTGTTTACAAATCTATCAAACCAATTCGAACTTTCTGCAATCTCTGTGACATCTTCCAGCTCCTCGGGATAACTCTCGAGATATCTATCCGCCCCAATTTGAAAACTGTCAACTGGCGCTTTCTTTCCGTCCTCAATAAGGTCGTCAATCTTGCTGATTTTATAAATGTATTTTGCGGTGTTGACTTCAACTTGAGATTGTGCGGCAGACACTTCGCTTGAGAGTTTTGTGATTTTAACAGCATTATGAATTGCGAGTCCAGAAAACAATGCAATGGCAATGCAGACAGCGATTGAAATGAATTTCACACGAAACTTAACCTTTTTTGCTCGTTGTTTGTTTTTGGCTTCATTTTCAATCTGACTTTCTTTCTCTTCATCAACCTGCACCTCGATTTCAGTTTTTCCAGAAAAAGATGGCGTCGCAACACATTCTTGCACTTGTTCTTCTTGGGCATCAAGTTGAGTTTGTTCCGTCTCTTTTTGAATTTGTTCTGAAACCTCAACATCAACCTGTGACGCAATTTGCTGCTGTTGATATTTTTCTTCCAAAAGTCTTTGCTTCTGTTCAAAACTCTCCACTCTTTGTCGCGTTAGTTCATCAATTCGTGCAAGCAAGTTTTGATTTGGTTTTGGTTCTTCTTTTGTTTTTTCTTTTTGAGCAGAAAAAATGGCGTCAGAATCATCTGCCATTGTCGCCACCCGCCCATCGCGAAGATCTTGAATCATTTTGTCTTCTGTATTTTTCATAATATATGATTGTTATATCATTTATAAAACAATTTGACAACTTCTTTTTTTCCATGCAACAAAAAAACACACTTAATTAGAAAGCGCATCAACAAGTCCCCATCCAAACTCCAATCATCATAGTTCAGAGCACATGCATATTGTGTGGTTTTCATGTGGAACAATCAAGACTCTCAATGGTGAAAACAAACTAAATTCGTCTTGCTGCGCGGAGTTTGGCACAAGTTGAACGCGAATTTGTTTTTTGCTCCTCGGCACTCGCGACCATTGGTTTTTTTGTTATTAAATCAATTTTCTTTTTGTGCCCACATATGCATATTGGAGTTTTTGGTGGACAAATGCACGCCGTCGATTCTTCACGAAATACATTTTTCACAATTCGGTCTTCAAGGGAATGGAACGACAAGACACATATGACGCCATTTGGCTTCAGGTGTTCAATCAAAAAGCGTAAAGTTTCTTCCAAGCCCGCCAATTCTCCATTCACCTCAATTCTTATTGCTTGGAAGACTTTTTTTGCACATCCCCCACTTTTGAATACAACTTTTTTGGGCAAAGCACTTTCAATTATGTCATTGAGTTCTTTTGTCGTCTCAATTTGTTTTTTCAACCTTTCTTCAACAATTTTTTTTGCTATTATTTTTGCGTTTTGCTCTTCGCCATATTGAAAAAATATTTTAACAAGTTTTTCATATGGATAAAAATTAACGACATCATAGGCGGAAAAAGTTTGCTCGCGATTCATTCGCATATCAAGCGGACCATCTCTCAAAAAACTAAATCCTCTTTGGGGATTGTCAATCTGATATGAACTGACTCCGAGGTCAATTAGAACTCCGTCCATGTCTGGAAGGTCATTTTTTGCAAAAATTTCTTGAATATTTTTAAAATCATCATGAATAAGCGTGAAATTTGAAAAATTTTTTAGTTTCTCTTGTGATGCAGCAAGAGCATCTTCGTCTTTGTCAATTCCATAGAGATGACCATTTTTCAAATTAGAAATAATGGCGAAGCTATGTCCCGCTCCGCCGATTGTGCAATCAAGATAGTTTCCGTCACTCTTGATATTCAACAATTCAATTATTTCGTTTTTCAAAATTGGTTCGTGCTTAAATTCCACTTTTTCCTCTCTGTTAGGTTGATGATTCTGACTCTGGCTCCGTTGGCAAACCAAACATTTCTCTCAATCTGTTTTTTGTTTCTTCGCTCAATCTCGAAGCATTGTCAATATTTTTTTCAATGCTTTCTTTTTCACTTTCAGAAATTTTGCTTGAATTTTCAACTATTTCAGATTTTGCGACATTGTCAACAATGCCTATGATTGTGTCGACAGTATCCTGGTTTGCTTGATTGTTAAGTCCATTTATAAACGATTCAACATCTTTGCCGATTGTTGGTTGTTCAGTGCCCAGTTTTTGAAGTGAATCAGCAATTTTTGCAACATTTTCAATTGTTGACAATGTTGAGTTGTCCGTCAAATCCAAACCGTCAATTTTTGTTTTCAACTCTTCGTCAGCAACTTTTTCCTTGACAGCATCTTTGACTGCGCCCGCAATCGCTTCACTTGTGCTTGCAAGTTCTGCAACTTTATTTAAATCACTTGGCGAAATCGAGCCAGTTTCTTTGAGGTCGTCTGCAATTTTTACAGCAGCAAGGAGTTTGTGCCAGTCAACATCATATGGGTTTGAATAACTATCATAATATTCTGTGAAATAAATGCCATAATCTTCATCATTTTTGATGTAATCAATCAGATTTAGATACATTGCCTCAAAAACAGAATTTTCTTTTGTTGCACCCGTGACATCATACACATTTTTCTTCATTCCTTCCATGAGATTTTCAAGTGAATCAAAATCAAGGTTTTTGAGCTTGAATCCTTCTTCTTTGAATATCTCGCTTGAAAGTGGCAAAAGATTTGTCCAAAATGTTTTTATATCTTCTTTTTGAGCCGAAACGTCAACGTCTGCCGACAGTTCTTTTGTCTCAATCGTCGTGCCCAAAACGTCGCCAAGTTTTGAATTCATGAGATTGAGGACGCAGACAAAAGTTGGTCTGAATAGTTCATTATCAATAATCACGCCAAATGTCTGGTCAAAAGTCAATGGCTCTGCTGTTTTTGTTTCGTCAAATTTTGCAAAGAGTTGTTCAACGTCGAGTGAATCTGTAAAAATAAGTTTCATGCAATCTTTCTCTTGAAGTCGGTTTATTACTTCAATGATTTTTCCAATGTCATTTTCAAATTTGAATCCATTGTTATTGGCAACTGTGAGTTTGATATACTTTCTTGCTGGTTCAAACACGTCGCTTTCATAAACGGACTCAATAATTCTGTCAATGACGGGCTTGTTTTCTGCTTCTTTCCCGTCTGGATATTGATTGAATAGAGTTGACTCATTAACAATATCAAGAGCACGAGCAACTGGCAAAACAAGTTCGTTTAGATTAACTGTCTTCAGAGATTCAAACATGTTTTCATCAAAACTGAAAGAGAGAATTGCATCTTTCACATTTGTGTCAAGTGAATTAAAATATGTGTATGTCGAACTCAAATTATTCGCAAATTTTTGGGCATCTTCTTCAGTCATCGCCCAAACCTCTTCGTTGTATCTGACTGTTCCAAGATTCGATGAAATATTTTCATCGAGCGCTTTGAGTCCCGCATTAAATCCCATGTTGAGAACAACTTTGAGAGTGTTTGTCTTCATGAGATGATTTATTGTTTGAGTGAGAATTGTGCCATCTTCTTTTGGTGCGGTGATGCTATCCAAAATTTTTGTCACATTGATATTGCCATTTTTTATGTCGTCAGCAATGCCTTCTTGAATTAAAAGTTTTGCAATATCATAAACTTCTCTAACATCTTTTTCAATTTCAGCGGAAGGCGATTCTGTTTTTCTCAAAACTTCAATAAATTTGCTTACGCCAACTCCGCTATACATTCCCTCGCCTTTAACAAGTCCTGTGTAGTTTCCAAGTTTCAAATCATCGTTTTGAACAACAAGTTTTTCAAGGGCATATGGAACAATGTCGCTTGAAACGGCATAAACAAAGTCTGATGAGAAAACCAAATCAACAAATTGGTCAGTTATCTCAAAATCAAGTTTTGAAAGGTCGTTGTTTGCAAAATCAAATTCATAGAGATAAATGAATTTTTCATACAAATTGCAAGCATTTTCAATTTCTGAACGAAGTGTGAACTTTTGTCCTCGAACTTGAAGAGTGGTTATTGCGTCAAAGCATGCCTTGTCAAGGTCTCCAACAGATGCGATTGCACCGATTGCAGATTTTCTATATTTTGGAATAATGTCCAAATATTCTTGAGGGACATATTTTGCGACCAAGTCACCCAAAGTTGCTGGAAGTTTGTTGTTTTCTTCTCCCCCATCGGTTGACTCTGCGGCGGTTGTGACAATGGTTGTCGTTTGAGACTGAGATGCAGTGTCAAGAACTGATTGCGCAGTCGCCATAAGTCCAGATATTGGAATAAAAATTATGAATGCAAGCACAAATCCCTGCAAAAGTCCAATCAAGCTTCCAAAAAATCTATATTTTTTTTCTGGTTTTGGAGTGAGGTCATAGGTGTTTGTTGTGTTCTTTTTGATTTCTTCAATTGTCTCTTTTCTTTTTTTGTCGCGAATGACATATTTTGCCAAAATCATAAAGACAATCCAACTGATAAATGTCATGATTAGTGCAACCGCAATGAATGTCGCAAAGTTGCAAACAATGATGATTGTTTGTCGCAAAGCACTGTTGAGTGAGGCATTGTATGTAAGCATGTTGGATATATCTGGATTTTGTCTGAACAGACTTTCCAGATATTTGAGAATTGTATCGCGCATTCCGTTTGGCCAGTTAAATTTGATGCCCAAAATTGCCTCGGTTATATAAGGAGAAACAACTGCGCCAATGATGACAAAAACCAAGAACAAGCCAATTCGCAGTCCTGATCTTTTTACTCCACGTTTGAATCCAAACAAGAAACCAAGTCCCAACATCAACACAAAAACGATGTTTACGACAAGTGAAACAATGCTTGCAATAGACATATGTGCCTCCAAAAATAATTTTAATTCAATTTCAAATTAAATTAATTTATCAACTTTCCCCATATGAACCAAAAGGTCAACGAGTTTGTTTGAATATCCCCATTCGTTGTCATACCAAGCAACAAGCTTTACAAATTTTGGCGAAAGCATAATTCCTGCTTTTTCGTCATATATACAAGTTCTTGCATCTCCAATAAAGTCACTTGAAACAACCATTTCATCAGTCGTTCCCAAAACACCTTTGAGATATGTTTTTTCCGCTTTTTTCATTGCTTTTGTGATTTCTTCATATGTCGTTTCAACCTTCAAAGAGCAAGTGAGGTCAACAACTGAAACATCGAGTGTTGGAACGCGGAAACTCATGCCCGTGAGTTTGCCTTTGAGTTCGGGCAAAACTTCACCAACCGCTTTTGCCGCGCCTGTTGACGATGGAATGATGTTGTATGATGCCGCGCGTCCTCCACGCCAGTCTTTTTTTGTTGAACCGTCAACAGTGAGTTGTGTTGCCGTTGTTGAGTGAACAGTTGTCATCAATCCTTCTTCGACGCCAAACTCTCTTTGGAGAACATAGACCAAAGGTGCAAGGCAGTTTGTTGTGCAACTTGCATTTGAAACAATTTTCATGTCACTGGAATATTTTTCATGGTTGACGCCATAAACAAACATTGGCATATTTTTTCCAGGTGCAGAAACGACAACCTTTTTTGCACCGGCTTTGATATGTTGTTCTGCGCCCTCATATGATGTAAACTTGCCAGTTGCCTCAACAACATAATCCACACTAACTTCACCCCAAGGAATGAGTGTTGGGTCTTTCTCGGCGAAAAATTTGATTTTCTTTTTATTCACGACAAGTTCACCATTTCGAACATCTGTTGTGCCTTTGAATTTTCCATGAATTGAATCATATTCAAAAAGATATTTTGCATAGTCAACATCAAGGAATGGGTCATTGATTGCAACAACCTCAACATCTCCTCTTTCTGCTGCTGCACGAAGGACAAGTCTTCCAATTCTTCCAAATCCGTTTATTCCTATTTTTAATTTTTTCATGATATCTCCTTTTTTAATTTTATATCCTTGTCATCAAGTTCGCCCACATTTTTAAAAAGTATGTGACTTGATGTAAAAGCAAAGCAAACGCAAACACCCGCAAGACATAGAAGCGACATAAAAATGATGTATATGCTCATTCTCAAGGTTGGAACAAAAATTAAAGTTAAAGTCAACGTGAGAATAATCAAGGCAAGAAAAGTGTATGACAATGCCATTTTCAAATCATGACTTTTTGATTTATATTTAATCTCGACATCATAATTTTTGTCAACAATGCAAGCGCGATTCACACATTTGAAATTGTCAATTTTTGTCATTCGTATAATGTTTTGTGGCACTTGAACCATTGATTTTGTGAGTGCATGGTCAAAAAGCACAAGTTGCGCCTTCCCTTCAAACAACCCGCAATTATATAGCAATGACACAACAAAGTTTGTTATCTTTGAAAATAATTTCTTCCAAAAGCCATTGTCTTTTATGTTTTTTGCAGTCACAATTTTGTTTCCAGCCGAATGCGATTTGATCATTTCTTCCAAAACAAACTTATCGACATTCTTTGCTCCGCGTCTAATCAAAATGACGTTTGCCTGCCCGTGACTCGCAACAAAGTCTTTGACGACTTCATCACTCGTCGTTTCACTTTCAACTTTCACCAGAACCAAATTTTCTGGTTTTTTCTTTTTTAGTCTTGAGAGGACATTTTTTGGAAGGTTTGAAAAATAGACGAACAGCGTTGAAGAATATGAACCTGCAAACTCTGCCAGTTCCAAAACTTTTTTTTCGTTGAACTCATTATTCCCCAAATCCAAAAGAATGTTATACATGGGACTCCTTACAATTTTTTTATTCTCTTTTGATGTCTGCCGCCGTCAAATTGAGTCGTCAAAAATTCTTTTATGATTTTTATTGCTTTTCTTTTCCTCGTGAACCTGCCACCCAAAACAAGAACATTTGCGTTGTTGTGTGAGCGAGCAAGTCTTGCATATGTTGGACTCGTGCAAAGAGCGGCACGAATTTTTGGATTTCGATTTGCGCATATGTCCATGCCAATTCCTGTTCCGCAAATATAAATTCCAATGTTGTTTTCGTTTTCCAAAACTTTTTGATTTGCACTTTTTGCAAAGTCTGGATAATCGACCGGCTCCATTGAATAGCAACCGACATCAATGGTTGTTATGTTTTCTTTTTTAAAAAATTTTTTTATATCTTCTTTGAGAAGAAACCCTGCGTGATCGCTTGCAAGAATAATCATATTCACCCCTCATTTATTGTTTCAAATTTTGTGCCAATTTATAAGTATAATCATTGAGCATTTTGGCTGTTTGGTTATAGACATCTTGTCCAAACCCATATGGATCCATCACATCGTCTCCTCCAACCAGTTCACCGAGCGAGAAAACATTTTTGTTTTGCCCAAAAAACTTTTTTTGCTCATTGGTCATCGTGATAAACAAAATGTCTTTTTTGAGGTCGTTTGGGCGAAGTTGTTTTGCTTTTCGAGCACTCTTTCGAATGCCATATGCTTTGAGAGCGTTGTTTGCAAAATCGCAAAGTTTTTCACCATCAATAACGCTTGTTCCAAGACTTGAAACCTCAACATCTTGAATCCCCAATTTTTCAAGATGTTTCTTCATTAATTTTTCCGCCATTGGCGAACGGCAAGTGTTGCCAGTGCATACAAAGCAAATTTTTCTCATATATCCTCGTCTTATAATAACATAATAATAAAAATTATAAAAACAATTTTGAGGCAAACAAAAAATCTTTCCCAAAAACGAGAAAGATTTTTTGTCAAATAATATTTGTTTAAGGTTGAGCGACTGGGAAGAATGAGATGTTGTTGAGTCCTGGGCAAGGGGTTGAAATTTCTTGACATTCTGGAATTTGTGGATAGCCATAGCTTGGAACAAGAATATCAACAACGCCAACAATTTTGAGAACAATATAGAGACATGCATTGATAGTGAAAGTGTTGTCCTCTGAAAATACTCCGCTCGTGCTAACAAGTGCTGCCATTGCAGTGACCTCGATTGGCGTTATTGAAGGTTGTGGAACAAAGAGTATCGCTGATTTTGTGACTGTGACTGAACTCGTTCCCGTTCCCACAACACCATTTGCGTCACGATATGTGACAGTTGTTGGCACTGTGACTGTTGCTGTGACATTTGCAAAGTTTGGACGGTCCGCAATCCTGTCAATAACGACATCGGACACAACAACTCCGCTGCCTGTGGCTTGTGCTGAAATGAATGTAAGCGGGAAAGTCGGATTTGCTGGCGAATAAGACGTGATGACAAGCGGCAACCCAATTTCTTGAGTTTGTGACAAGCATTCGTCAAACACTTTGGTCGTCTCAATCAGCACTTTTTCACAAATGCTTCCAACTCCACTGTTTTTTAGTGGGCAAGGTCTGCAATTTGAAGTGTTGTTTAAAAAAAATGACATAACTCCTCCATAAAATAATTTTCAATCATAATATTTTATGAAAAGTCATGTCGTTTGTGTTAATTATTTAAATTTTTAACTTTTTCGCCAAGTTCAGTCAAAGTGAAACAATCAGAAGTCTTTTCAATGAGTTTCAAATCCAATAGTTGATTTATGATGCTGTCGCTGGAATTTTTGCAATCGCTTTTCAATGCACAAATATGCTCTGGAGAAATAATTTGTGACAAAATTTCAGCATCTTTTTGTTTTGCATATTCTTCAAGAGACATTTGCTCGTGAAAATGTTTAATCCCCTCAATTTCGCTCAAAACCCTGTCCAAGCCATACCCCGTCTCACTGGAAAAAGCAATGATGTCATCTTTGCCAACCCCCAAACACTTGGCAACATTTTGAACAAATGACGGAATTTTTGATTTTGCAATTTTATCCGCTTTTGTCGCAATGATTTTGAACGGAAGACCTCTCTGATATAAAAATCGCAGCATAATTTTGTCAAGGTCGGTTGGTTCATGACGTAGGTCAACAAGCATGAACACCAATTTGATTTTGTCGCTCTTAATCAAATAATCCTCAAGCAATGTCGCCCACATTTCTTTGTTTTTTTGCCCTGCTTGAGCATATCCATATCCGGGAAGGTCAACAAAATAGAACTCGTCATTAATCAAAAAATAGTTCACGAGCCGCGTCCTGCCAGGAAGAGATGATGTTTTTGCCAATTTCTTTTGCCCGCAAAGCGTGTTTATAAAACTGCTTTTGCCAACATTACTTTTTCCCGCAAAAGCAATCTCCATTTTTTCGTCTGCAATCAAATTTTTTGCGCTCGCAACACTTGTCACAAAGCGCGCACTCTTTATTTTCATGTTTTTATTCTATCAAATCATTCTCAAATTGTCCAAACAAAATCAATTCTTTGAGTGGTCGAATATAATTTCCATGTATAAAGATTTTAGGCATCAGCACATACGCCAATTTTTTTTCATAAGATGGAATGAGTGTAAACAAAATTTTTGGGTGGAACAATGAATTGCCAAAGAAATTTTTCGTCTTATGATTCAATTTACGACAACATGAATTTTTGCAATTTCAAACATGGTTGCTATATTCGTCCGTGCAACCCGTGCGTTGGCGGAGGTTGGAACAACTGGGGGTCAAATTGCTGCAATCCATGGCAGACTTGCCCTCATCATTATCCTCGACATTGCCATAATCCATGTTTTGAACACTGCGAACCACGTTGTCATCGTCCAACAACTCCTCGTTGCCACAACAGATGCCAATGCTCACGCACACCTTTCGCCTTCTTCTTTTTTCCTTTTTGTTGATTTGTTGAATATTGCATAACCGCAACACAAAAAGAATGGAACAGACGACAAAAATATGGTTGTTGCACAAACAAAAGGAGTGGCAAAACGCCACTCCTTCACCAATCTTCTCTAACTTTTGTTTTTATGTCATCATAAAAATCTTTGTATTGCGCAATAAAACTTGGGTTTTCTTCAAAAAATCCAACAAGTTCCATAATTTCGTCTTCCGAATAACCTTCATCCATATTTTCAATGGCACGCAAAAGGTCAAGTTTGCTTTTTATTTTCATTTTTTCCTTTCACAACTATCGCAAAGATTTACGCCTGCAATTCTTTTAGTTCTTTGATTTTTTCTTTTATGCTTGAAAATGCATTATCATATGGTGTGTCTGCCGTCATGTCTATGCCGCAAATCTCAAGAGTTTTGAGTGGTGGAAGTTTGCCACCCATTGAGAGCATTTTGAGATAATGTTTTGAGAAGTTGTTGTCTTTTATAATTTTTTGTGAAATTGCGATTGCACAAATAAGCCCAGTCGCATATTTATATACATAAAAATCATTATAGAAGTGCGGAATCCTTGACCATTCATATTTTGAACAATCCAAAATTTCAACCGACTCGCCAAAATAGAGTTTGTTGAGGTCATGATATGTTTGATTGAGGACATCTGCCGAAAGCGGCAACATCTTTTCATAATTTTGGTGCACGATTTGCTCAAATTCGGCAAACATTGTTTGGCGATAGATTGTTGCTCGCGCCATGTTTAGATATGTGTCAACAAAGAATATTTTTTCTTCTTTTGTCTTTGCTCTTTTCATAAAATAATCAAGAAGCAGCATTTCATTTGTCGTGCTTGCAATCTCTGCAAGAAAAATTGGATAACCAGAATTCAGCGAGTTTTGTGCATGGTCGCCAAGATATGTGTGCATGCTGTGTCCAAGTTCATGAGCAAGCGTGAAAACACTGTTGATATCTCCAACAAAATTCATGAGAATAATTGGATTTTTGCGATATGCTCCCGACGAAAAAGCCCCTGTGTCTTTTCCAATGTTTGGATAGACGTCAACCCACCTTTCACTTTTTGCCTTGTCGAGAAGTTTTTGATAATCTTCCCCGAGCGGTTTGAGCGCATTTTTGACAATATCAAACGCCTCATCATATGAAAACTCAAATTTTGGGACTTTTGGATTTTCGGCATAGGCATCACAAATCTTGAAAGTTGAAAGATTGAGCATTTTCCTTTTTTGCTCAAAATATTCATAGAAATCCCCCAAACTTTGATGGACTTTTTGAATAAGTTTGTCATATACGTTGGCAGTGATTTCTTCATTGAAAAGTGCTTTGTCAAGAGCAGATTTATATTTTCGAATTTTTGCATATGCGCAATCTGATTTAACAGAGGCAATATAGTTGGCGGCAAGCGTTTTGTTGAGTTTGCCATATGCATTCATCATGTTTGAATAGGCGGACAACCTGAGTTCGGCGTCGGCATCGCGAACATATTGCGAATAGTTTGCATTGTTCAAAGCGTGTTTGTTGCCTTTTGAATCAACAACATCTTCAAACTCAACATCGCACGAGTCAAACATATCAAAAACGTCCGAAAATCCTCCCGCAAACTCTCCAACACGAGAAAGCAGTTTTTCTTGAGATTTTGAAAGAGTGTGTTTTTTGTGACGCTTGACCTCTTCGAACATCTCTTTGTATTCAGAAAATTTTGGATTTTTGATTAAGTCCGCAAGGTGTGAGTTCGTGAATTTGGAGATTTCAACATCAATAAAAGAGAGTTTGACACCCAAATCACTTGAAATGGCTTCAATGACATTAAGGATTTCATTAGTCTTTGAAACAGTTGCATCTTCTTTTTGTTTAAGCGAGCAAAAACATGCCAAAACCTCAAACTGTTCATTGAGTTTGCGATTTTCTTCAAGGCATTCAAAAAGCAAATCATCATCGTTCAGTTTATTTTCATACTTGGTCAATTTTTCATATTCGGGAACAAGTTTTTTGATTGACAAAATTGCACTGTCAAGGTCAGTGCAATATCCAGATAAATCCCATTTATAAATTTCTTCAATTTCGTTTCTTTTTTTCATGTTTATCCCACATATTTTTCAATATCAAAGAATTTCCATGGAGTGGAGAGCGGTGGCAAAGACTTGAATGTCATGCGCTCTTTGGTCACAGGGTGCAAAAATGAAAGTTT
>JBJFDC010000023.1:0-15448 GCA_051889215.1 Christensenellales bacterium
GCAACCGCGGGAGTTGCAGCAAGTTATCAAAACATAACTTTGTCAGTGTCAAAGATTGTGACATATGATTCAACCTATGGATCCTTACCAGCTTTGGGAAGAACGGGATATACATTTGCCGGTTGGTTTACGGCAGCAAGTGGTGGAACAGAGGTCACATCTTCCACAACAGTCACAACCGCATCGAATCATACTATTTATGCTCATTGGACCGCGAAAACATACTCTGTTTCTTCAGGCAAAAACCGAGGTACATTAACAGTTTCTTCGAGTGGAACTTATGGCTCTGGTCTATCAATTAAGTGGTCGCTTCCTGCAACAACTGCCCAATACTATTACACACTTGGTTCAGTAAAAGTTTATTCTGGAACAAGCACATCGGGAACACTTCTTGCAACCTACACATCTGGCACTAGTGCAACATATACAATGAACGGGGCATACTACTCAAATATTTATGTATATTTGACTATAAACCAAAATGATAGAATATATACATTAACAATCACTTCATCAAGTTCCACTTGGAGCAATGGTTCTGGAACATTGCTTTGGGTAAGTATTGGTGCAAATTCAAGTGTGAATTTAACAAGCAACACTTCCTTAACTTTTACCGCAAAATATGGACAAGAGGTATGGATGAACTTGGAAACAAGAGGTTTTGATGTGAATTTCAATAGAGTAGATTGGAGTATTAAACCGACATCATTATTAACCGTAAAAAATAATTCTGGTTCAAACAATGCGGCCTCTTTCTCGGCTGGTGATGGCAGTGGTGGATATCTAAGAGGCAAGTCTACTGCTGCAGTACATTCGACAGCTTGGATTAGGTGGGAGTTTAAACCAACGGCATCGACATCAACAAGTTCTTCATGTTGCACAATCACAATACATAATTATAAAAATTAATGATTGAATTAGACGTTTAACAAAAAACAGGGGCAAGATTGCTCTTGTTTTTTTGTTTTGCTGGTGTAGAATAATTTTTTGTGAAATCAGTGTGAAATTTTGCATAAATTTTGGCTTTTTTGCAAAAAAAAATTGCAAACCATTGCCTTTATTATATTAATATAATAAAATAATACTGAAAAAGTTTGAACAAACTAAACAAGGGGGAGTGTTGGGCAGTTTTAAAACTTTGTCAAAAAAACGTAATAACAGGTGGAAAATAATTGCCATCTTCTCCTTTTTTATTTCGTTGTTTTGTTTGAGCACATATTTTATTTCTTTTGCTTGGTTTCGTGACCAAGATTCCATGCAAGAAGATATCACCATGGCTGCTGTTCAAATTGAGAACAACACGCAATATTCCATGTCCACTGTTGTCAATCTCGCTCTTGCAGATCAATATCTTTTGGATAGAGACATCACATTCAACATAACAGAAAAGTCTTCAGAGGTTTATGTTCGATGTGCACTCAAGTTCACATGCACAAATGGGGCAGAAGTTGCAAAAGATATGATCAAATTCCAAGACTACAAACTTGGTTCAAACTCGAGTTATTCATGGCAACAATTTGGTGAGTATTTCTATCTTTGCGACGAGACTGGAATTCCAAAAACGATTGAAAGAAATCAAGCGGGACAAGTTTTCACATTCATAAAAAGAGAAAATTTGTTGCTTCCACGCGATGCCATTGTCAATCAACATTTCACATCAAGTGATCAAGTCAAAATGACTGTTGAGGTTGAGGCAATTCAGGGCAGAAATCTTGAAGATTCATCAATATATGAACTCAATCAATACTTCTTGTCTGAAATTCCAAGTGATACATATTCCATCAAGTTCCATGATGTTGACGGCTCAATTCTCAGCGAACAAACAGATGTTGCCTATGGTGACCATGTTGTCGTTCCAGAAATTGAAAAAGAAAAAGCATCAGATCACACAACATTTGCTTATTGGAGCACAACAGAAGATGGACAAGGACTCAAAATTCGCGAAGACGACGAAAGCAGGGTTTTTTCCAATATTTCACAAAATATGGAAGTTTGGCCAGTTTATGTTCACGACCAAGTAAAAATTGATGTTTCATATGGCGAAGGGGGAGTTGTCACTCCTGGCAGCACATTGATTGATTGGGGCACAGGAAAAACATTCCGTGTTGTTGCAGACAGCGGATATGGAATAAAAGAAATCAAAAGAGACGGAGTTGTGATTTATGATTTCTCAACTTCAAAAATTGACAATTTTGATTATGTTCTTGAAAATGTTGTTGCTGACACAAGCATTGAAGTCACATTTGAACCGGTTGTGTATGAAATCATCGTTATATCTGTTGGAAATGGGACAGTTGAACCTGGCTCAACAACAGCAGTTTATGGCAGTTCAAAAGTCTTTACGATGACGCCTGACGAGGGCTATCGAATTTGGTCAATAACGCTTGACGGTGTTGATATTCCTGTCACAGCAGCAAGCGGAAGTTCACAAAGATATACTCTTTCTGACATCAATTCTGACCATATTCTTTCGGTCAAATTTGTCACAAGCATTCTCAAAATCACAACAGTTGCTGGATCAAATGGTTCAATCAAACCATATGAACTCGAAGTTGAATATGATTCGTTCGCGTCGGTTTCTGTTGTTCCAAATGAGGGATATGAGATTTCGGCAATATATGTCGATGGCGTCATGATTGATGCTGCAGAGATTGCAAAAGGTGGTGTTGCTCAAAACGTGACATTTGAGCATGTCACAGAAGATCACGAAGTTCGTGCGACATTCTCAAAAATCCAACTCACAATAACTGCTTCGGCGGGTGAGGGTGGAACAATATCTCCAAGCGGTGAAATTGTTTGTGATTATGGGACGACGCAATCTTTTGATATAATTCCAGACAAATTTCAAACAATAGACAAAATTTATGTCGATGGCGCAGAAGTTGCAGTCACTGTCACCGAGGGTGACACACAAACTTATGTTTTTGAAGACATAAAAGATTCGCACACAATTTTTGCCACATTCACACGTTCTTACATAAAACTTGATATCAATGGCGGCTCTGGCAGTCAGCCAAGCATTTCTTATTCGCTCGATGGCACAAAGTTCACCCTTTCAAGTGTTGAACCAAAAGGACCTGGTGGAAAAGAATTCTATTATTATAGCACTCGTGCATATGACGATGAAAAAGGACAACTTGGTGACCGTTATGACTTGGGATATGAATACGACATTCCTGACCTTGAAAGTGTGACAACTCTCTATGCAATCTATCTTGAACCAACCGAAGATGTGTCATATTATTCTCAATATATGGTTTTCCCAAAAGGCACTCAATCAATCAAGAGAATTGGTCTTGACGAGGCAATGAACGAGGCAATGTCTGGAAGTGACAATGAATTAACACAGGCAATCATGGCTGTTATTGCACTCGCATTGTCGACCACTCAACAAGATACAAACTTGGTTTATTGCACGCTTCCGGCAGGACTTAACACACTTGAGTGGTTTGCGTTCAGTGGTTGCACCTCTCTTTCTGGAGTTTCTGTGCCTGCTTCACTTGGCACAATTTCAATGTCGGCTTTTTCAAACACAACTTCATTAACCAATTTCACAATGCCATATTCTTGTGTTTCTCTTGGAACAAGTGCGTTTGAAAATTCTGGTGTTCAACACATAAAAATGAACAACAGGATTCAATCCATTGGGTCAGATGCTTTCAAAGCTTCAAGCTTAAAAGAATTTAAAGTCCAAAGAAGCATAACCAGCATGGGCAAAGTTGATAGTCTTCTTGGCTCATCTGAAGAACAAGAATATGCTGATGGAGTATTTCATGAATGTGCTGACCTCGAAAAAATTGATTTTTCAGAGCAATCATCTTTTCTTGGGCAAACACTTCAAAATTGTTCTTCTCTCAGTGAAGTTATCTTGCCTCAACCATTGACATCAATTCCAGACAATCAATTCAGAAATTGTCAGAGTTTGTCCTATGTTAGTTATAAAAATGGAGACACTCTTGTTAATAAATTCCCTTCAACTTTGAAAAAAATCGGCAATTATGCCTTCTTTGGCACAGCATTTACCGATCTTTTGCTTGATAATTGCTCAAAGGTCGCAATCGGCGATTATGCCTTTGCATCAAGTGCTTTTGAGACATTGACCATTGCAAGCGGAAAAGTTGACACGGTTGGCACGTATGCATTTTCAAATTCACCAAACCTAAAAACAGTTGATTGGCAAATTGAATATAAAGTGCCAGAATTCTGTTTTGCATACTCAAAAAATTTGCAAACATTCAGCACAACTTCATTGAAAGATTGCATTTCAAATTATGCTTTTGTTGATTGTTCAAAACTCAGCTCACTAAACCTTAATATAAGTGGAGAGTTTGTTATTTATGTCGGCGCATTCAAGAACTGCGCAATCAGTGAACTAACAATTCCAGAAGGAGTCACAAATATTGGGGCTCAAGCATTCTATGGAAATCTCTTCCAAGAATTGATTTTCCCTTCGACATTAACAACTCTTGCAGACGATTCCCTTCAAAGTTGTTCAAATCTCGAAAGGTTTGAACTGCAAGCTGTTTTGTCTTCAACAATAACCAACTTGAACAAGGTAGGCAATGGCCCAACATGGTATATTGAAGGAGAACCATATCTTGTTGGAACAGAGAGTTCATCTGCTCCAAACGGAATTGGACCAATAGGTGTATACACAATTTATCCGGGGAAAGCAAATCAAGTTGATTGGGAATGGATTGAGGTCATTTCTGACACTCAAATCAGACGTTATACAACTTCAAGCACTGACCCAAAAACAACAATATCTAGCATTGAGACAGCATCTTTTGCTGGCACTCAAATCGGAAAGAAATACATAACCAAATACGCTCCAGAAGAGATTGCTGCGGGCGCTCTTGAGATTGCTGTTCCAACTGCGATTGTTGATTTAAATGGCACCATTCACGACATTGAAGGCATTGTGTCATTTGAAGCCAATGCTGTGGCAACCGAAAAGATTAATGGTGGGTCGGTTAGCCTGATGCTAATGAGTGGACTCACTTATGTTGGACCAAATTGTTTCAACTCTTCTCTCGGCGCAAAACTTTCTGATATTTCAGTTCCAATGACAATAAAATATGTCGGCGAAAACGCATTCCAGGGGACAAATATTTCAAGTGTTCATATGTCAAAACTTGAGTATGTTGGTTCAAGTGCATTTAAATCATGTTCGAACTTAACATCTGCTGAATTTTCAGATTTAATCACTGAAATTCCTGAAAGTTGTTTCCAAAATAGTGGATTGACAAGTTTTGTCATGCCTGCAAATTTGACGAAAATTGCTTCTTCTGCATTTGCTGCGACAAATATAACAAAATTATATTTTCCTTCAACTCTTGCTGAAATTGGCTCAAGGGCTTTCGTTGATTGCACAAGTTTGACATCTGTTGAAGGTTTGTCGAACACACAACTAACCGCAATTCAAACAGAAACATTCAAAGGTTGCAGCAGTTTGAACAAAGTTTATTTGCCTTCGTCACTAAAAAGCATTGGATCTTCAGCATTTGATTCTTGCACGAATTTGACTTATTTGACATTTGGAAGTTCGCTCGAAACAATTGATTCAGGAGCTTTTAATTCTTGTTCAAATCTCTCAAGTCTTGAATTTCCTGCGACTCTAACAACAATTGGGAATGGTGCATTTAATGGGTGCTCATCTCTTCTGAAAATCACTTTCAAACACACCAATTTCACAAACATCAATGCTGCGGCTTCTGTGTTCAGTGGAACAACAAGTTCTCTCCAAGTTTATATCCAAAATGGAATTACTCTTGATGCTTTTAAAGCGAAATTCGATGGAACAAGCACTGATAGGGGATTTGCTGAAGATGCAAAACTTTTCTATCAAAACGCATCAAATCCTTTGGCAAGTTATAAATCAAAAGAATGGCAAGCAGTTAGAACTGTTGTTGTCTATTGCGGTGAGGGAGGAAGTGCAACAATAAAATTTGGCTCAGGCGCCGAACTTCTCGTTCAATCCACTCAACAAAAGACATTCAGCATAATCAATGGAACAAATTATGAATTGTTAATTTACCCAGATTCAACAACTGAATTTTTTGCACTTGTTGTTGGGTCAGATTCCTTTAAAAATTTGGAGTCTTTTGGAACTGGAAACAAAAACAAAAAATATACTTCAACAATCAGCGATGACACAAATATTCAAATAACATTCAACAAACCTGTTGTCTATTTGGATGAAAATGGTGCAGATGGAACAGGTTGGAAGAAACATTCAGTCACAGAAGGAGCAAACAAAGAAAGCTTCACAATTAACGATGATGCTGAAAATTATACCAAAGGCGTAGCACCATTCTATTTCTATTCAACAATTTCAACTGATAATGAGACAAAACAAATCGGAAAACGTTTTGATATTGGTGTGACATATCCTGTGTCGGCTCTTGGCAACATCAAAAGACTTTATGCAATTTATCTCGACCCAACTCCTGAAAGCAATTTCACGATAACGGCTGGTGGAACGATATCTCTTAAGAGCGGGATAACTTCAATATCAAATCTCGTCATTCCAAAAACTGTTGGCGGAACAGTGGTCACTGGAATTGCAGCACGCGGTTTTTCAAATGCTCCTGCAAGTGGCATCATTGATATTAACACATCAAGTTCAATAATTTCAGGGCTCATCACAATGCCATCAACGGTCACAAGCATTGGTGCTCGTGCATTTGCTGGAAACACGGGAATTAATTCCATGTTCTCTCTTCCATATGCACTCAGTTCACTTGGCGACGAGGCATTTGCTTTGTGCAAGTTTACATCAGTGAATATAAACATTATGAAAGAAGGCAGCAATGTTGTTAAATTTGAGGACAACATTCTCTACACCACGGGCGGAGCATATCAATTTGCTTTGGGAACAAGCACAAATCAAATAACAAACATTGATTCCACAGTCATTTTGCCTCATGCTTTTGCAGACAGCAAGATAAAACAATATAACGACTTTGGAAAAATCACGAATTATGGCAATTATGCCTTCTCAAGTTGCAGTGCAACCGATCTTGTGATTACATTCACAAAGAATGCAAGTGAAGTGACATTTGGTGTCGGTGTGTTTGAGGGAACATCATCAAAACTTCGCATTTATGTGCCAAGTGGCGATGTTGAAAACTACATTAACAAATTCACATCACAACTCGGATTCCACAATGGTGCACTCATATATGACGGACAAGATTCGACCGTTCCATATGCTCAATATTATGAGGGCGCATGGTATCGCATCTATAAAGTCACAACAAGCGACCTCCCAACTGGAGGAAAATCGATTCAAATTTATAACTTGTCTGCTCAAGACGACAAATCGATGACTTTTGCCGCATATACCTCTGCATTTGGCGGAAATATTGACGGATATTATCGTGAAGACTGGAAATTGAGTGTTGTTGTTATATCAGATTCGACAAATGGTTATACACTCAAAACGTTTGAAATTGGCAAAAAACAATCAAATGGAACATTCTCTTATGCACCAATCAGTTTGAACGAGGGCACATTTGATGCCTCCGGCAGTCAATTCACATACGAAATTGCTGCAAACACACGAAAACAAGATTGGGATATCAAAGTCACATTTGAATATAGAACGCAAAATGTCACAATTTATGTTGATGGTGGAGTCAACACATCGTCGATGACGTTGTCAAAATCCTTTGTTGGACCAACATCAATTTCGTCTGGGGACTATAGTGGATACTCGTCTTTTGTTTCAGATTTCAAATATAACACAGGATTCACTTTCACAAAGACAGAACCAAAAGCAGGTTATTTCATTGTTTCGTTCAAATATAGAGAATATGTTTATAACCAAAGTGCACTCGCATATGAATGGACAGATTGGCAATATTTGACAAACAGCAATTTTTCAAAACTCACTTCATATGGTTATAACAGCATAAATGGTTATGCATATAACAAGGTCATTAATGATGTTGAATTTGTTGTGAAAACTCAATATTCTCCTTTCGTTCTCAAACTTTCAGGAACATACACCCCAATGGGATTTGAGTATAACTCAACAACAAATCAATATGAACAAATTGTCGACAACAGTTCTCTCGTTAAAACTGGGTTTGCCTCTGCGTCAATTCCAACTGTTTATGAGGACTACAAACAAGGAAACACGACACTATATTATTTCCTCCACGACAGCAAGAGATTTGACACTGGAATTTCATATCCAAAATCCGAGTTTAGTCAAAACACACAAGGATATTTCATCATGGAGGGAAAATACTTCACTCCAATTCCAGAAGATTATTATGACACAACTCTTTCAGGCATTTTCAAACTAACAACCAGCATTTCTGGTTCAACATATGCAATTCCAAAAACAGTCGGTGGAGAAATAACAACACTTGTTCGCTCAAATCTCAATTCAAATGGCGCTCAACTTTTCGCCATTTCCTCGCTCACTCTTCCAAAGACAATAACAAGCATTGAAGAGGGTGCGTTCGCCATGAGCAAAATAAACGGACAAGTTTATTTGCCAACAAATCTCACAAATATTGTTGAAGGTGCTCTCACAACGAGTTATGCCGCTCAATTCAATCAAACAAGAGTTTCTTCAAAGACATATCAATTTGCGATTTCGGGCGACAAAAACTATATCACAATGTCAAGCGGCACAATTCTTGTCACCGCAAACTCAAATGTTGCAATTGACGCAATTCCAGGCGCAATAACCAAACTCGGCGCATATGTCTTTGCTGGAAGGTCAGACGCACAATACTCTGATGCAAATTGCTCTGTTGTGTCATATGGCAAGGGCGTGTTCTTCAATTCCTCAATAAGACAATTCACATTCTCAAAAGATTCAAATGCTGTGTCATTTGATGGCTTGCTCGTCAATTTGACCTCAAAATCTGTGGTCTATGTCAACGACGAAGGATACATGACCAAACTCAACAACCGCGGTTTCTGGTCATATTCTCAAACAGCAAAACAAACAACAAATCCATATTCTTCAATGTATTTGACATCGAGCAACACAACACTGTTTGCAATTTATATCAATAATTCATGGAAACAAGTTTATTTCTATAAATATAATTCGGCAAGCACATTCACATTCACATCAAACAGTTCAAGCAAAGAATTTGTTGACAACAACAAAACCTATATTTGCAATAATGTTTTGAACTACACAATCACGCACGCCAACACAAGAGCGCTCGAAAGTGTTTCATATTATGAAATTGACGCAAATGGTGAACTGGCAGCTTCTCCATATTGGACACAATCATATGATTTGACTTCAAGCATCACCGAACACACTTTTGAGACCACTCTTGAAAAAAACACAAGCGTTGTGATTGTTGTTTCCGCTTCAGCAAATTATATCACAATAAAGATGGATGGATTGCAGACAATTGATCAAACATTGTTGGAAGGAATAAAAGGGACAGATGTATATTCAGTTTCAGCAACACAAGATGGCGAAAATATTTCAGTCGTTGCAAATGCTGACGGAACATACACAATGATTGGCGTGTCTGGTTCAACAATAAAAATTTCTTTGACTCTGAAACATCAAAATTCAATCTTCACACTCGCAAAATACAATGCTTCGAGTTTTGGGGATTATGACTATGCCGGCGTAAAAACAACATTTGACATGAATGAATTCATAATGCCTGGAAATTCAAGGACATATATAATATATGCCATGGTTTTGCCAATTTCGCTTGATATCAATGGGGGAACTGGAACAATCCCATCATATTCAAGAGAAGTCAGTGGCGACAACTTTAAATTTGTTATATCCAAAAATGCAATAATCAATAATGGAAACGCTTCATTATACTATTTCAGCAACAACAAAGATGCTCTCGATTTCAGCGACACTCGTTATGACATGGGGCAAACTTATTCAATCGCGCTTGGAGATATCACTGCAACATCAACAAGAAGGATTTTGTATGCTCGCTACGCAGAATACAATGAGTCGGATTGGACGATGGAGAAAGAAGATAAAGTCGTTTTGTATTGGGAAAATGGCCAGTTAAAATCAAAAATAGTTCCTTATGCAACAGGATATGTCACATATAACAATAGTGGTGCATCAGGTTCATTCCTCTCGTCTTCTGGACAGAATAGCAGCAATTTTGTTGTTGTTCCAAAGACGATTGACGGTGATGCCGTCACTGGATTGAAGGATAGTGCCCTTAGTTCAATCACCTCAAACGATGTCAAATATGTTCTTATGCCACACAGTTTGATAAATCTCAACAAAATATTGTTCTCAAACTCAAACAACATTGTTCGTGTTCAACTTCCAAGTGGGGTGTCATCAATTCAATATGGCATTGATTCAAACTCTGTTAAAGTGGGGTCATTCGCAAACATGTCAAACTTGACGGGCTTCACATTGAACCCATCTTTGGAATCAACATATTCTGTTTTTGGCGGTGCTCTATATAACAAGGCAAAAACATTGTTAATTTGTCATCCACAAAAACTTGAGATGTCAAATTCTTCATTCGCTTCAACAATTTCTGAGATTTCCGCATATGCTTGCGAGAATTGTTCAACTGGTTCGGGCGTGTTGACTCTTCCAAATCTCAATATTGTCAGAACATATGCTTTCTCCAATGCAACAGCATTGCATTCAATTTCTGTTGGAAAAGATATATCCAGAATCGACGACTTTGCATTCTATAGATGCACGAATCTAAAAACATTTAATGCAACAAGTGTTATGGAATATCTTGGCTACGGGGCATTCTTCAAATGTTCAAGTCTTGAAGCATTTTATGGGGCATGTTCAGTTGGTGTTAGCACTTTCAGAGATTGCAGCAACCTCAGCAACATAACTTTCACAGACAAATGCACATCAATTTCTCAATATGCATTTGCGAATTGCTCTCTGTTAAGTTATATAAACATTGTGACCTCAACTCTAACAATAGACACATATGCCTTTGATGGTGCAACAAATTTGTCTGAAATTTCAGCAAAAACAACAGGTGATTTGACATTTGCAGACAACTTTATGTCATCAAACAATAATCTTGTGATGCTTGTTGCAATATCACAGCAAGGGGAATTGACATTCAGCACAAATGCACTTTCAAACTGCAACCAACTCTATAAAATTCAAATTGCCGGCTATCGTGGTTCAATGGATATTTCAACGTTCAGTTCTGTGGCTCCATGGTGGCATTCAACAATATCTTTCTCTGACATCTCTGCAACCTCTGTCGTCAAATTGAGTGCGGACGGATATTACACATCAAATAGTCCATTCTTCTTTGATTGGATTCTTGAAAACGTCGAATATAACTATCTCACAAACACCGTGACCCCACTTTCTGGAACTCATAGAATCATTGGTTATCGCGGAACAGAAACAGAAATTGAAGTTCCGTATCGGATTGCTTATAATAATAATGTATATCAAAGCACAAATGTTGTTCGTCTCACATCCGATGGGTCTGCGACTGGAACAACGAATATAACCGCAGTTGATTTCAGAAATATGAGAACAATTGGAGATGCAAGTGCAACAAATTCTTTGTTCGGCGCTTCAAATCAAACTGTCACATCAATTTCATTCACAGTATCAATGCAAATCAATAAGAACGCCTTCAAAAATTGCACAGCATTGTCTCAAGTGAATGGTGGAGACAAGATTGCTCAACTTGGTGTGTCAGCATTTGAAAACTGCTCAAGTCTCACAAGCATTTCTCTTGGTGGGGATCTCGCTTCAATTCCAGATTCTTGTTTCAAAAACACCTCCCTCACAACAATCACAATTCCAGGCAGTGTGACAAGCATTGGTTCAATGGCATTTGAAAATTGTTCGGATATGGCTAATATTAAATTATTGCCAGAAGAATCACCCGTGTGGGGCACGAACTCTTTGAAAAACACAAGAAATAATATTTCAATTATATTATCTAAAATGGAATCTTATTCAAGTTATAAATTATCAATGGGGAATGTTGGACTCGTTGACGGCTGTTTTAATTCGTCAGGTGCGATAATGTATGCACGTGATTTTTCGGAATCGTCAATTTTTGCTTATTTTTGGGATGGCAGATGGAGAAGATCTCTTAATGTTAATACTCTTACTAGAAGAGGTATGGCTGGTTTAGCTAGTAAAGCAGAAATAAAATTTGAATCGTTGGACGACAATGCGAAAGACTTCTTTGAAATGATATTAGATAAAACTGAAGATAACATTGAAGCTATGGGCAAAGACAGAACGCAAAGATATAAAATTTTGGATGGCTATAAATATAGATTTACTTTTATTCAAAAAACGGCACTTGATGATCCATATGAGTCTTGGATAGTAGGGTCGATTGATGCATTTAACTTAATTTCTCCAAATCAATGGACAGTTAATTATGCTGATGAAAATCAAAAAATTAAAACTTTAGCTTATGGTAAAGCGGATTTTTCTGGCAGTTATGGTAATAGATATTATGATGCTTATGTTGACAATTTTGCAGTTACTGCTTATTTTGCTGTAATGTAGTTAATATTAAATTTATGATATTGACAAATTAATTTTGTTATGTGATAATTAAGAAGAGGTGAAATATGACGAAACAGAAAAAACAAAGATTGGAACAAGAAAAGATTAAAGAATGGAAGGCCAAAGGATTTTCTGATGAGCAAATTATCAATAAACTTAATGAATATCGCAAAAACAGGAAAAGAAAAGCAATAATAAAAGGTGTGGTTAGTGCATTTGCAGGCGTTGTTGTTGTGGCTGGTGCGACTGTTGCAGTTCCAAAAATTGTCGGGTTAATCATGTCTGGACAAACACAAAATCTTACGCCAGAGCAGCAAAAAGAAGCTGAAAGGATTAAGAATGAAGAGGAAAAACTTTTTGAGGATATTGAAAATGATGTGCCAGATAAAAATCCTGAAGATATTGTAATTCCAGATGACGCAACTGAAGAAGAAAAGGAAAAATTGCAAGAAGAACAAGAATACTGGGGGGTTGTTCAGCAGACAAAAGAAAATGTAAAAAATATGATTATTAGCAATGTTGAACAAATGAGTGCTAATCCTGATGAATATATTCCCGCATATCTAAAAAACTTTCAAAATGTTCGAAGAATAAACAATTTTTATATGAATTCAAATAATCAGTTGGTTGTAGATTGTGATATTATTTATTCTGAAAAATACGGAGATGATACTTATACAAGACAAACCAATTTAATTTTGTGTTGCTCAGAAGAAATCAACAAAATTGATTGCTTGTCAGATTTGACAAATTATTTAACAACTAATAAAGAGTTTGAAATATTAAAACAAGTTCAATCAGTTGAAGTTAATGTTGATGCAATGAATGATTTCTATGAAAACCATATAAAAAATACTGTTGATTCACTAATCTATTATAACAATAAAGGTGCTGAAATAACATCATTAAAAACATTATGCTATGAATTTAGTGGAAATGCTCCGGTCAAATATCAAAACGTATCACAAGTGAAATTGGGGGAAAATACTTTTTATATACTTAGTGAAATAACTAGCACAACAAAAACTCAAAATATGTCAATGGAAGAATGGGAGCAATTTGCACGAGATGCTGAGGATAACACTGGAATTCGCATAAAAGATGAAATTATTTTGCAAAAAACTGATTTGGACTGGAAGGCGTTGTCTGAAGAATATAGTGGACAACAATCGTCGCAAGAAGAGGAACAGACAGCAGAGGCGGCTTCGTTTGAGACAACAAATGAGCAGGGCGAGGTTGATGGATTTGACTGGAATGCATATCGAGCACGTGTGCAACAAAAAGAGGAAGAGGAGCAAAAAAACTATGCTCAACAAAATGTTGTTGACACAGCAAAAGTCCTCTATGATGATTTTGAACTGGGACTATAAAAAATATTGTTAATTAATTATAAAAACTCCATTGTGAACATGGAGTTTTTTTCTTGAAAATTCTTTGTCAAAATGTTTTTTTTGTTTATAATTAAGTATGATTTCGAGTGAATATGTTTTGGCAGAACTAAAGCAACTTTTTCCCAATCCGCATTGTGAATTGAGGTTTGAGAACAACTATCAACTCGTGTGTGCGGTGATTTTGTCCGCTCAATGCACTGACAAGCGGGTGAATCAGGTGACGGGTGCGTTGTTTGAAAAATATCCGACAATAAAATCGCTTTCAGAGGCGAATTTGCATGAGGTTGAGGACATAATAAAATCGTGCGGGCTATATCAAGCAAAAGCAAAAAATCTCATTGCCATGAGCAAAAAAGTTGTTGAAGAATATAATGGTGAAATTCCGGGTGAGTTTGAAGACCTCATAACGCTTGACGGTGTTGGACGAAAGACCGCCAATGTTGTTTTGGGGGTTGGGTTTGGCAAGAACACCATTGCTGTTGACACGCATGTGTTTCGCGTGTCGAACAGACTGGGGCTTGTTCATGCGGACAATGTTTTGGAGTGTGAGAAGCAACTTCAAAAAAAGTTTGAGCCAAATGATTGGACAAACTTGCACTATATGTTAGTATTATTTGGAAGATATCGTTGCACGGCACGAAAGCCGCAATGCGTGGGTTGCCCTTTTTGGGACGAATGCAAATATAGGAGAAAATATGTTTCTGGACAGAGTGAAAATAAAGATTAAAGCAGGAGACGGGGGAAATGGCAAGGTGTCATTCTTTCGTTCCAAACTTACAATGAACGGCGGGCCAGATGGCGGAGATGGCGGCAAGGGCGGAGATGTTGTTTTTGTTGCGAAAAATAATCTTAACACTCTCTACAACTTTAAGTTCCACAAAAAGTTCGTTGCAGAAAATGGGCTCGGCGGAGAACAAAATTTTCGCACGGGCAAGAGCGGAAAAGACATTGAGATTGCTGTGCCTTGCGGAACAGTTATTCGCAACGCTGAAAACAACAACATTCTTGCAGACATGACTGAAGATGGAAAACGTGTTGTTATTCTGTCTGGCGGAGCAGGAGGAAAGGGCAACAACTTTTATAAATCCCCAACTCGCCAGGCGCCAAACTTTTCGCAGACGGGTGAAAAAACCAAGGAATATGAGGTTGTTTTGGAGTTAAAAACAATAGCAGACGTCGGACTTGTTGGATTTCCTAATGTCGGCAAAAGCACATTGCTTTCAGTGATTTCAAACGCGAGACCAAAGATTGCGAACTATCATTTCACAACACTTGTCCCAAATTTGGGTGTTGTGGCACACGGCGACGACTCCTTTGTTATTGCCGACATTCCTGGACTTATTGAGGGCGCAAGTGAAGGAGCAGGTCTTGGATTTGATTTTTTGCGTCACGTTGAAAGAGTTCGCCTCATTTTGCATATGGTGGACATTTCTGGCATCGAGGGCAGAGATGCGTTTGATGACTATCAAAAAATTAATGAAGAACTCAAAAATTATAGTAAAAAACTTGCCTCGCTCGAGCAGATTGTTGTTCTCACAAAGTGCGATATGCT
>JBJFDC010000024.1:0-15332 GCA_051889215.1 Christensenellales bacterium
TGGCGAATATTTAATTAATGCACAAGGTGAAGACGTTGTTGCTGGCGTTAGAACTCCAATGCCAATCCAAAAAATGGCTGAAATCATGCCAGAAGTTTATGTTCAATTCCAAGAAATCTGCAAAACTTTGGAAAATCACTACAAAGATATGCAAGACATGGAATTTACGATTGAAGATAAACATCTCTATATGCTTCAAACAAGAAATGGAAAAAGAACAGCAGCCGCTGCAATCAGAATTGCATGCGACCTTATTGATGAGGGCATGATAACCGAACAAGAAGCACTCATGCAAATCGATGCAAAAACTCTTGATATGCTTTTGCACCCAACATTTGATGCCGCTGCACTCAAAGCTGCCGACAAAAATAATGTTGTTGGAAAAGGAATTGCCGCATCTCCTGGGGCAGCAGCGGGAACAATCGTTTTCACAGCTGAAGATGCAGTCAGACTTGGAAAACAAAAACAAAAAGTTGTTCTCGTCAGACTTGAAACAAGTCCAGAAGACATTGAGGGAATGAAATATGCTCAAGGAATTTTGACTGTTCGCGGTGGACAAACATCTCACGCAGCAGTTGTTGCTCGCGGAATGGGAACATGCTGTGTTTCAGGTTGTGGCGACATCAAAATGGATGAGGAAAACAAATGCTTCACGCTTGCTGGAAAAACTTTCCACGAGGGCGATGGACTTTCACTTGATGGCTCAACTGGAAAAATTTATGATTGTGTTATCAAAACTGTTCCAGCGGACCCAAACAGCGGATATTTCGGCAGAATCATGAAGCTTGCTGACAAGTATAAAGCTCTTGGAGTCAGAACAAATGCTGACACTCCAACTGATGCAAGAAGAGCAGTTGAACTTGGTGCAGAGGGCATTGGACTCACAAGAACAGAGCACATGTTCTTTGACCCAGACAGAATTGGCGCATTCCGCGAAATGATTTGTGCCGACACTGTTGAACAAAGAAAACTCGCACTTGACAAAATTGAACCAATGCAACAAAAAGACTTTGAAGGACTATATGAAGCCCTTGAAGGAAGATCAGTCACAATCAGATTCTTGGATCCACCTCTTCATGAATTTGTTCCAACAACAGAAGAAGAAATTCAAGTTCTTGCAAAAACTCAAAACAAATCTGTTGCTCAAATCAAACAACTCATCTCTGACCTTCATGAAGTCAACCCAATGATGGGTCATCGCGGTTGCAGACTTGCTG
Organism: Christensenellales bacterium; assembly: GCA_051889215.1. Lineage (GTDB taxonomy): Bacteria > Bacillota > Clostridia > Christensenellales > UBA1242 > UMGS1470. Next base: position 1,218 of record JBJFDC010000024.1, read on the forward strand.
TCACATATCCAGAAATCGCTGCAATGCAAACAAGAGCAGTGATAAAGGCAGCAATCAATGTTCAAAACAGACACCCAGAATGGAATGTTGTTCCTGAAATCATGATTCCATTAATTTGCGAAATCAAAGAACTTCAATATGTGAAAAAAGTTGTTGTTGAAACAGCAGATGAAGTTATCAAAGCAGCAAAATCAAATCTCAAATATGAAGTTGGCACAATGATTGAAATTCCTCGTGCCGCACTCACTGCAGACGAAATTGCAAAAGAAGCCGAGTTCTTCTGCTTTGGAACAAACGACCTCACTCAAATGACGTTTGGTTTCAGCCGTGATGATGCAGGAAAATTCTTGCCTTCATACTATGAAAACAAAATATTTGAGTCTGACCCATTTGCTCGTCTTGACACAAACGGCGTTGGCAAACTCATGGAAATGGCAATGAGACTTGGAAAGATGACGCGTCCAACACTTCATGCTGGAATTTGCGGCGAACATGGTGGAGACCCAAGTTCAATCGAATTCTGCCACAAAATTGGTCTTGATTATGTTTCTTGTTCTCCATTCCGTGTTCCAATCGCACGTCTTTCTGCTGCTCAAGCAAACATCAAAAATCCAAGAAATTAAAAAATTGTCTCGCTTTTGCGGGACTTTTTTTTTGCCTTGACAAATGCCAAAAATGTGAGATAATAAAAAAGAGGTGACAATGGAGACGAGAAATATTCAATTTATGGTGGATACAAACATTTTGATTGATTTGCATAACTATAACAAATCACCAACTGAATTTTGTAATTCAACGAACGAAAAACATTTTTGCGAAATAAAAGCTTTGGCAAATCTTTTGGATGAAGATATGAACAAGGGAAGAGACAGCGAAATAAAACTGATAATTCCTCAAAGAGTAATAGGTGAACTCATGAGCGGTTTCTCGTCTTTTGGTGGAGAAATTTTCAACATTGTCAGACGCTATGATATAACTCTTACATCTGACATGGAAAAAGATAAATCAGAATTCAACTTGTTGCACTGGTTGCTTCGTGGAACAAGTATGAATTATCCACAATTTAATGTTGATTTGTTTGACGATGAAAATGACAATGATTGCAAAATTATTTGCTCTGCGATAATGAAAAATCTGCCAATTCTTACTTCAAACATAAAGCATTTTGCTGGTGAAAATAATTCAATTCAAAATGAAATTCTCAATAGACTTGACGTGTGTTCAAACAACAGTTATGTCAAAAAAAATTTTGACTTGCAATATGATAAATATAAAGCATATTCAATCAGTTCATTTTTGGAGGAATTCTATCCAGATAAATATGCTGTTATGAATAACGAATTGAAACAAATGAGAAACAAGGGCGGAAGAGACTAAAAACACGACTTGATTGCATTTTTCGACAAATTTCCGCATTGACAAATATACTTGTGTTTTTTATCATATATCTAAATTTGGAGGAAATATGGAACTTGTTAAATATGGGACCAAAGACGGCATGAAATATGGTTTGAAAGAAAACGGACGCATTGTTGTCGAGCCGATATATTCAACGCGCGAGGAACTTTTGAAAGACCCATATGTTGTCAAAAAGAATGAGAAAACACAAGACGTCAAAACAAACGAAAACACTCAAGACAAAGAATTATAATAATATAGGTGAACATGGAAATCACATTAAATTATAAAAAAATTGAACTTGTTGAACCTGAACACGTTCAAAAAAATTTTTTGCAAGAAACAAAATATATGTTAAAAAAACTTCCTGATGCAGTTGCAAGTTCTGAAATTGTCGTTGGCATTGGAGCGGCAGCATCAGCATTTTTTATTCCTCTTGATTCAACGTCAAAAATTATTCTTGGTTCAATTTCGGCTGCCGCATTGCTTTCTGGAGTTTTGACCAATGAATTGAAAATTCACTACAACAAACCTCAAAGCGCAAAATTGTTTGAAACTGAATTCCGTTCTTATGTTGCAAAATTTGTGAAGAAGAAATTCAAACTACTATCAAAACTTGAAAAAGCAAAAAAACATGCAAACGAGCAAAAATTGCGAGATGTTGAGCATCAGCAAATTCATTTAATTCAAGATACTGCAAATGTTTTGCTGAATTATGTTGATGAGCATAACCAAGTTATTGAGCAAATCAGAAAATTATATGACCAAACAATTTTTGAAAATCAATATCAAGCTGACGACAAATTTGTCTTGGGTTTGAAAACAGAAACTGCATTTGCTCGCACGCCTATTGATGCAAATAAATATTATGTTCTCAAAATTTTGTATGACAACCTCCAAGCATTTACATTTTGCAACATTGAAACAAAAAAGAAAATAATTAGTCATATGTTCGATTATGAACAACATCTCGCAAGCGATGCAGTCGTTGACGACTATATGAAAAGTCACGACACCACAAATGTGAAAACAAGTGACTTAAAAACCATGCATAAAATCGACATGGAAGAAGATGATCGCGACAAAGATATTTTTAATGAATTATATGAACCATTTGATTATTACTACTTCTTGAGAGATGACATTAGCAATGTGATTGATAATGTCAACAAATTTGAAAAAGAAGTTGAACTTGAAGAACATTTGAACGATGTTGTTTCGCAAATGATTGGCGGGATTAAATCGTCAAAAACCGAAGATATATGCGATGGCATTCAAAAATAACACAGAAACTGCACTAAAATGCAGTTTTTTGTTTTTTGATAATATAAAAAAATTTTGAAATAGTGGAAAAACTCATCAATTTGCTTGACAAATATCCATGGGGGGGGGGGTATTATCATATTAGTATCTAAATGTTTGCTTCTTGTCGGAAAAGATTATGCAAACATGAACTAAACAATTTGGAGGATATAATGGCAAAAATAGGAAAAGTGATTTTAATCATTTACTTAACTTTGGCGACAGTGGGCTGTGCACTCTTTGGATATCTATATTTCTCAAAATCCATTGATGAATCAAAAGACGAAATGAATATTTCAGTCAAGGGAATTGTCGCAATACTATCTGAGGACATCAAAAATTTAGTCCAAAAACAAAGTGTTTCAACTCTTTCTTTGAAGAGCAGTCAAAGCGTTTCGCTTTTGGACGCAGAAAGTCAGATGTCAAAAATTGGCATTCCAACTTCAGAATATGAATCAATGAGCTCAGATTCTGGAATGCTTGGAATGTATTACAAAGACTCATTTATTTCTAATTTTTCATCAATGATCAATTATTATTCCAGCAAATCTATTGGAAAATTAACATCAAATGGAAATGTTGTCACATCCAAGGTTGATTTAAATACAATGGAAGAAACCGAAGGTGATGGAGCATTAATTACGCACACGGCAAAATATCAAAATGGGCACTTATATATTTATACAAAAGTGGTTCATGATGGTAGTTATGATGGAAACGTTATATATATGAACATATATCTTTTTTCTGACCTGACACTCAATGAAACCAAAGATGACTACACTCAAATTGCTTTGTATTCTGGTCCTACTGAAAATATTAATAATGGAGAGACCACATGGGACTTATCTTGTGAATGTGTTCAATTCTATAAAGAAGATTCAGAACTTGTTGGTGGTTATTGTGCACGTGGCGCTTTTGATGGCGATTTTGACTATCAAACAGAAAACCCACAAAATTATAAATTGACCAACCTTAGAATTCAAGATTTTGACTATAAAAACAGTTTATATCTTTATGCTGAATGGAACGATGAGAAGCCAGATGAGGGTCTTTTGGCAAAATACAATATAAAAGACAATATGTATCAAAAAGCATTGACTGCATTTGGTGTTTCAAAATTGGTTAATGAAAAAATATCTAGCAAATAGTTTTTATGCCCTTTTGGTTTTGAAATATATCAAAATTAAAAATCTCTCAAACGAGAGATTTTTTTGTGATTAAGTTTTGTTTGAGACGATTGCCTTTTCATTTATCGTTCCAAATTATGTTTTTTTGTTCACATATAAAATTTTTTGAAAAAATATTAAAAAAAATAAAAGGATTATAGTTTTTTTGTCGTATAAGAATATTGATATCAATTTTTTGGAGAAAAAGTGGCAGAAAGAGGTTATGATGTTGATTGGCTCGAAACTTTGAAAGCACGCAACGAAATTGTTTCAACCATATCCAAATACATAAAACTTGACAAGAAAGGAAGAAACTGGTGGGGAAGGTGTCCATTTCATCACGAAAAGACGCCATCTTTTTCTGTTAATGAACTCGAGCAATTCTATCATTGCTTTGGTTGCGGAGAAAGCGGAGATGTCATAACTTTTGTCGAGAAGTTTGAATCTGTTGACTTTATGGACGCTGTCAAAATCTTGGCAGAAAATGCTGGCATGGAAATTCCATCATTCCATGGAGACAAAGAAATTGAAGAAAGGAAAAAGAGAAAAGACATCACGTTGAGACTGCTTTTTGATGCAAAAGAACACTACAAGGAAAACTTGTTGAAGCCAACAGCAAAAATCGCACAAGACTACATCAAAATGAGAGGTTTGACAAATCGCGAACTCAAAGACTTTGAACTTGGATATAGTCAAAATTGGAATGAAATGATTGATTATCTTTTGTCAAAAGGATATTCGATTGATGACATGAAGCAAGCGGGAATTGCCGAAGAAAAGAATGGACGAGCATATGACGTTTTTGGCGAAAGACTGATTTTCCCAATAATAAACATTCATGGCGATTGCATTGGATTTACTGCAAGAATTTTGGTTAAAAGCGACTTCGCCAAATACAAGAACTCTCCAAACACTTGTGTTTTTGACAAAAGTAATGTCGTTTATGGAATCAATCTCGTCAAAAAACTCAAGCAAGAACAAGCGGTTGACTCGATTATTATTGTTGAGGGGCAAATGGACGTTGTTGCAATGCATAAAGCAGGATTTCGCAATGCCGTTGCCTGCATGGGAACTGCTTTGACGCCATTTCATGCAAAACAACTCAAGCGGCTTGCGGACAATGTTTTTGTTTGTTTTGATGGAGATGCGGCGGGGCAAAAGGCGACAATGCGCAGTTTGGATATTTTGCAAGACGCAGGACTCAATGTCAAGGTTGTGTCACTTCCTGAAAACCTTGACCCCGATGAGATAATAAAAAAATATGGAGTGGACAAGCTCAAACAAGAAATTTTGAATGCGCTTCCAATCATAGATTACAGACTAAAAGTTTGCGAACAAAAATATAATTTGAATGTCGCGAGTGAAAAACAAAACTACATAAAAGAAGCAATCAACATTGTTGGCAACATTGAATATGAAAGCGAAAAAGAGCCATATCTTGAAATTATCAAGAAAAAAACAAATGTTCCGATTGATGTTTTGAGACGCGACTCAAAACTTGCAACATCACCTCGCGAAGAGAAAACAGAAGAAAAAGTTTTAACTTTCCGCGAAGATGGAAATATTAAAGCAGTAAAATTTGTTCTTGCGGCACTTTTACACAAAAAGCCATACGCAAAATTGAGCACGGTGATTGAAGATGGATTGATTAATCCTGAACTAAAAAAATTATATTCAGTTTTAAAAAATTCAATTCAACAAAACAAAGATTTTCATGTCACGCTGTTGTTTGATATGTTTGACGTTGAGAATTCGCAAACGCTCAAAGATTTGATTAATTATGATTTTTCAAAAGACAACATTGACCAAGAAAAATATTATTATGAATGCTTGTGGCAAATAAAAGAACAGACACTCAAACAAAAGCAACAAGAACTTGCAAATCAATACAAACAAGAGAGCGATTTGATAAAAAGGCGAGAAATTGCTGAAAAACTCAACGATGTTCTCAAAGAACTAAAGAAAAAGAGGGTGGAGGAATAATGGTTAAAGAAAAACTTGAAGTTGAACTTGCGAGAATAAAAGACGTCGGTCTGAAAAAGGGCTCAATCAATGAAGAAGACGTCTATTTTAAGATGCTCAAATATGAGCAATCTGCTGACGAAATTCAATCTTTTATTGAAGAACTTGAAAAATTGGGAATAAAAATCATCAAAGCAAAAGAGCAAGATGTTGAAAAAGAAAGCATGGAAGACATCATTGCCGAGGTTAATGTTGATGACGCAGTCAAAATGTATCTCAAAGACATTGGAAAAGTTCCTTTGCTGACTGGTGAAGAGGAAATTGACCTCGCAAAGAGAATGCTTGATGGCGATATGTATGCAAAAAACAAACTTTCTGAAAGCAACCTTCGTCTTGTCGTTTCCATCGCAAAACGTTATGTGGGAAAAACAAGTATGCAATTTTTGGACCTCATTCAAGAGGGCAACATTGGACTTTTGAAAGCGGTTGAAAAATTTGACTACACAAAAGGTTTCCGTTTTTCAACTTATGCGACTTGGTGGATTCGTCAAAGCATCACCCGTGCCATTGCTGACCAGGCAAGAACAATCAGAATTCCAGTTCACATGGTTGAGACAATCAACAAACTCAACAGAACGACTCGTCAACTTTTGCAAAAACTTGGTCGTGACCCAACGACTGCAGAAATTGCAGAGGCAATGGGAGTGACCGAGGACAAGGTTTCAGAAGTTCAAAGAATTGCGCAAGACCCAATTTCTTTGGAGTCGAGCATTGGTGAAGAACAAGACAGCAAAATTCAAGACATCGTTGAAGACGAGAACGCTCTTTCCCCAATGGAAGTGACAGAGCAAACTCTCCTCAAAGAGCAACTTCTTGCTGTTATCGAAACATTGACACCACGTGAACAAAAAGTCATTCGCTTGCGTTATGGTCTTGATGATGGTCACCCTCGCACACTTGAAGAAGTTGGCCGTGAATTTAATGTCACACGTGAAAGAATAAGACAAATTGAAGCAAAAGCCCTACGAAAACTCAGACAACCAAGTCGCAGCAAACGACTGCTTCAAGTTGAAGATTAAGGAGAAAAATATGAAATTTGACAAACTTATGCAATATCAAAAATGCGATGCTCAAGCAATCAAACTTGAAAGAAAATTGGGCGACAGCGAGCACAAAAAGGTTTATTCTCAAATGCTCGCAGTTGTGAAAGATGCAAAAAATCACACCGCTGCTCTTGAAAATCAAGCGGGGGATTTGTTGCACTCATACAATCAACTCAAAAACAAATACAAAGAAAACTGCGACCTCCTTGACAAATTGACAAAAGTTGATTTGAACAAAGAATCGGCAGAAAATGTTGACAAGGTTTTTGAAAAAATTGCTGTCATTTCAAACAATCTCAATGCACTTGAGAAAAAGCTTATGGCAATCGCAGAGCAGGTTAATTCAACCCTCAACGACTTTGAACAAACAAAAAAGAGATATGGTTCAGCGAGAAACAAATATAACGAACAAAAGGCGATGTATGAAAAAGAAGAGTCCGAAATCAAGCCCGAACTCGACAAAGTTTATGCTGAACTCAAAAACCTTGAAAAAGAGGTTGAACCAAAAGTTTTGGCAAAATATAAGTCAATTCGTCAAGACAGAATTTTCCCAGTTCTTGTGCCTCTCATGGACAAGAGTTGCGGTGGTTGCATGATGGAACTTTCATATGCAGCACAATCAAAACTCAAAGAACAAGGGTATCTTGAATGCGAGCATTGCAGACGCATGATTTATGTTGATTAACGCTTTAACAAGTAGTCAACAAGTTCATTTTGTCGCTCATAAGCCGTGTTGACTGCGTTTTGGTGAGCGGGGTCAAGGTTGTCTGAGCCATGAGTTCTGCTCATATAAAAATGTATGCATGTGTGACCGTCTTCGTTGTTGTCAGAAATATATGAATAGGAGTGCGGCATTCCGTTGATTGATGCCGCAATCCAAATTTTGCCAACTTGCACCCAAACCGCACGCCTTGTCCAACTCCAAGTTCCATTATATAGACTCTTGAAAGTTGCGGTGTCTTTGGTGGTGAGTGCTTCGACATCTGCATGATTATATCCGCCGACACGGCGGACTTTATATTCTTTTTTGGTTTCAACATCAACAACTCGTGCATCAGTGAACTTTTCAAACAAAGAGTTGACAACTGAAAACCAATTTAGTTTTTCGACTGTGACGATGTTGTTGTCGTAGTGCGTTGTTGAATATGGTTCAAGTTCTTGAGCATCGTTATATCTCATTTGTTCTTCGATGGACATATTTTCATATTTTGTTGGACTCAATAGTGACGGAAGAAAACTTGCCAAAAGACTTGACGAAAACAACGAAATAAGAAGAAGTATAACCAATTTTGATTTCATAAATCTATTTTGCTTATAATAAATTTTTTTATTAAATATTGTCGAATTTTTTGTAAAATAAACAAACTCAATAAAAATAATAAAAAACACTTGAAATTTGGTTTTGCATTTGTTATAATCAAAAACATCAAGGAGAAAACGAAATGCTGTTATTGGAAGATTTTGTCACTGTTATTTCAAGAGCAAATGTTATTGCGGGAATAATCTTGGCGGCCGTGGGACTTGCACTCACACTTTTGGCAAAAAAAATCACAAGAATTGCCAGAAAGAAGCAAGACATTGATGAGGCCGACAAATTGTATCTTGCTCTCAAGGGACTCGCTCTCGTTATGATTCTGGTGGCTCTGATTGTTATGATAATCAAAATTTAATTTGTCAAATTTGTGAGAAAACGAACATAGGAACTGCTTCCTATGTTTTTTTTGAAAAGGGGAGAAAATTATGCAAAAGACTTATGAACCAAAAGAATTCGAAAAAAGCATATATTTAAATTGGCTTGAAAAAAAATATTTTCATGCTGATGCAAATTCAAATAAACCGCATTTTTCTGTTGTTATGCCACCACCAAATGTCACAGGACAACTTCATATTGGTCACGCGTTAAATAATACAATTCAAGACATTCTCGTCAGATATAAGAGGATGAAAGGTTTTGACACGCTTTGGCTTCCTGGCACTGACCATGCGGCTATTGCAACAGAAGCAAAAGTCGTTGAGTCAATCACAAAAGAAGGAAAAACCAAAGAAGAAATTGGCAGAGATGAATTCGTCAAACTTGGTTGGGATTGGTATAACAAATTTGGAAACAGAATTTGCGAGCAACAATATGCTCTGGGAGTTTCTTGCGATTGGGATAGAAAAGCATTTACGATGGACGAAAACCTCAATCGTGCAGTCAGACATGTATTTGTTTCATACTACAAAAAAGATTTGATTTATAGAGGCAAAAGAATTGTCAACTGGTGCCCACATTGCAAGAGTGCAATTTCAGACATCGAAAACGAATATGTTGACCAAAACACGTCTTTGTGGTCAATAAGATATCCATATGAGGACGGAACGGGTGAGATTGTTGTTGCAACCACACGTCCCGAAACAATGTTTGGCGACACCGCAGTTGCAGTCAACCCTCGTGACCCTCGTTATAAGGACACTATTGGGAAAAATGTTATTCTTCCACTCGTCAATCGACCAATTCCTGTGGTTGCTGACGAATATTCTGAAATGGATTTTGGAACTGGCGCGGTTAAAATCACTCCCGCACACGACCCAAATGACTATGAACTTGGACTTCGTCATAATCTCGATGTGATTTCATGTATTGGCGATGACGGAATACTAAATGAAGCAGCAGGTGAATTTGCCGGGCTCGACAGATTTGAGGCGCGTAAACAAGTTGTCAAAAAACTTGAAGAAGAGGGTTATCTTGTCAAAATCACAAAATACAAAAACAAAGTTGGAACTTGTCAACGTTGCCACACAATAACAGAACCAAAAATCTCAACTCAATGGTTTGTCAAGATGGAAGACCTTGCAAAACCAGCGATTGAAGTTGTCAAGAATGGAAAGTTGAAATTCTTCCCAAAACGTTTTGAAAAACAATATATCAACTGGCTTGCAAACATAAAAGACTGGTGCATTTCTCGTCAAATTTGGCTCGGTCACAGAATTCCTGCATACACTTGTCAAGATTGCGGCAATCTCATGGTCGAAGAAAACGATGTTCATGTTTGCTCCAAATGCGGAAGCCATAACATTGTTCAAGACCCTGATGTTCTTGACACATGGTTCTCGTCTGCTCTTTGGCCATTTTCAACTCTTGGATATCCAAATCACACAAAAGACCTTGAAACTTATTATCCAACAAGCACTCTTGTCACAGGATATGACATTATCGCATTCTGGGTCTCAAAAATGGTTTTCTCCGGACTTGAATTCATGGGCGATGTTCCATTTGAACATTGTGTCATAAACGGCTTGGTTCGCGATGGAATCGGAAGAAAAATGAGCAAGTCTTTGGGCAATGGTGTTGACCCAATGGAACTCATTGACAAATATGGCGCCGACGCACTCCGAATGTCTCTCGTTCATGGAATGAGCATGGGTGCTGATGTGAAATACACCGAGAGCAAAGCAGAAAGCTCAAAAATATTTATCAACAAACTTTTTAATGCTTCAAAGTTTGTTCTTATGAATCTCGATGAATATGAAAAGCAAGATATTTCAAAGTGTGTTCAAAATTATGCCGACAAATGGATTTTGACCGAGTATAACAAACTCGTTAAACACGTCACGCGACACATGGATAAATATGAACAGGGGATTGCAATTTCAAGTCTTATTGACTTTATTTGGTCAAAATTCTGCGACTGGTATATTGAGGCATCAAAGAACAACATCTATAGCCAAGACAAAACTATTAAAAACAAAACAATGAACATTTTGGTCTATGTGCTTGAAGGTGTTTTGAAACTCATTCATCCATTCATTCCATTTGTGACAGAATGCATTTATCAAGAACTTCCAAATCATGGTGAGAGCATCATGATTGAAAGTTATCCTGAATATTCTGAAAAATTGAATTTCAAAGATGGAACAAAATTTGAAAAGATTATTTCAATCATCAAATCAATAAGAAATCTGCGTTCGGAAATGAATGTCGCAGACAACAAGAGAACGGCGCTTTTTGTTGAAATTTTGAGTGAAAAAGACCTTGTTGAAAAGTCACTTGATGTCATCAGCAAATTGGGATTTGGAAACTCAATCAAAGTTGTTTTGTCGGAAGATGAAATAGAAGAAAAACATGTCAAAATCTTGGGGGAAATAGCAAATATTTATATCCCAATGAATGAACTCGTTGACACAGCAAAAGAGCAAGCGCGTCTTGAAAAAGAAATCGACACTCTCAAAAAAGAAATTGCAAGAAGTGAAGGAATGCTTGGCAATCAAAATTTCATCGCTCGTGCGCCTCATGAACTCGTTGAAAAAGAACGTGAAAAACTTGAAAAAAACAAATCACTTCTCACAAAAACCAAGCAAGCACTTGCAGATTTATAATCAAAAAAGCCGAGATTATTCTCGACTTTTTTTATTCATCAATCAAAGTTTCGCATATGTTTTCATAAACCGATGGAGCAAGTTCTTGCCACTTTTTGCAGGCGTTCATCGCAGAGTTTCTTGAAGGGGCCTTGATTTTGAGTTCAAACATTGGTTGATTGACCAGTTGCGAACGAATGCGCAAACTGACAGTGAATGAACCATCACTGTTTTTTGTGTAGTCTGAAAGATATTCTTGCGAACGTTTGACATTCATTCTGTTCAGTTTGACATAATCAGTGATTTTTTCGCGCATACTCAAAGGAATGCGTTTGTAAAAGTGGGACAGACAATTTCGACCCTCATAGGTAATCGTGTATCGCTCTTCGTTTTCTGCTTCTTCTGTTTTATATAGAAATCCGGAATTGAGAAGTTCCCACATGAGTTCTTTGCATTCCATGTAGTTGAGCCAATTATTTTTGCTTGTGCAGATGTCAAGAATGGAGTTTTCCGTTAGGGGAATCTCCATTTTTTCCATAACCCAAAGCAAAATTAGCTTGCCAGTTGTTTGGTCGCGTTCGAAAGTTTGATCTCTATGTTCCATTGTGTTTATTATATCAAAGCAAATTTTGGTTGTCATGCTTTTTCAAAATAAATTCCAATATTTACTTTTATTTTTTTTTATTGTGTGTTATTATCAAAAAGTGAGGAAAAAATGACAATTGCAAATGATGAAAAAAACTTAATAATGAATGTGATTTTGAGTTGCAATGAACTCATTGATGGCAAATTTATTTTGGCGGATTCAAAAATTTCAAAAATTCTTCAAGACATCACAGAGAGCAAAGAAGTTTATAATCTGCTATCTGAATGCATGGCAAATTTTAATTTTGATAGAGAATTCATCAGAGCCAAAATCAAATTGCCAACAAAACCGGGATATTTCAAAATGCCAGATGAAAAATACAAAATTCTTCCAATGGTGTTTTGTATTTTGGTTGATATTTCAAAGCATAAAATTGATTTTCAGTCATTTTTAAAAGATTATTTTTCATCTGAAGACGGAAAAATATCAGAGTATGAAAATTTTGCAAATGAGGTTATAAAGCCATTTAGGAATGCAATAAGTGATATGTTTGAACTTCCTCTTGTCATTGAAGAACGTGTGCAAAAAATTCAAAAGAATGACCCTTTGCAAGAACATAAGGAAAGAATTGAGGCGCAAAAGAGAATGAACGAGGAAAGAAAGGAGCAAAAAATGGAAGAACAAAGTCAACAAACAAAACCAGAATTTGAAGAGCCAAGATTGACCATTTTTGGTGACATAACAAAAATAGTCAATGAAATCATTGCGACGATTCAATATGATTATCACCTCAAACCAGACCTCAAAGATAATGCAACAATCATGCTCCAAGGAATAAAGCGGGCGTGCGAACTTGAAGATTTCAAACTTCTCAACGCTTTGCTCATTGGTTTTGATTATGTTGGCGGGGGAATCAAGAGCATCAGATTTATTTATAAAGAACTCAAAGAAACCATTGCTGATTTTTATGCAAACCTTGGCTAAAAAACAATTAACGATATAATGACACACAACACAGTCGCAAATAATGCCTGTGTTGTTTTTTGCATAAACAAAGTACGCTTCTTCATTCCTGTTTTTTCCAAAAATGTGAACGATTGCATAAAAGTTGAGAATCCTCCAAAAGTCAGCAAAAAGCAAATCAGTGGCACACTGATGCGAAGATTTGTTGTGGCACCACTCACGCTTTTCGCACCCTTTGTGATTTCCAAAAGCCCGCTCAAAAAGCCCTCGGTGATTTGAGGATTTACTCCAATTTTTCCCAATATATAACTAAATGGCAAGAAAACTTTTAGCGATAATAAAATTTCAGAAACAATGAAGAAAATGATGACATACGCCCCAATCATAAGCATTGAATTTATCGACGAAAACACGACATCAGAAATATTTTGCTTTTCTCCCAAGGACGTTTTGCTTGGCATTCGGTCGGAATCGAGATTTCTCCAAGCATTGCGATAGATGAGACCATTGATGAGCGAACCGACGATGTGACAGATTAAAATCACAAGTCCTGCGTGCATTGATCCGAGCATTCCCGCGCCAACACTTCCAATGATGAACATCGGGCCACAGTTTGACACAAATGAAACACTTCGATATGCTTGTCCTTTTGATATTGTCCCATCGAGGTATAGGTCAGAGGTGAGTTTTGCTCCGATTGGATAACCGCAAAGAATGCTCAACAAAAAAACATAAGCAGAGTCAGATGGACAATTATATAGGGTGTTGGTTATTCGTGAAAAAGGTTTTGACAAATTTTGAGCAACATCAAATGTCGTGAACAATCTTGAGAAGAACATAAAAGGAAATAGAGATGGCAAAAGAATTGTCGCCCAGACCAAAGCCCCATCAAGAGCGACAGCCATATATTTTGAAGGAGAAATTATAATAAGGAGAATAAAGGCAAAAATCAATAATGTAAAAAAAATTTTTGTTGATTTCATCATGCTTGGCGTTGACATCCTCGTTTTATTTAATTAATATATATATTAGTTAATCAATAGCACAAACTAAAATATGTTTTTCAAAGGGTTTATATGTCAAAAGTAAAAATTGGACTAGCGCTTGGCGGTGGTGGAGTAAGAGGTTTTTGCCACACTGGAGTGCTCAAAGTTTTGGAAGAGCATAACATCAGACCATATGCCATTGCCGGAACATCAATGGGCGCTGTTGTTGGCGGAGTTTATGCGAGTGGGGCGGAAATAAGCGAGATTGCTAAATTTGCTGATGAACTTAACATGATCAAGATTGCTGACCT
>JBJFDC010000025.1:0-2985 GCA_051889215.1 Christensenellales bacterium
CCGCAAAGACCACGAGCAAAAGCCCCGCACCGACAAAGCCAAATTCCTCGGCAATGATTGAGAAAATAAAGTCGCTTTCCGAAAATGGCAAAAACAAATACTTTTGGCGGGAATTAAACAGCCCCACTCCAAACCACCCGCCAGAGCCAATTGAATAGAGCGACTGAATGAGTTGAAACCCCTCACTTTGCGGATTTGCCCAAGGGTCGAGAAATGCGACAAGTCTTTTCATTCGATATGGTTCAATCGCAATAAGCACTGGAACCATGCAAAGCGCAGGAACTCCAACAAACGCAAACTGCTTTGCACTTGCACCGCCAACAAACAGCATGATGAGAAGGACAATCCCCAAACACATTGTGATTGACATATTTGGCTCGGCGATGATGAGCAAGCAAAAAATCCCACCCAAGACGAGAACTGGCAGAATGCCGCGGAATGTCTTGACTTTGTGATAGTTCTCTCCCAAATACCATGCCGCATACAAAACAAACACGAACTTGCAAATCTCGCTTGGCTGAATTGTGGTTCCCGGAAGTCGAATCCACCTTTTTGCACCATAATTCTCAACGCCAATGCCTGGAACAAAAACCAAAACCATGAGGACAACCGACACCGCAATTATCACATATCTCCATTTTATAAATTTGTGATAGTCAATGAACGAAAACACAACAAGAGACACTGTGCCCAAAACCGCGCCAATGATTTGTTTAATCAAAAAATAATATTGGTTGTGATAGCGTGTTGCAGCAACATATGAACTTGCCGAATAAACCATGAGACAGCCAAACCCCACAAGGAACAAAACAAGCACGAGCACAACAACTTGAGTTCGTGAAAACTTTAAATTGAGTTTATATTTGTTTGACTTTTTCACAGAATCTTTCTCCGCGTTCTTCAAAATTTTTAAATTCGTCAAAACTTGCACACGCTGGTGACAAAAGAACAACATCACCACTCTGTGCAATTTCTTTTGCAAATTCAAAAGCCGCATCAAAAGTTTTTGCGATTTTATAACATTTTTTCTTTGTAAAATTTTTTAACGATTTTGCAATAATTTCTCTATCCTCGCCAAAAATCACAAAAAATTTGATGTTTTTCATGTCTTTTTCAAAAAGTTTATCAAAATTTTGATTTTTTGCCTGACCACCAAGAAGAAGAATTACATTTTTTTCAAAACCATCAAGAGCGCAAAGTGTTGATGAAATGTTTGTTGCTTTTGAGTCGTTAAAAAAGCACACTCCATTTTTTTCGCCACAAAATTCAATGCGATGTCGAAGTGGTTTGAAATTTGAAATAACACCTTTTATTATTTTGTTGTCAACATCAAAATGCTTTGCCACCGCCAAGGCGCACATGACGTTTTCGAGATTTTTTTCACCGCGGAGTGAGACATCTTTGACATTCATGACATCATCAAAGTTTCCATCACAAAAACAAAGTTTTCCATCTCTTTGAAAACAACCCTTGACAGTTTGAGTTTTGGAAAAATATAAAATTGATGAACAAATATGTTTTGTTCTTTCAAACACGATTTTGTCGTCATAGTTGATGATGGCAACTTGCTTTTTTGTTTGACCCAAAAAAACTTTGAGTTTTGCCTGGAAATAGTCTTCGACAGTTCCGTGCCAATTCTCGTGGTCCGGTGAAAGATTGAGAAGGCATGCAACATCAAAGCGAAAATCATTCATATTTTCAAGCATAAAAGATGACACCTCAATCACAACTTTTGTCCTTTTTGAAATGGAATCAATTTGCGAAATAAGAGGTGTTCCAATATTGCCCGCAAGAATGCAAGGATATTTTTGTTTTAAAATTTCATAAATTAGCGATGCCGTTGTGCTTTTTCCATTTGTTCCAGTGACTGCGATTGTTTTTGCTTTGATTTTTTTTAAACAATATTCAAGCTCTGTCATAACACAAATGCCAAATTTTTTGAGATGTGTGCAAAAGACGTCTTTTTTTATGTTTATTGAAGGACTTGTCAAGCATAGTTTTATGTTGTTTTTCAACACTTCTTCGACTGACGAAATCACCTCGCAGCCCTCAATTTCTTCAACGTCGTTTGCACAAACAAAAACCTTGTATCTTTTTGAGAGAAAGTATTTCACGCAAGCTTTTCCTGTCACGCCATATCCCAAAATAAGAACAGATTTTTGTTTTCTCATATCACCTCACCGCAAGCGTTATCGCAATCGAAAGAACGCTAATCGCCATTGTTATAAATATATATATTACAACAATGCGATTTTCATGCACCCCTCTTTTTTCAAAATGATGATGCAGCGGTGCCATGAGAAAAACGCGCTTTTTTGTGCGTTTGTAGTGCAAGACTTGAATGATATCAGATAGTGCCGACAGCACAAACATAATTCCCAAAATTGGAAGATATAGTTCTAGTCCCGAAAATACTGCAAGCGTTCCAATAAATCCACCGAGAGCAAGAGATCCAGTGTCACCCATGAATATCTTTGCCTTGTTGCAGTTAAAGCACAAAAATCCACCCAGTCCTCCCATCATGGCAGATGCCCCCAAAATGAGATTAAATTGCTCTGACTGCAAAAAAGTTGAGTTAATGTTTGATATAAAAACAAACATCAGTGCCGCAAAACCAAAAAGATACACAAAACTCACTCCTCCCGCAAGTCCATCAAGTCCGTCCGTGAGATTGACGCTGTTTGTCGTTGCAATCATAACCAAAACGACAAAAGGAATGATTCCCCAACCAAGATTGAGCGTGATGTTTGAAAAAGGCAAAACAATTTGATTTGGAACAATGTTATTGAAATAGGCAAACAGGCCAATGATTGTTGATATGCCCAACTGACCAATTATTTTTTGATAGGGTTTTAGTCCTTGGTTTTGATGGAATTTGATTTTGATAAAATCGTCCAAAAATCCCAATAACGCAAACGAAAGTGTGACAGCGATAGCGATGACCAACAACAAGCAGTCCTTGCGCAAAAAACAGGCGGAGGCGAC
>JBJFDC010000026.1:0-56582 GCA_051889215.1 Christensenellales bacterium
ATGGCATGATGGAGAACTATCGCAGAAATTACAAAAAAGATAAATATGACCCATACTTTTTAACAGGCAAAATATTCTGCGGATATTGTGGTGAAAGTGTGATTGCTGAGTCTGGGTCTAGTCATTTGGGAACGAGGTATAAATATTATAAATGCCATACCAAAAAGGTTAAGGGCAAGGCGTGCGAACTGAGAAACTATCGCAAGCAAGAACTTGAACAACTTATAATTGACAAAACTAAACAATACATTTTAACCCCAACTAAAATTGACGAGATTGCACGCATGGTTGTAGATAAATTCAATGAAGAACTCTCTAACAATGTTGTCCTTAAATGTCTTGAAAAAGAATTAAGGCAAATAAACAATAAAATTAATAGCCTTGTGAAGAATATGGAACAGGGTATAGTTTCGGTTACTATTCGTGAAACGCTTTATAAACTTGAAAATGATAGGGCAGACATTCAGTTAAAGATTGCAGAAGAAAAGACCAAAATTGATAAACCACTAAAATTTGAAGATGTGAAGAATTTTCTAACACTCTTTGCAAACAAAGAGTATGACGATGTGTTTGAACGTAATGAGTTTTTCAATAGATTTATCAAAAAGATAATTTTATTTAATGATAAAGTTATTGTGATTATGTGTGGAAACAAAGGCCCTGATAAAGAACTTGCAATAAATAATGACGAACTCTATGCCAAAAGAATTTTAGAAAAATTTGAGAAAAAAGAAACACAAGAAAATAAAAATGGGAGTGCCGATAGTTCGGACTCCCATTTTAATGAAATACAAGAAATTTTCAAAGAAAAAGAGGCTGAAATGGACGATTTTGTCCAACAGCCTCCCCGTGGCGGAGAACACAGGATTCGAACCTGCGGACGCTCTCACGTCAACGGTTTTCAAGACCGCCGCTTTAAACCACTCAGCCAATTCTCCACGTTTGTTTTTGCGTCGGTCAGAAAACCGTTGCAACGGTTTGCCAAAACGAGACGCAAGGTTTGATATTAAGTTTTGTTGGGTCAACGAGTCCGCGAGGTTTGCTTGCTGTTGAGTCTATTTGGGACTTCGCCCCAAGACCGCCGCTTTAAACCACTCATTATTTTTTACAAGCGAAAATTAGTTTATCAAACAAAGTGTTGTTTGGCAAGTGTTTTTTGAAAAAAAGTTTTTGAAAACAAATTTGCTTTTGGTATTGCAAATTTCGTTTGAATTTGGCATAATCAAACAAGAGGTGCGAAAATGTTTTTGGAAGAAAGAGTTGAGCAATATGCACAAGACATAAAAAACAAATATCATTGTGAAGATATAGATTTTTCAGATGTCAACAAAAACCGAAAGAAAATTATGCATAAAGGTGGGTCAAAAAAGATAGTCAAAGACTTGAATGAGCGTATTGACCTTGATTTTATTAAAGAGAGCGACTTGATTGAGGGTGTTGAAGATGTTGACGTGACTGCTTTTTTGGAAGATGAAAACACTGAAATTGTGCATAGCAGCAAAAAAAAGAAGGCATTAAACAATCTCGACCCTGTGACCATGGCAAGAGAGTCGGTGCGAGGGTGCGTTGTTTTGGCAACCAATCCAAAGCTTGGGATTTTGTCTTTTACGAATCAACATTTGGCAGCACTCAAGTTTGTGTTAAAAGAGGCACGCTTTTCGCAACTGCAACACAAGAGCATTGGGTTTTTCAAGCCGTTGAGTCATGACCTCATCACAACTGCAAATGAAATGGTTTTGCCGGGAAAATTTGATGTTCCATCATATTATAGAAATGAATATTCTTATGGAAGTTGTCATGTTGTTGGGGCAAATTGGACACCTGTTAGCAGCCCAAAAGTGCCAGCGCGAATGGAAGCGTTGCTCAAATGGTATAATGAAGAAACCGAGATGGCTCCAATTGTGAAGGCGGCGATTTTGCATTGTGAGTTTATTAAAATACACCCGTTCTCTGACGGCAATGGAAGAACGGCAAGACTTTTGGTCAACTATGAGCTTGCAAAGCACAGACTTCCAACAATCGTCATCAAGGCAAGAAATAAAAGAGCATATTTTGATGCGCTTGAAAAAGGAATAACGACGGGCGATGTCACAGACGTGGCAAACATGATTAAAGAAAAAGTGTTGGAGTCGCAACACAAGCAACTTTTGGCACTTGATGCACTTGCAGCCAAAAAAAATAATGAAAAAGAGTCGTGATCGACTCTTTTTTTAGTTATAAAACTTGAAATTGTCCAACTTTTTTAGACCTTGTTTGATAAGTTTGAATGACTTTTTTCCGTTTGCATTCATGACTATCAAAGATTTTCCTTGACGAGAGAAGTTTATTGTTGTTTTTCCTGGCGTTTGGTCAAGATCGACAAAAATGTCACCGCGCTTTGTTTTGAAAATTTTTGGCTGAATGAGATAGAGAAATGCGCAAGTGTCGTTTGTTGCAATTCGCTGGTCTTCAAACCCCGGCTCCCAATAATCTTTATAGAGTTCAAGCAAAAATTTTCCACTATCGTTCATTTTTGAAAGTTCCATGACTTGCTCATAGTTTAGGTGAGTCATTCTGCGGCCAATTTCACTTGGAATCATGACGAGAGGAACGCCAGACTTGAGAACGATGTCAAATGCCTCGGGGTCTGAAGAGATGTTAAAAGAAATGTGTGGTTTGGTTTTTTTGTAGCCATAGGGAGAGCCGCCCATAAACACAATTTGTTTTAGGAGTTTTGCGGCCTCGGGATATTTTGTGAGAAGAAGTCCGGCATTTGTTTGAGGTCCCAAAAGACAAAGCGTGATTTCGTGTGGATTTTCGCATATGATTTTGAACATATTGTCTTCTGCGGTTCCGTCAACACACTTCAAGTTGTTTGGTTCTTGTGGGACGTATGTGCCCATTCCTTCTTTCCCATGAATGTGAGCGGCATCCAATCTTTCGCGACGGAGAGGTTTTTCTGCTCCGCGTGCAACCGGAATGTCGAGCCCATATTTTTCCAAAAGATGAAGAGTGTTTCTCGTGGTTATTTCGATTGGTCTGTTGCCGGCATTTGTTGTGAGAAGCTTTATGTCGAGCATATCTTCAAACATCGCGAACATAAGCGCTGCAACATCGTCAACTCCAGGGTCTGTGTCGACAATAAGTTTTATTTTTTCTTGTTTTTTCACGGGTCGCTCCTTTTTTTCTGATTTATTATATCAAAACTTCACTTATTAGCAAACTTTTTGAACATTTCGCATTCAAATTATTTATGTTTATATTAATGTTGTTTTGCAAAAGATAAATTATGTATTTTAACTATCATGCAAAAGTGAAGAATAAAATTGAGCAGGTGGGAGTTGAAAAGTTTGAATTTGTTGAAAAATACAAAAACATCTCGCCCGCACTCCTCATATATTTCAAAGACGGGAGCATGATGCCAATTCGAGAACATAAATTTTTGGAATACATTGCTTTGATTGACAAAAACAACAATTTTGGTGGATAATTAAATATGCAATTTGATATGACGATTCTTCAGTCCACACCGCTAAAAACAAACAATTATTTGCTTGCCCTCACAGATGGGGCGGTGCTCGTGGACGCGAGTGCGACAACAGAACAAATCCAGAATGCGCTTGAAGGCAAAAAACTTGAGGCGGTGTTTCTCACACATTCGCATTTTGACCATGCAATCAACCTTGAGAAAATAATCAAAACTTTTGGGGCAAGGTGTTATATGCATGAGCGCTGCTATGAAAAAATCCATCATCACGAAAAACAGTTTTATGGCGACAGACCTTTTTGCGTGGAAAAATGTGAAGACAGCATAAACTTTGTTCGCAATGGTGACAAAATTGAAGTTTGCGGAGAAGAGTTTTTGTGCATTGAGACACCTGGACACACTGACGACTCAATGAGTTATGTGTTGAATGACAACATATTTGTGGGGGACTTGATTTTCCGTGACGGATATGGGAGAACAGATTTGCCAACGGGAAGTGAAAAAGACGAAGAAGAGTCAATAGAAAAAGTTTTGAGCATGCCGAAAAACTTTAATATTTTCCCTGGGCACGGCGAACAAACAACTGTTGAAGAAGAATTGAATTTTTGGGGTGTTATGTGAAAATTGCTTGGATTGTTGCGATTGTTGTTCTTGTTTTGTTTTTGATTGTGGCAATATCAATTTCCTCAAATTCTTTTTTGCGATTCAAACAGATTTTTGAAGAATTCAAAGATGTAAAAAACTCATCATATTTGACAGCATTTCAGTTTGCGGAGTTTGTTCGAGACAAAAAACTTGATGGAAAACTCAACATCATTTCACGAAAAGGTGATTTTTCAGATGCTTATGACTATTTTTCAAACACTTTGATTTTGAGCGAAAACACAATGAATGACAACTCAATTTCATCTCTTGCCGTTGTTGCTCATGAACTTGGACATGCCATGCAACGAAAGGCGGACACAAAAAAATTTCGCCGTTGCACAAAAATCAGGAATTTTGTATCCATTGGCTGCAAGTTTATAACACCGCTTTTTATTGCAGGAATTGTGTGCTTGTTTTTTGAGGGCATAACATTTTTTGTTGGAATCGCTCTTTGTGCATTATCGATTGCACTGTTTTTTGTGCTTCTCATTTATAAGTCGCGACTTCTTGCAGTCGAGAAAGAAGCGTCAAATCTTGGAATAAAACTGCTTGATGATTTGGATATGCTTGAGCACGAAGAGCAAAAAAACATAAAAGCCATTTTGCGCGCCGCATATATGACTTATGTTGGTGATTTTTTCAGAACAATGCTTTCTTGGACAGGGCTTACAAAAAAATCTGCAAATCCGTGAGAGGAGGGAGTATGTTTGATTATGCCATTATTGGGGGTGGAGTTGTTGGATGCGCGGTGTTTGACGCGCTGACTCTTGCTGGCAAAAAATGTGTCCTTTTGGAAAAAGAAAACGATGTTGCACTTG
Organism: Christensenellales bacterium; assembly: GCA_051889215.1. GTDB lineage: Bacteria > Bacillota > Clostridia > Christensenellales > UBA1242 > UMGS1470. The sequence continues at coordinate 4,930 of JBJFDC010000026.1, forward strand.
GTGCGTCAAAAGCGAACTCTGGGCTCATTCATGCCGGTTTTGATGCAAAAGAGGGGACTCTCAAAGCACTCCTTAACGTGAGGGGCGCAAAACTCATTCCAAAAGTTGCAAAACGTCTTAAAATTTCGTTTTCCAGGTGCGGTGCGATTGTTGTTGGAGACGACATTTCGGCAATCAAAAAACTGTATGAGCGCGGCAAACACAATGGCGTTAAAAGACTAAAAATTCTAAACAAAAAACGAGTTCAAAAACTATGCCCAAAACTTGTCGATAAAAATTCATTTGCGCTCTATGCACCAAATGCTGGACTCATCAGTCCATATATGCTAACAATTGCACTTGCCGAGGAAGCGGTTATCAATGGCGGAAAAATTTATTTTGAACAAAACATAACAAAAATTGAGAAAAAAGACTGCTTTTTGATTCATTCCGACAAAACCTTCAAAGCACAATGTCTAATCAATGCAAGCGGGGCGGGTTTTAATGAAATATCCAAACTTGTTGGCGGTGAAATTTTTGACCTCAAATTCAGAAAGGGTGAATACTATGTTTTGGACAAGTCTGAACCAATGTTTGTAAAACTTTCTGTGTTTCCTCTTCCAACAGCACTTGGCAAAGGAATTTTGGCAACGCCAACCATTGATGGCAACGTGCTTTTGGGACCAACCGCGAGTGAAGGCGAGGACGACAAAGACACAACGAGTGAGGGGTTGGAAAAAATCAGGACAAGCATATCCAATATGTTTGGTGTTTTCCCTGCGCGTGATTCAATCAGGCAATTTGCCGGAGTTAGGTGCTATGTTGGGGACGATTTCATTATTGAAAAGAGCAAACTTGTTGATGGACTTATAAACATTGCCGGAATATGTTCCCCTGGACTTACGAGTGCGGTGGCGATTGGTGAATATGTCAAGAATATGCTCGGAGAGACTGGCAAAATCAAGGCAAAGCGCCGCACACCATACACGAGAATGAGCGAACTTTCGTTCGGTCAAAAAAACAGGGTGATAAAACGCGATTCTGATTATGGAAAAATTGTTTGCCGCTGTGAAAATGTGAGTTTGGGCGAAATAAAAGAAGCGCTTTCAAGTCCACTTCACCCAAAAACCATTGATGGAATCAAGCGAAGGGTGCGTGCTGGAATGGGAAGATGCCAGGGGGCATTTTGTGGAAGCAAAATTTTGCAAATCATATCCAAACAGAGCCACATGAACATGAGCGATGTTTGCAAAGAACAAACAGGTTCGCGTGTTGTGCCATATGAGGTTAAAAATGGAGGCGCAAATAATGAATAAATATGATATTGTGGTTGTTGGCGCGGGTCCAGCGGGGCTGAATGCGAGCAAGGTTGCCTCACGCAAAGGATACAAAACTCTTCTTGTTGAACGAGATGAAAGACTGGGTGGAATTTTGAACCAGTGTATTCATAACGGATTTGGGCTGAAATTTTTTAAAGAAGAACTGACGGGCCCCGAGTTTGTTCATAAAATGCTTGAGGATCTAAAAAATGACAATTTGGACATTTTGACGAACACATTTGTGACAGACATAAAAAGGGGTTGTGTTGAAATAACAAACGAGAGCGGTGTGCAAAAAATAAAATGCAGTGCTGTGATTTTGGCAACTGGTGCACGCGAGCGAACAGCGGGAGGCGTGAGTCTTTTGGGAGCTAGGCCTGCTGGCGTTTATACTGCAGGATTTGCACAAAAAATGATAAATCATCATGGAAAACTTGTCGGCAAAAAAGCGGTTATTTTGGGAAGCGGCGACATTGGACTTATCCTTGCAAGACGCCTTAAATTTGAGGGCGCAGAAGTTGTGGGGATATTTGAGATTGGCAAAACTTCGGCTGGACTTCAAAGAAACATTCGCCAGTGTGTTGAAGATTTTGACATTCCGCTCCAATATTCAACCACAATTGTTGAAGTTGTTGGAAAAGAACGCGTCGAGGGTGTTTGGGTTGCAGAAGTTGATGAAAACAAAAAACCAATACTCCAAACAAAAAGGTTTGTTGAATGCGATTGTGTTTTGTTGTCGGTTGGACTTATTCCAGAAACCGAACTCCTAAAAAACAAAATTGATTTTTTTGAAAAATCAAACAATGCCACAGTCGATGAAAACAGAATGACATCTCTTGGCGGGGTCTTTGTTGCAGGAAATTGTTTGCATATTCATGACCTTGCCGACAACGCGGCAGAAGAGGGAGAAATTGCCGCGCTTGGAGCGATTGACTATATAAACAAAAGCAGCAAAAACAAAACATTCAATATCTCTGCCGGAGATGGGGTGTCATATTGCATACCTCAAAAAATCCATGAAAATGCAAGAGATGTGAATATATTTTTTCGAGTTAAAACCAAACTGAAAAAGGCAAAAATAAAAGTCGCACAGAATGGAAATGTCATTGCCGAAAAGTTTTGTCCTGCAATTCTTCCTGGAAGCATGCAAGAGATTGAACTCAAAAATTACACCGCCGGTGATTTGGTGGTTTTTGTGGAGGGTGAAAAACAATGAAAACAACTTGCATAATGTGTCCGATTGGCTGTCAACTTGAAATCACGAATGTGGGCGACCAAATTCAAGTTTTGGGGAATTTGTGTCCGAGGGGAAAACAATATGGCGTGGACGAGGCGACTTGTCCCAAGAGAATTGTGACAAGCATTGTCAAATGTTCAAAAGATTTATATTGTTCAGTCAAAACCACTTGTCCGGTTGAAAAGACAAAAATTGACGATGTTTTGCATGAAATTGCTTTGATTCCACCAAAAAAATATAAATTTGGCGAAATTTTGATAAAAAATGTCGCGGGCACAAAAGCAGATATTGTTGTCACGGGAGTGTGACAAAATGATTTGACACAAACAGTTTTGTTTGTCAAACTAATGAATATTGGGGGAAATATGAAGAAAAAATATATCTTGGCGATTGATGAGGGGACAACTTCAGCTCGTGCCGCGGTGTTTGACATTGAAAAGAATGAAATTGTCAATATGCACTCGGTCAAAATTGGACAAATATATCCGTCAAGCGGTTGGGTTGAGCAAGATGCAAACGAAATTTATTCCGCTCAAATTGCCGCCCTGGAAAAATGCCTTGAAATGGGGATTGGTGCGCATGAAATTGTCGGACTTGCCTTGACAAATCAGCGTGAGACAGTTGTTGCCTGGGACAGAATCAGTGGTCAGCCAATTTATAATGCAATAAACTGGCAGTGCCGCAGGACTGCAAAAAAAATCAACTCTTTGAGTGAAGAAGAACGCAAATTAATTCGAGAAAAGACTGGACTTATTCCCGATGCATATTTTTCCGCGACAAAAATGCGTTGGATATATGATAATGTTCCAAAAGCAAAAGAACTTGAAAAAGAAAAAAGACTTTGCATGGGGACGATTGACAGTTTTCTTCTATATCGATTGACTGGTGAGTTTGTCACTGATGCAACAAATGCATCAAGGACAATGCTCTATAACATAAAAGAAGGCAAATGGGACAAAGAATTGCTTTCATTATTTGGCGTGAAAAAAGAATGGCTTGCCCAAGTGGTTGATTCAAATTGTGTGGTTGGAAAAACAACACTCAGTTGTGGCAAGGTTGATGTTGCGGGAATTTTGGGAGATCAACAAGCCGCACTCTTTGGACAATGCTGTTTTGAAAAAGGCATGGTCAAAAACACCTATGGCACTGGTTGTTTTATGCTCGCAAACATTGGCGACACTCTTGAAAACACGAGTGAAAAACTTTTGACAACCATTGCTTATCAAATTGACGGAAAAACGACTTATGCTTATGAGGGGAGTGTGTTCAATGCGGGAAGCATAATGACATGGCTCAAAGATGGGCTCAAGATTTTTGACAACACAAATCAAATTGAAGAACTTGCCTCACGTGTCAAGTCTCCAAACGGAGTTTATTTTATTCCTGCGCTTACCGGACTTGGTTCGCCTTATTGGGACAGTGCGGCACGCGGTGCTTTTTTGGGATTGGATAGAGGAACAAACAGGTGTCACATGATTCGCGCTTGTCTTGAAGCAGTTGCTTATCGCGCGGAAGACATGATGCAAGAAATGAGGGATAGTGGAATTGATGTAAAAAGCTTGCGTTGTGACGGCGGCATGACAAAGAACAATCTTTTGATGCAACTTCAAGCAGACTTGAGTCGGGTTGACATTCTCATTCCGAGAACGACGGAGAGCACAATTTTGGGTGCATGCTTTATGTGTGCATTGGCAATGGGGACTTTCAAAAGTCTTGACGACATCGCTTTCCGTTGGGTCGAAATGGCAAGATTTTTGCCTGGGCGAAATTCAAGAATTCAAAAGGATTACAAAAAATGGAAACGCGGAGTTGCGGTCGCAAGAAAATGGAGGGTGTGATGAGAGAAGAAGATTTTTTGACATACAACAACACAAAACAACACATTTATATTTTTGACGAAGTGGAGAACCCAAAAGGTGTTGTTCAAATTATTCACGGAATGCAAGAGAGCATGAGAACATATTTTGACTTTGCAAAGTTTTTGAATAAAAACGGTTATGTTGCAGTCGGACTTGACCTTCGTGCCCACGGCAAAACTGCGGGGGATTTGTCTCAAATTGGAGTTTGTCGTGAACCGCTTTTCAAAAATATTGTTCAAGACCAAATTTTTTTGAGCAAAATGATAAAGAGCAAAACAAATTTGCCTCTCTATGTTTTTGGACACTCCTATGGTTCTTTCATTTTGCAAAGATACATTCAACTATATTCTGGATATGAAAAAGTGATTTTGTGCGGTTCTGCCTATATGAAAAAACCGTTGATTCGCTTTGGCAAATTCATGTCGGGATTGTTTTGCGCATTTGGTGGCGCACACAAAAAAGCACATCTCATTGAAAATATGTCTTTCAATTCTTATCAAAAAAAATTCAAAACTGGCAGTTGGATAACATCTGATGAAGAGGAGGCAAAAAAATTTTATGATGACGAAATGAATGCCTTGCCTTTTGAAAATGCATTCTACAAAGATATGTTTTCAAATCAACTTAAACTCTACTCAGTCAAAGAACTTGCAAAAATTGATACGTCCAAACCAATTTTTATAATTTCTGGCGAAGACGATCCGATTGGCGACTATTCAAAATCTGTCAAAAAACTCTACGACCTATATTTTGACCTTGGGCTCAAAGTTCAAATGAAACTCTATTCCGGACTCCGTCACGGACTCGTTCAAGAAACAAGACGAAATGAAGTTATGAACGACATTCTCACGTTCATTGAACAATAAACACTCTTGACATGTTCCATATTTATGTTAAACTTAACATATATGGAGGGGTTATGGGTATAAAAGATTCTGTTAAAAACCTTATTGAAAAAGTCAAAGATAAATATGACGACTATCAAGAACGAAAGAGCATTGAAGCTGAAGAAGAAGCGGAAAGAAGAAGATTAAACACCCCGATTATGGATATTGATTGTGTATATAAACCAGAGATAGATCGCACTGATATTTCTGAAGAATATAGAAATCACGGCGAATGTTATATGCTGACAAATCTTATGATGCATGCGGGCATATATCCTGAAAAATTTCAATTACGTTTGTATGAGGAAATTGAAACGCACGGTGCACCAATGTTTGAAGATGACTATGGCAGAAGATATGCGGCGTGGGGCAGTGATGAACTGCTTGAAATTGAGTATGGAAAAAGCACATATTACAACTTTTCGCAATTTGGCGAAAGATTGCTATCTCCCGAAGAAGAAGATATGGTTATGTTCGCTTTGAGAAAACTTGAAGAAAGTTATTATGTGACATACATAATTTCCAACTTGGAACCTTATTTTGTTTTTTCCAGAAGAGTGACAAATTTCTTGGATGGTTGCCTATCAACTTATTGTCAAGAAAAGTATGCAAAATATAAAGCATCAATGTCGCACGAGGAAGCAAAAGGGAAAGCAATAAACGATGTAAAACCATACAAAGATATTTTGAACAGAAAAAGCAAAGAATATGAAGATAAATATCAAATTTTCTTAAACAAACAGCGCGAACAACAAATAAAAAAACAAAACGAACAAAAGGATTTGTTTGACTCCTATAGATCGCTATAAAAAAAGACGAGAAATTTTCTCGTCTTTTTTTTTGCTTATTAATAGTTTGTTGAACGAAGCTCGAAATATGCTTGAGGGTGAGCACATACTGGACAAACAAGAGGTGCTTGTTTTCCAACATGGATATGTCCGCAATTTGTGCAAATCCAAACATTTGTTTCGCCCTTTTCAAAGACTGAACCATTTTTGACATTCTCAAGGAGTTTGAGATATCTTTCTTCGTGTTCTTTTTCAATTTTTGCAACACCCAAAAATTGTTCAGCGATATCATTGAAGCCCTCTTCTTTTGCTTCTCTTGCCATTCTTTCATACATGTCTGTCCATTCGCCATGTTCGCCAGCGGCTGCCTCAATCAAGTTTTCAACTGTTGAAGGGATTTTTCCGCCTTTGATATGTTTGAACCAAAGTTTTGCATGTTCTTTTTCGTTGTTGGCTGTTTCTTCAAAAATGTTTGCGATTTGAACAAAGCCATCTTTTTTTGCTTGAGAAGCAAAATATGTGTATTTGTTTCTTGCTTGGCTTTCACCAGCGAAAGCTTCCATAAGATTTTTTTCTGTTTTTGAACCTTTTAATTCCATATGTTTTTCTCCTTTCTTTTATATTATCCAATTTAACAAAAATAGTGTCAAGCAAAATTAAAAAAATATTATATACTTTGAGATGAAGTTGTGATATAATGGAAAAGTTTTAGGAGAGACGATGAGAGTTTGTAATCTTGCCAGTGGCAGTGCGGGCAACTGCACCTATGTTGAAGGCGACAGAACAAAACTACTGATTGATTGTGGGCTGACAATAAGCGATTTGTCGGCGCGTCTTCATATGCTTGGAGCAAGTCTTGAAGAAATTGATGCTGTTGTTGTTTCTCATGAACATGTTGACCACATAAGAAGTCTTGCCACACTTTCAAAAAAATTCAACAAAAAAATCTATGCTTATGTTGATGAATGGCAGGCAATCCTTTCAAAGCAAAAAAATATTAACCCCGCAAATCAAATGGCCTTTTTTGATATGCCGTTTGATATTGGAGGCATAAAAGTGACACCCATTGCGCTGCCGCACGACAGCCATACGTGTTTTGGATTTTCTTTTGAGGAAAATGGCAAAAAGTTTAGTATTTTGACAGACTTGGGACAAACTAATGATAGAATTTTGTCGCAAGTTGCGGGAAGTGTGTTGGTTTATCTTGAGGCAAATCATGATGAACAAATGCTTTTGGACAACCCCAACTATCCATTGTCGCTCAAGCGCAGAATTTTGTCGGGGCACGGACACCTTTCAAATGTCGCATCGGCAAAAGCGATTGAAAAACTTTCGAGATATGGAACAAAGCAAGTTGTCCTCAGTCATTTGAGCGAAAAAAACAACACTCCGGATTTGGCATTCGACACAATCTGTTCATATCTTTGTGAGCACGGCATCAAGCAAGGGGAGAACATAAGGATTGATGTTGCCAGACAAGACAGGCCAACAACAATATTTAATCTTCGCTAATCGCACAAAATTCTTTTGATTTTGGAGCGATTTTTTATGAAAAAAATGGGATTATTGTTTGTTATTATTTTGTTTTTTGCCGCACCATTAACGGGTTGTGATTTTGGACGAAATGCAATCGACTATTCGATTGACATGACGCCTCGCATGGTGACTCTTTCTCAATCAAGCGCAGAAGATGTCGTGAGGGCGGTCAGCGTTGCAAGTGTTGCAATCAGGGCAACAGCAACAAAAACCGAAGCGATTGGAAGTGGCGTGGCGGTTGCAAGTGGCGGCTATGTTCTCACAAATTATCACGTGATTGATGGTGCAAAAACTTTGACATTGTATCTTGCCAATAATGACACGACTTCGGCAAGTGTTGTTTGGGGTGACAAAGACCAAGACCTTGCAATTCTCAAGGCGGGAACAAATCTTCCATATGTTGAGATGAGTGCGTCAAGCAACCTAAAAAAGGGTCAAGATGTTTTGGCGATTGGAACGCCTTTGAGTTTGCAGTTTGAACAAACTGTGACAAAAGGGATTGTCTCTTCTCTCAATCGAACGGTTGAGGTTGAAAATTCGGACGGGACGACTTCATATATTCAAAATCTAATTCAACATGATGCGAGTATAAATCCGGGAAATTCTGGCGGACCTTTGTTTAATCTTCGAGGGCAAGTCGTTGGGATAAACACGCTAAAAGCCAGTCAGGCAGAAGGTTTGGGTTTTGCAATCCCGATTGAGATTTGTGTGCCAGTCCTCAAAAAAATCACAAACGGACTGAGTTTTGAAACGCCATATCTTGGAATTTTTGGATTTGATGCAACAACTGCAAAATATTATGACAAAACAACTCAAAAAGATGGTGTTTATGTCATGAACGTAAGCGAAAATGGTCCGTGCGATGAGGCGGGAGTGGAAGTTGGAGACGTCATCACAAAAATCAATGGAAAGTTGGTTTCCACTCTCTTGGATTTGAGGGTTGAACTCTATGAATTTCAAAGTGGAGACGTGATTGAGTTGGAAATTGACCGAAATTCACAAATATTTGCCACACAAGTCACTTTGCAATAATGTGAAAATTAATTTGATATATTTTTGTTGTGTGATAAAATGTTTTTGTGAATACGAGAAATAACGAAATTATAAAAACGCAAAAAATCGACAAAAAACTTTATTATGATCCAAATGACAGCGGACTTGGATTTGCTGTTTGTTGCATTGTTCCACAACTTCTTGCCGTCGTGATTTATCTTATTCTGGGAGCTTTTGGTCTTGCAGAAGGACTTGGAATGAAAATTGTTTCTTGCACCATTGGACCAATTTGCTATATTGTTTACTTTTGTTTGATTAATAAGACAAAAAATATTGATTGGAAACATGCGAGTGGAATAGAATTTAAAATGAAATGGTGGCACCCACTTCTTGCCATTGGAATTGCATTGCTATGCATCTTTGGATTAAACTACTTCATCACACTCGTTGACAAGGGGCTTGAACTTGTGGGCTATCAGGCGGCTGGCGGGATTGGACTTCCAATGGACAATTTTGGTTGGTTTGTGCTCAATGTTTTGTTGCTCGCAGTTCTTCCTGCAATATGTGAAGAACTGATATTCAGGGGGATTATATTTGGCGGCATGCGCGAGATGGGTGAGACAAGTGCAGTGTTCTTTTCGGCATTTTTGTTCGCACTTTTCCATGGCAACGCGTCTCAAACAGTTTATCAATTTATTTTGGGAATTGTGCTTTGCTATATCTTCATCATAACAAAAAATCTCTTGTGTTCAATGATTTTGCATTTTACTAATAATTTTGTTGTTCTTTTAATAAATTATATATTAAGGGACAATCCGGCATTGGCGATTGAATATAATGCAACTTTCATCATTTTTGCAATTCTTGGTGCCATTGCGACAGGTGTTGTTATTTGGCTGGTTGTTTGGCTTTTCACAAGAAATCAAAAACAAAATTTGACCGCGGCTCAAAAATCTCAAGAAAAATTGCTTGAACGAAAAGTTCGCGGGCAAGTTCTCACAAACAAACTATTGTGGATTGGGCTTATTTTTGCCTTGACAATTTGGATTGCAGACTTTATATATTAGACATCGGGGTTTTATGAAAAAAAGAAGTGATTTGTTTAAAATTAATTTGATTTATTTCATATTGATTTGTGCATTTGTTTTGGTGCGCATTGTTTTTGCTTTGGATTTATTTAAACTTTCTGACACTGCATCTGATTATGTTGGCTCAATCCTTATTCAAATTGGCATTATGTTTGCCTTGACATTTGGATTATATTTGTTGTTTTTCAAGAAAAAACCAAAAGAACTTTTCAAAGATTTCAAATTTACAAAAATAAATTTCAAAGCGGTTTTAATTTCAATCGCCATTGGAATATTGGCATATTTTTTGACAATCTGCGTGGCTTCGATATTTAATTTTTTCCTAGGGTTATTTGGTTATCAGGCGGCGTCTGGCTCTTCGACAAGTGTTGGAACTTGGGGCGACTTTGTTGTGTCAATCGTTCTTGTCGCAATTTTGCCCGGGTTTTGTGAGGAATTTGTTCACCGTGGACTTTTGGTCAAAGGTTTTTCTGAACTTGGAGTGAAAAAGACAATAATCTATTCGGGACTGTTGTTTGGACTCATGCACCTAAACATTTCACAATTTTTCTATGCCACCTTGATTGGTTGTTTGCTTGTTGTCTTGGTTATGGCCTCGGGAAGCATAATTCCAGCGATGATTGTGCATTTTATGAACAATTTTATTAATGTTTATTTTTCATATGCTCAAGACCTCAATTTGCCGCTCACAAAAACATTTAATGCCCTTGGTGCGCTTTTGACGAACTATGGAATTTTGTCTATTTTTCTTCTTGTTGTGTTGATTGCAATTTCTGTGTTCGGACTTGTGTTCCTCATAAAAGCTCTTTTCAAAGAAACATATGGCAAGAAATTTGAGAAAGTCAAGAGTGATATTGCAAAAGAATATCTTCATGATGAGGTCATGGGGCAAATTGAATCTCCAGAAGTTGGCTCTGGTGATGCGGGGCTCGTGTTTGACGAAGAAGTTGATATTGCAGGCGACAAACGGCTAATAAAAATAAAGATTCCTTTTGAGCGAATGGGGCTTGAAGTAAAACCAATCTACAAACCAAAGTTTGTTGACAACATTTTCTTTTATGCGTCGCTAGCGCTTGGAATTGCAATAACAATATTCACGTTCATTTGGGGGCTTGGAATTTGAAGATAAACATTTTGGCGGTTGGGAATATAAAAGAGACATATTTTGTCAAGGCGTGCGAAGAATATGCAAAGCGTCTTGGCAAATTTTGTGATTTAAACATAATTGAAATTCAAGAAAAAAACAAACTTTCAACACCAGAACAATGCCTTTATGCCGAGGCAAAAGACATCGAAAAGCACTTGACGGGTTTTGTTGTCGTCATGGACAAGTTCGGCAAAAAATTCGACAGTGTTTCATTTTCAAAAAAACTCGAAGAAATAAAAATGACGAACTCAACAATAACATTTGTCATTGGCTCGTCATTTGGGCTTGACCAAACAATAAAGCAAAAAGCCAATCTTTTGATGTCTGTGTCCGACATGACATTTCCGCATCAACTTTTTCGCGTGCTGCTGCTCGAACAAATTTATCGTGCGTTTTGCATTGAAAACAATATAACTTATCACAAATAGGGGAACAAGATGGAAGAATTTATGAATGAAGCTTTGCGGCTTGCGCGACTTGCTGGAAAACGAGGTGAAGTGCCAATCGGAGCGGTTGTCACGAAAGGCGAAAAAATCATTGCACGCGGATATAACTGTCGCGAGAAAAAGCAAAACGCACTCTTGCATGCCGAAATTGTTGCAATATCAAAGGCCTGCAAAAAACTGCATTCTTGGAGACTTGATGGTTGCACGCTTTTTGTCACACTTGAACCATGTCCAATGTGTGCAGGTGCAATTCTAAACGCAAGAATGGACAAGGTGGTGTTTGGTGCATATGACGCTCAAAGTGGGTTTTGCACGAGCAACCCGAGTTTTCTTGGGGGTGGAGTGCTCAATCACAAAGTTGAAGTGGTTGGCGGAATAAAAGAGGAAGAATGCAAAAAACTAATACAAGATTTTTTTAGGTCAAAAAGGAAATAAAGATGGAAATATTTTTATCAAGTCTATATTTAATAATTGGCTTGGTGTTGCTTGTTTTGGGTGGGGATTGGTTTGTTAAGAGTTCAATACAAATCGCAAAACGCACAAAAATCCCGCAAGCCATCATTGGAGCAACCATTGTTAGCATTGCAACCACGCTCCCAGAATTGATTGTGACAATTTTGTCTTCCGCAAACGGATCATTTGGCCTCGCGGTTGGAAACAGCATTGGGTCAGTGATCGCCAACACAGGACTTGTTGCTGGGATTGCGCTGTGCTTTTTGAAACTCAAGCAAGACTCAAAATTTATGAATATGAAATTTGCGGCTTTTATTTTGATTTGCTTGTTTTTGCTTTCTGTTTCAATCAATCAAAACATTTCTTGGGTTGAGGGAATGTTCCTCATTCTTATTGCCATTGCCTTTTTTGCACTCAATGTTCATGATGCCAAAAAAAGTTTTGGGCAGTTTGGTCCAGACGAAGATGACACAAAAGATATGAAAACATGGCAAATCGCCCTATTTTTCATTTTGGGTGCGGCAGGAATTGCAGGCGGGGCAGAACTTTTGGTGCTCGGTGGAGAAAATTTGGCACGCCTTGCTGGAATGAGCGAGACGTTTATTGGATTGACAATAATTGGGATTGGAACAAGTCTTCCAGAACTTGTGACAACAATCTCGTCCATAAGAAAAAAAGCGGGGAGCATTGGAATTGGAAATATTGTTGGAGCAAACATTCTCAACATTGGTCTTTTGATTGGGCTGGCAAGTTGCATCAGTGGCGGGCAGGGACTATTTGTTGACAAGTTGACAATGGCAATATCAATCCCTGTTGCAATTGTTTTGTGTCTTGTTATGACAATTCCATTTATGATAAAAAAAGAGTCATTCCGTTTTCAAGGAATAACATTAATTTCAATATACGTTATATACTTTGTCTTTTTAATTATTAATGCAATCTTTGGTTATGTTGCATAAAAAATTGGTGGAAATGTGGATAACTTACCCATAAATACCCCCCTTTATCCACATTTTACAAAAAAATTGGCACAGATTTATAATTATTCATAAAAATTTATAAATATTACAATGTGGAAATGTGGATAACTTTATCCACCTTTTTTGTTAAAAGGGTTTTGTTTGATTGACGACAAAAAACCCTTCTGATAAACTAAAAATACGTGTGAATAATATGCAAAATTTGGTGCGTTATGTCAACAAAAGGAAGTTTTTGAAAAATGAATATAGTTTGTGAAAATGTTTTGGACAAGAAAAAAATCAACCAAATAAATCCGCTTGTTTTGGCGTTTTTGGGAGATGCAATTCATACTGCTTTTGTTCGCGAAAAAGTTGTGCTTGAACATTCATATTCCGCTGGACTCATGCACAAAGAAAGTGCAAAATATTGCAATGCTTCACATCAAAGTTTGGTTTTTGACAAATTGCAAGACTTGTTGAATGAAGATGAGCATGAAATTGCCTTGCGTGCGCGAAATGCAAAAAATTCACACACCGCAAAACATGCCTCCCTTGTTGAATACAAAAAAGCAACATCATTTGAGGCGCTTTTGGGATATTTATATCTTGCGGGCGAAAATGAAAGACTAAATGAATTTTTGAGACTTTCAATTATTTAAGCTTTTATTTTATTGTTTTTTTCAGACTAGTTTGATAAACTATGAAACATATTTAATATAGAGTCAATTTGAGGTAAAACATGAACAAAAAATATTTAATTACGGCGGCATTGCCATATGTAAATAATATTCAACACTTGGGACACATTGTTGGCTGTCATCTTCCAGCCGATGTTTTTTGCAGATTCCAAAAGAGCAGAGGGAACGATGCAATATTTATTGGCGGGTCAGACGACCATGGAACAGCGGTTTTGATTTCAGCAAAAGAGTTTGGAATGCAACCAAAAGAACTTATTGACAAACTTAATGTTCTCAATCACAAAATTTATGAAACTCTTGACATCGACTACACTTATAATTCTGGAACGAGCACTGAAATTCACTCAAAGATAACACAAGAGTTTTTTGAGGCGCTCGACAACAATGGATTTATTGAAGAACGTCCTGCAAAAATGTTGTTTTGTCCAAACGACAACATTGCTCTTGCCGATAGATTTGTTGAGGGAACCTGCCCATTTTGCGGTTATGAGCATGCGTATGGTGACCAATGCGACAAATGTGGCGAAACTTATGAGTCAACAATGCTCAAAAACCCTCATTGCAAGTTTTGTGGAGAGCCGGCAGAAATCAGAGAGACAAAACATCTATATCTTCGCCTTGACAAACTTTCAGACGACCTTGATGCTTGGCTTGAGAGCAAAAAAGACATCTTCCGTCCAACAGTTTATGCGGAAGCAAAAAGGTGGATTAATGAAGGACTTCTTCCTCGTTGCATAACAAGGGATTTGCCTTGGGGAATAAAAGTTCCAAAACCTGGATATGAAAACAAAGTGTTTTATGTTTGGTTTGATGCTCCAATTGGCTACATTTCAATCACGCATGAACTTGGAGGCGATGAACTTGTTCGCGACAGGTGGCAGAATCCAAATTGCGAAATTTATAATTTTATTGGAAAAGACAACATTCCTTTCCACACAATTTTCTTCCCAGCAATGATGATTGGTGCAAAAAAATATAACAATGCAACAAATGTTGTTGGAATGGGTTTTATGAACTATGAGGGACAAAAATTCTCAAAAAGCAAAAATATTGGGATTTTTTGTGATGGCCTTTTTGATAGCGATGTTGACATTGATGGACTCAGAGCATATCTCGTGACCGTTATTCCAGAAAACAAAGACAGTGATTTCCGTTGGGAGGGGCTCAAAGACAACACAAATTCAGAACTCGTTGGAAAATTTGGAAATTTGTTTAATCGCTCTCTCAACATGGCGATGAAAAATTTTGGTGGGGAGTTTGATATTGATGAACGCGATTTCATCCCAGATGAAAATGACCAAGTCATGATTGATGCGATAAAAACATATCCCGAAAAGATTGCAGAACTTTTTGACAAAACTCAATTCCGTGATGCATATAAGACGATTATGGAATACGCAAGTGTTGGAAACACCTATCTTGAAAAGACCGCACCTTGGACACTGATAAAAAATGGCGACTTGTTCGGTGCCAAAAAAGTCTTGTGGTTGTGTCTCAATATGTGTGCAAGTCTATGCATTGTTGCAAGTCCAATAATCACGCGAAAAACCAAAGAACTTTGGCAAAATCAACTCGGGCTTTCGGGTGACCCAACAGCAAGCGGAATGTGGGAAAAGGCGAGCGAGTTTAATATCAAAAAAGGACATAAAACGCTTGCACCACAACCAATATTTGCACGCATTGACCAAGACAGACTTCTCGACCTTCAAACCCAACTTTCTCGCCGTTTTGACATGAGCAAACTAAAAGACATAAAGGTGGATTAATATGATTATTGAAGGGAAAAATGTTGTTTTTGAGGCACTAAGTTCTGGTCAGACATTCAACAAACTCTATATTTCAAAACAAAACAAAGATGCCGAAAGTCAAAAAATTATTAATCTCGCAAAAGAAAAAAATGTTCGCATTGATTTTGTTGATAAGTTTTTGCTCGACAAAAAAACTTTGACGCACCATCATCAAGGGGTTGTTGCCGAAGTCGTCGATTTTGAATATTCTGATGTTGATGACATTTTGAAACTTGCTGACGAGCGATGTGAACAGCCGCTCATCGTAATTCTTGATGGAGTCAAAGACCCACACAACTTTGGGGCAATCATAAGAAGTGCAGAATGTGCCGGAGCACACGGAATCATCATTCCAAAAAACAGAAGTGTCGCCGTGAATGAGACTGTTATCAAGACATCAGCTGGCGCAATTTCAAACATGAAAATTGCAAGAGTGACAAACATAAATTATGTCATTTCAGACCTAAAACAGAGAGGGATTTGGGTCTATGGGTTTGAGGCAGGCAAAAACACAATGTATCAAACAAACCTAAAAGGTCCAATCGCCATTGTGATTGGCAGCGAAGGTGAGGGAATAAGCGAACTAACCAAAAAGAGATGCGACGACATTGTTTCGATTCCGCTTGCAGGTCAAGTTAACTCGCTGAATGCATCAGTTGCTTGTGGTGTGGCGCTTTTTGAAATTGTCAGACAAAGGAAGTTTTGATGTATAACGAAAAAGAATTAATCAAAAAAGCAAAAGCGGGAGACCAAGAAAGTTTTGCGGAGATTGTGCGAGAATATAACGTTCTTGTAAAAAAGATTGTCCGCAAATTCTTTTTGGTGGGCGCAGAACTGGAGGACTTGCAACAAGAGGGCATCATTGCACTTTGCAATGCGGTCTCCTCTTATGAGGAAACAAAAGAGGCAAGTTTCAAAACCTACGCAACGCTTTGCATAAAGAGAGCAATCATTTCGCTGGTTAAAAAATTTAATTCCAAAAACAACAAACTGCTTTCTGATAGCATTGCTCTCACAAGTTTTGATGACGATGACGAACTCATTATTGTCCTTCCGTCAAAAAGCATGCTTCCAGATGACAAACTTATATGGAAGGAAAAGCTTGAAGAAATAAAAAAATTTGTCGCCCAAAATCTTTCGACCTATGAAAAACTTGTTCTCAGTGAATATCTCAAAGGAAAATCATATAGTCAAATTGGGGCAGTCGTAAACAAAAATGTGACGAGTGTTGAAAACGCACTTTCTCGCATAAGAGCAAAACTTGCGCCGTTAAAAAATATGTAAAAAAATGCCAAAAATTTTTGGCATTTTTGTTTTATAGTGAAATTTGACTCATTCGCCCTTTGTTTGTCCGAGTTTTCTTCCAAACTTCTTTTGCTCGGGTTGCAAAGGAATGATGATTTTAAATTTTGAAATACCTTTTGTTTCGGGATGTTTTTGCTCAAATCTTTTGACAACCTGATAAATGAGATCGCGATTTTTAAAATCTGTGTCAAATGTAAATAAATCTGCTCCAACAAAAATGCTTTCAGCAAATATCCTTGCGTCATGATCATGATTTTGATTATGGTTGCCAGCGAATGGATATGTGGTTTTTTTGTAGGAGTGTCCATCATGAACTTGAGTTGTTTCATATGGCGCCATAAGGTCAACAACAAGTTCGTCAATGAGTTTTTGTTGATAGTCGTCGAAAGCCACATGTTGCACGGCAAGTTTGTGGAAAAACAGATTTGGTTTTACTGGACCAAACGAAATGTGATTGTTGAAAACTTCATTTAAGACTGTTGGAGTTATGACAAAACGAATTTCTTTTTTGTATGCTCGTTTCAGAAGTGAGAGAAGTGCATCAATTTTTTTCAACTGTTTTTCATTTGAGGGGTTGTCGTATAACAAATTTGCATGAGCATAAGAGAGAAAGTCGTTGATGTCAATTCCGCGAGACTTTGAGTATTCCAAAATTTTTGCATCAAGTCCAAAAGCGGAACATAGTGCGTTATTATCAAGCGCCAAGTAGTATTCATCATCATTATTTAAAAAAATAATTTTATCTTCCATATAATTAATATATTTTATAACGCGATTTTTGTCAATATGGATTTGATGCCCAAACTGTGATTTGTGTCATTGCTTGTTTGGAAGCAGCGAGTGATAGATGTAAGTGAATTCTTCTTCGAGAAAAATCATTGGAACAGGATAGAGCGGATTTGCTTCTTTCATGGCACGGCGAACAAGTTTTGGAATGTCTTCCTCTTTCAGGTCTTCGATGTAATCGGGGAAACCAAAACTTTTGTTCATATCTTTGATTTTTTGAATGAACGCAAGTGTTTTTTCTTCATTTGTCACAAGGTCGCCAAAAATCCCGATTGCATCACAAAGAGCACCAATTTTTTTGTATATTGTCTTTCCATAAAAACTCAACACTTTTGGCAAAATAATGGCATTTGCAAAACCGTGAGGAGTGTTATACTCACCGCCGAGCGTGTGGGCAATGGCATGGACATTTCCAACATATGCCCTTGTGAATGCAAGCCCTGCTTCAAAAGCGGCAGTCATCATGTTTTGACGCGCTTTGAGGTCGCGGGGGTTGTTATATGCTTTTTCAAGATTTTCAAAAATGAGTTTTGTTGCATGAATGGCATATTCTTTTGTCTCTTTTGTGTTGCCTCTTCCCACAAAACTTTCAATCGCGTGCGTGAGAGCGTCCATTCCGGTTGATGCGGTTAGATGCTGTGGCAAAGACAAAGTCATATTTGGGTCAAGGACGGCAAATTGTGGAACAAGTTTTGGGTCTTCGATTGCAAACTTTTCTTTTGTGTTCGGGTCAACAATGACTGCGGCAAGGGTTGTTTCGCTTCCGGTGCCGCTTGTTGTTGGAATGGCATATAGCGGAGGAAGGGCATGGGTCACTTTCAAAACCCCACGCATTTGTCGAACAGATTTTTTTGGATTGTTTGCTCTTGCGCCAATCGCTTTTGCGCAATCCATTGCGCTTCCGCCACCAACTGCAATAATTGCGGAACAATGATTTTGCTTGTATTCTTCAAGTCCGTCCTCAACGTTTTGGATTGTTGGATTGGCAACGGTTTTGTCAAAAATGGCATAATTGATGTTGTTTTGTTCAAGCGAATCAAAAACGAGGTTGCATAGTCCCAGTGACAACACTCCCTTGTCGGTCACAACAAGAACATTTTTATGATTTGACATTGAAATGTTTTTTGCCATGTCATTTGTTGCCTTGTCCCCATAAAAAACTTGTGGTTTGTTGTATGGAATAAAATACATTGCCACTCGCATAACTGCTTGATATGTTCTATAAAACAATTTTTTCATAATTCGCCTCTTGATTTTTGATTATATCATTTCATTATATTTTGGCAAAATAAAATATGATTATTAAAAAAAGAAGAGATTAATCTCTTCCTTTTGAGTCTTGCTCGTGCTTGTGGTCGTTGTCCAAAATCTTTCCATAAATTTTTTTGTGGCCATCACGCTCTTCGACTTGCCACCCAATCCTTTTGGTCTTTTTTCCGTCGAAATAGAAATATTCGCCCGAGTCACTGTCTCCGATATCAATAATTCTTGGCTCGACGAATTTTTGGTCAAAGGTTTGCCAAACCTGTTTGATCCAGTCCACGGGATATTGGCAGATTTCGTTTTCAAGTGCATACAAAACCAACATATTTTTCACTTTTGGATTGCTCAAAGACATGATGATATAATATCTGTCTCTATAAACTTTTTTTTCTTTCATAAAAACCTCTTTGAAATATTTTAGTGCTTTGGAAAAAACTTGTCAATATGTTTATTTGGAACAAAGTTGTCAAAACTTTTTGTGAGGTGAATATGACAGCTGTTTCATTTGTTTTTGTGGGAATAACATTAATTCTCAACGGTTATTTGATGTGGAATAAAAAAGAAACAAAACCGCTTATTGTGTTTAACTTGTTCACTGGCGGCATGGTAATACTATTTAATATATATGTTATTATGTCTGGAGGAGAATTGGTTGGTTCTTTTGGTGGACTTTTGTTTGGGCTGACAAATCTCATGGTGGCATTTGATTTGATATTCAAAGAATCTCCGTGGGCAACAGGCAATTTTTCACTGCTTGCAAGTGTTTGCGCTGTTTCAATTTGTGCGTATAATTTTGTTGGGGGAGACATTTTGAGAGGTGTTATGTGGGCGATTTGGTCTCTCATTTGGTTATTCGCATTCATTGGCTTTTCTCTCAAAAAACAATTCCAACCCGCAACATTTGCGATGTTTGTTGTGCAAGGTTTTTTGACAACTGGAGCATTTGGGCTTTTGCAATTATTTGGCATAATAAAGTTTTAGATTAAATCCATATAACTTCTGTCAAGAAAAAGATATGACAGCGGAATGTCGAGAATTGTTTTTGCACCAAACTCCTTGTTTTTTATGGAGTTTGAAAGAGCGATACAAAATGCAATGACAACGCGCGCGGTGAATTTTGGATTGCTTTTTAGGTTGAGTTCAAATTTCATTTGACCATTTGGGGTTATGACAAAACCCCGATGAAACATGTGGAGTTTGAGACCATTAATTTTTTTCTTGTTGCAAAATTTGATTAGTGTTTTGTATCCTGCAAAATAGTCGGGCATGTTCCTAATCTTTTTGCATAGTTCTTTTTTGTTTACGCCTTTTGCGCAAGAGACAAAACAAAGTCTCTTGTGTTTTGATTTTTCTTCGGGTTTGTTTCCAGCAATCGCTTGTTTGATTGCTTTTTTGTTGGGAATGGTAAACTCAATCGCGTCTTCAACACCTTTGAGCTCGCGAAGCGCTTGAGAATGACCTTGACTCACACCCTTTCCCCAAAACGTTTCTTGAGAAGTGTCAACGGCTGTGAAAATTGCTCTTGCGATGCTAAAAAGTCCAGGGTCCCAACCGCAAGAAATTATGGAACACTTTTTGTTGCGGCGATTTTGCTCATTGAGTTTTTTGCAATAGTCTTCTATGTGGGCATGATTGTCGAAACTGTCAATCGTGTGAAAATTTTTTGCAACCAAAAAAGCTTGTTCTTCAATGTCAGTTTTCGACCCCGAGCACAAAATGATGATATCAATTTTTCTTTTGTAGTTTGAGATGTTTTCAAACTTATCACAATGAGAGCGAAACCGAGATGTGATTTCCCGTCTTGAAAAAATGCAAACAAGTCGAAATCTATCGTCTTTGAGAATTTCTTCTTCAACACTTTTCCCAAGATTTCCATAACCCAAAATTCCGATTCTGATTTTCTTCATGTATGTATTTATGAATTGAAAATATTTTTTGTTTAAAAAAATGAAAATTAATTAAAAATATTAAAAAATATTTAAAAAAATAATAAAAAATGAAAAAAATCATTAATTTTCATAAAATTATATTTGTTTTACCGCTTTTCACAAAAAGGATAAAACCAAATCAATTAATTTACAAATTAAAAACAATTTGATAATATAAGAATGTGATTTCAGTGTTTGAATTCACATCGGTTTGTTTGCAAATGACTCCGTCCTTGCAACAAACTTCCGAGGATTTTGGTCATGAAATTTGAAGTTGTCAATCTCAAAGATATTGTCTTTTCTGTCCAAGACGTTGAGGCACATATCTCAATAATAATTCAAAATGCAAAATCGACTGGTGTGAGTGCGATAAAGTTTATCCATGGATATGGGTCGCATGGAAAAGGCGGGGTGATTTCGGTGGAATTGCGAAAGCTCTTGCCAATTCTCCAAAGGAAAAAACAAATAACATCATATCTATTTGGCAATGAATGGGGCATATCAAATCAAAAATGTCAAAAGTTTTTGTTGTCACACCCAGATTGTGCGATTGATGAAGATTTGAACAAATCCAATCCAGGAATAACAATAATAGGAGTGTGATATGAGATTTTTCACAAGCGACACACATTTCAATTCGCAAAACACAATTGATATGGACAAAAGACCTTTTTCTTCGACAAAACAATTTGATAAATATGTTTTGAATCTTTGGAACAAGCAAACAAAAAAGGGTGACATCATTTATCATCTTGGAGATTGGGGCAGTTGCTCCAAACATCAACTTCATGGCTGGGAACAAGCGTATCCCTATGTCAAAAAACTAAAAGCAAAAGTTATTTTGATTATGGGAAACAACGAAGGAAGAATTGTCAGATATTTTTTTGATAACAATTTCGATAGTTTTCGAAAATATTGTCAAGACCTTGGTTTTTTGGACGTCGTAAAAAATGGCGAAATTGATGTGGCGGGAAAACATTTCTTTTTGACGCACAAACCAAAAGACTGCAATTTTGATATGCTCAATCTCTTTGGACATATGCATCGCGCGGGAGGAATCTATAAGTCTTTCGGCTTTTCAATGTGTTTGGATATCAATCATTTTTTCTTATATGACGAAAATGATATTGCCAATTTTCTTGAAATGAAAGAAAAATATTGGGATATCGACCAAAACCTAAAAATTAAATAGAAAATGTAAAAATTTATTGACACAATTTTGGCTTTGTTATATTCTTTCATGCAAAAAGGAGAAATTGTGGGAGAAGCATTGCTTGACGCTTTGATTGATACGGCAAAAATGATTGGCATTTTATATCTTGTCTATCTTCTCGTTTCATATCTTGAACATCACAACAACCAAAAATTCCACGGATTTATGCAAAGGACTCAAAAGGCGGGACCTTTTATGGGTGCGGTTTTGGGAATTGTTCCACAGTGCGGGTTTTCGGCAGTCATGAGCGACTTGTTTTCCAAGCACAAAATCACGATAGGAACACTTGTTGCTGTGTTCATTGCGACCAGCGACGAGGCAATACCAATTTTAATTTCTTATCCCGAGTTCTATAAATCGCTCATAATTTTGCTTGGCATCAAATTTATTTATGCGATTGCTGTCGGTTATGCCATGGACGGCATTGTTGCTCTCGTTCACAAAAAAAGAGGCGAAAAGCAAGAGCATAATGAAGTGCTGGAAAAAGGGCACGATTGCGAACATGACGACCATTGCGACCACTGTGACACGCACCATTGTTGTGCGGACAACATCTTTCTTGATGCACTCAAGCACACTGCGATTATTGCGGCATTTGTTTTTATCGCGACTGCAATCATAAACATAATCATGTTTTATGTCGGAACAGAAGGCATGACAAATGCATTGATGTCACTTTCAATTTTTCAACCGCTTGTTGCGGCTGCCATTGGACTCATTCCAAACTGCTGTGCATCAGTTGTTTTGCTTGAACTGTTTATCAAGGGTGGACTGAGTTTTGGTTCTCTTGTTGCGGGGCTATGCGCTGGAAGCGGTGTTGGAATTTTGGTGCTATTCAAGCAGAATAAATCAATCAAACAAAATCTTTTGATTCTTGCAATTTGTTATGTGACCGGTGCGGCGCTCGGAATGATTATTTGTCTGTTCTGACATTTTGATTTTTTATTTCATTTTCCATGGGAAAAAGAAAAATTCTTTTTGACAATATTTTGATTTTAATTCTATTGACAAAAAAATAATTGACACCATTTTTTTTGTGTGTTAGAATTGCAAAGCATTCAACATATGCAGAAGTACCCAAGTGGTTGAAGGTCAACTCTGTTGCCTCACTCGCACAAGCACGATTTATTTCCCTTTCGGTCATAACTCGTGTGTGCAGCGCGAAAAGTCGGCTCGTCCGCTTTTGCCACTGGCAATTCCTCGCCTCTTTTCCCCTGCTTTCGCAGTGTCGCCCCTTCAAATAAGCGGCAGATGTGAAATAATGAAAATTGGCGAAACAACTTAATATTTGCAGAAGTACCCAAGTGGTTGAAGGGGCTCCCCTGCTAAGGGAGTAGGCTTGTAAAAGGGCGCGAGGGTTCAAATCCCTCCTTCTGCGCCAAAAGAACACCGACAGGTGTTTTTTTGTAAGCGCGAGGAGGGATTCTCGCGAAGCGTTGCCGAGTGAATGGGGCAAAAGAACACCAATCGGTGTTTTTTTGTTGCGCGGAGGATTTGAGATGCTTTGCATCTGCAAATTTCATTTGCAACCCTCGCTGCTCGGCTGGCGACAAAATTGATTAAGAAGATGACTTTTTGCATTTGTTGTGATATAAACATAATAACGTGAACACGAACAATAAGGTTTTGTTTTTTTGGGAGATTATATGATTATTGATGAGATTATTGAACGGGCAAAAGAAAAACCTTTCCGGGTGTATTTTGACATGGACGGGGTGTGTTCGGAAGAACGAACGGGTGAGCATGATTTGATTGTTGCAAATGTAAAAGATTTTTACTTCAACAAACGTCCTATCAAAACGATATTAAAGGTTATGCAAAAACTCAATGACGCTGGGGTTGAAGTTGGAATTTTGAGCAGTTGTCACTATTTGGAGCAAGCAGACCAAAAAAAGAGGTGGCTAAAAATTAATGCCCCTTTTGTTGAAGAAAAAAACCAACACTTTGTTGTTTTTGAGGAACTGGAATTCACCGCAAAAGAAAAACCATATCTCAAGGCGTGGGAATTGGAAAGAATTACAAAAGGATTTGATGGCGAGTTTTTGCTTGTTGAGGACCGTCATGCAAACATAAAAGCCGCCAATGAATATTTTGGGCGTCAAGTTGCGGAGCATGTTTCATGCTTTGTTGAATGAAGAGGATTTGACAAAATACGACATAAATAATAAGATAATTGGGAATGAAGGTGAAAAAATGAATGAATATAGGACTTTGACAAAAGATGTTGTTAACGGAGATTATGTGTTTGGCAAAAACGAAGCGTTTGCCATGATTTTGGCAAGCAGAAATGACGGGCCATATGAACTCGGATTTGCTGTTCAACCAGTTTGGCGCGACACGCAAAACAACCAAATCAAATTTGTTGCCGACGAAGAATTTACGCCGCTTGAAGATGTTGTGATAATGAAAGAACCACAAGGACACGCTCAATGTGTTGCAAACAATATCAAATGGGATTTCTTGCGAGAGAATCCAACTCCAACTTTGAGAGAAGTTCGTGCACTAAACCAAAAAATTATCAATGCACAAAACAACATAAAAAAAGAGAGTGCGAATGAAAAATAATTTTATCATATGCGTCACTGGAAAATCTGGGGTGGGAAAGACAATGTTTTCAAAAATGCTGTCTGTCCGCCTTAATTTTTTTCATGTTGACATTGACAAAATTGGTCACCAAATTTATGAGGACCCCAAAGTTGTTGAGGAGGTTGAAAAAATATTCAATCAAAGATTTCGTGATTCAAGCGGGAATTTTGACCGCAAAAAATTGGGGTTTGCTTTGTTTTCCTCAAAAAACCCTTTAACTGTAAAAAAATTTAATAATTTCACGAAAATTCAAATACAAAAGTTTGTTGACAAAGAACTTGAGATGCATCAAAATGTTGTTTTGGATTGGGTTTTGTTGCCAAAAACAAAATATTGGAATATGTCCGACTACAAAATTTTGATAAGACCTCAAAAAGATGAACAACGATTTATTTATCTCAAAAACCGAGAAGGATTGAGCGAAGAATATGTGAAACTCAGAGACAATGCAGGAATGGAATATGATTTGGAAAAATTTGATTTTGTGATAACGAATGGTTATCTTGAACAAGACATTGAAGAAAACCTAAATAAAGTGGAACAAAACATTAATACAAAAAGAGGAGAGAGGTGATGGGAATGAAGATAATTTTGGCGAGCAAGAGCCCAAGGCGAAAAGAACTTTTGGCAACAATATTTGAAGAGTTTGAGTGCAAGCCGAGCGACAAGAGTGAAGAAATGACCAAAAAGACAAGCATAAAAAATATCGCAAAAAACATCAGTGGACAAAAAGCGGAGGATATTTTTTCAAAGACAGAGGGCGACAGAGTGATTATTGGTTCAGACACAATGGTCGTGCTCGGCAAAAGAATTTTTGGAAAACCAAAAAATCAAGATGAAGCATTTTCCATGCTAAAATCTTTGAGCGGGAGAACTCACAAAGTCGTGACTGGCATATATGTCATAAAGTTTGAAGGGCAAACAAAAACAATTGTTAGTGATGTTGTTGTGTCAAAAGTTAAATTCGCAAAAATGAGCGACAAAGAGATTTGGGATTATATCAAAACAGGCGACCCAATGGACAAGGCGGGCGCATATGGTTGCCAAGGTCTTGCAAAAAAATATATCGAAAAAATTGATGGCGATTTTTTTGCGGTTATGGGACTTCCCGTCCACAAAACATATGAAATTTGCAAAAAATTATCTATAATTGATTAATTCCACGCTATTGACATAAACTTATATTTGATTTACTATTGTTATAATGAAGAAAAATGAGCAATTTCTTCTTCCTCAAGAAAAGGTTAGGAGAGCAAACCAAAGATTGTTGAAAACGGGATGCGTCGCATGTCTTGCCATCGCCTGCGTTTTTACTGTGCAAAATCTCATGCCTCTCGATTTTTATATAAATCCTGGGATTGATGAAAATACAAAATTTGTTGTTGCCCATGCTTGCGGAGGCATGAATGTTGACGGAAAAACAAAAAAATATCTCAATGTTGTTGAGGGTGTTGACCATCATTATGCTCATGGAACGAGAATGTTTGAAGTCGATTTCGCATTTTCAAAAGAGGGCGAATTGGTTGGCACGCACAAATACGAATATTTCAAGGGTTATGACAACAACAACAGGATTGGGATTGAAGAATATAACAACGCATTAATTTTGGATAGATTTCACGGCATAACAAGTCAAAGATTGTTTGAACTCATTCAAAAGTATCCCGACGCAAAATTCATTATTGACACAAAAGAAAGCGACCCATATTTGATTTATGAAAAATTGATTGACGATGCGAATTCTTTTGGGGTTGACTTGAGTGGGAGCATTCTGCCGTTTGTATCATCAAAAAATATGCTCGAAAGACTCGAAGCCGCTTATGATTTTGAAGAAATTATGTTCACCAACTACAAGGCAAAACTCAACACAAATGAACTTCTCAAAATTGTTGAAGCCAATGACAAAATTAATTATCTTCACATTTTTCCAACAGACTTTTCAAGGATTGAAATCAATGAGTTCAACAAGCGCGGAATCAGAGTTTTTGCTCATATGGACAACGGCCCTTTCCATGTCGCTTTGAACTATGGCTGCACTGGGATTTTTTCGGACGACATAACAGAAGATGCTTTCAATGTCAAATATCGATATGTTCTTGACCAAAAACTCATTGATGGTGGAAACTCAAAAGGAAATGTTCAAGCATCACTTGACGAAATGCTTGGAATAACATTCTCCGACCAAATATTTTAGAAAAAACCTTGAATCATCAACAAAACTATGATAAATTAAATTAATAGATGGGGGATATATGAAAAAAATTGAAAATTTCAAGGAACAATCTGTGAATAGTCTGGCGAACTTTGCCAACAAATTCACCTATTTTGGATATGTTAATGGCAACAGAAAATATCCTGTTTTTGTTGACGAAATAAAAGGGATTGTCGTCAAAGCGCAAAATCCAAGAACATTTTTGTTTTGCGTGAAGAGAATGGAAGATGATTGTCTCATGAGAGCAATGCAAGATATGTTGGATTTCAAATATAAATATGAACAACTTTGCAACGCTTTTGATTATGACAAAAAAATTGCAAAATCATATTTGCAAAAAAGCGTTGATTACATTTTTTTGCAATACAACAAAAACAATTCAAAAGAAATGGGGAAATAAAAAAAGACCGATGAGGTCTTTTTTGTTGCATTATTTCCATTTTGGAATAAAACAAGTGTCTGCGCTTTGAGGGCTTTGAACAAATCCATCAAGGTCCAAATTTGCAAAATGCTTGTTGACACATTCAATTTCGCGCTTTGTGAGTTTTCGGTTTATCTCGTCAAATTTGTTGTATTCTCCAAATGGCGTGAACTGACTCATAACGCTGACCAAAATTTGTTTGTCATAACAACGCTTGAGATAGTCCAAAATTTGTTTGCTCTCTTGTGTGTGAAGAGGCAAAATCAGATGCCTGACAACAACTCCTTGTTTGAGCAATTTTCCATCAAATTCAAGCGGCTTGTTTTGAACCATAACTGAAAGCGCTTGTTGTGCATTTTGGACATAATCTGAACAATTTGAATATTTTTTTGCGGTTTTTGAGTCAAAATATTTGAAATCTGTCAAAAAAATGTCCACATATGGCAAAAGTTTTTTAATTGTTTCCACTTTTTCATAACCATGTGTGTTCCAAACGACAGGGACTTTGGGTTTATAAATTTTTAGTGCCTCGACAATTTGGTCGGCAAAATGGGTTGGGCTGACAAGGTTGATGTTGTGCACTCCTTTTTCCTCAAGTTCTTTCATTATTTCAACAAGACCTTCTGGAGTTGTTGGCGTTCCACGTCCGTCATGAGAAATTTCATAGTTTTGACAAAAAACGCATTTGAGAGAACAACCCGAAAAAAATATTGCACCACTGCCACGAGTTCCGCTTATGCAGGGCTCTTCAAACATAAAAACAGAATATGTGTTGACGCGCATTATTTCTTTTTCGCCACACACTCCTTTTGTTTGACTTCTATCAATTCCGCAATTTCTTGGGCATAGTTCACACTTGTTCATCTTTTTTATTTTATGTCAAACCATGTGCTTTGTCAAAAGAAGATTAAAAAATGAAAATTTTTTTGGGGTTATTATTGATTAAATAATATTATTTGTGATATACTTACGCGTTAGATTTAGGAGAAAATTATGAAAAACGAAAAGATTAGAAATGTTGCGATTATTGCCCACGTTGACCATGGCAAAACTTCGCTCGTTAATGAAATGCTCAAACAAGGTCATGTTTTTAGAGAAAATCAACAAGTTGACGACAGGGTTATGGACTCAAATGCGCTCGAAAGAGAAAGAGGAATAACCATTCTCGCAAAGAACACTGCGGTTTTTTATAATGGTGTGAAAATCAACGTTGTTGACACACCGGGGCACGCTGACTTTGGTGGAGAAGTTGAACGTGTTCTAAAGATGGTTGACGGCGTTCTGCTTGTTGTTGACGCTTTTGAGGGACCAATGCCTCAAACTCGTTTTGTTCTTGAAAAGGCGCTCGAACTGAATCTCAAAGTTATTGTTGTCATCAACAAGATTGATAGACCTGATGCGCGTGTTCAAGAAGTTCAAGACGAGGTTTTGGAATTAT
Organism: Christensenellales bacterium; assembly: GCA_051889215.1. Taxonomy (GTDB): domain Bacteria; phylum Bacillota; class Clostridia; order Christensenellales; family UBA1242; genus UMGS1470. Next base: position 33,258 of record JBJFDC010000026.1, read on the forward strand.
TTATGGATCTCAATGCAAACGATGACCAACTCAATTCACCATTTTTGTTTGCTTCCGCTCGTCAAGGTGTGTGTGGAGAAAACATTGCATATCTCAAAGATATGACGGTTTTGTTCCAAAAAATCATCGACTATATTCCAGCACCAGAAGGTGACTCTGATGCGCCTTTCCAGATGTTGATTTCTGCCACCGAGCAAAATGAATATGTCGGAAAACTTGCAGTCGGCAAAATTGGTCGAGGAAAAGTCAAGGTTGGTGACCAAATAACATTGTGTAATTTTTACAACGACAAGACAAGCAATGCAAAAATTGTTTCAATGTATCAATTTGAAGGACTAAAACGTGTCCCTTGCGAAACATCTGTTGCGGGTGATATTGCAATGGTTGCCGGGATTGAAAACGTCACAATCGGAGACACGCTTTGTTCTGTGGACAAAGTTGAACCGCTTGAATTTGTTAAAATCAGCGAACCAAGTGTTGAAATGACTTTTCTCGTCAACGATAGTCCTTTTGCTGGGAAAGAAGGGAAATTTGTGACATCTCGTCACCTTCGCGAAAGACTTTATCGTGAACAAGTCAAAGATTTGTCACTTCGTGTTCGCGACACAAACACAACTGAAGCGTTTACTGTTTGCGGAAGAGGAGAAATGCATCTTTCAATTCTGATTGAAAACATGAGAAGAGAGGGCTATGAATTTCAAGTTTCAATGCCAAGAGTTGTTTTCAAAGAAATTGATGGACAAAAATATGAACCAATTGACCGCGTGGTTTTGGACGTTCCGGAAGATTGTGTTGGCGTTGTTATGAATAAACTCGGAGTGAGAAAGGGCGAACTTGTTTCCATGACGCCACACGCAAGCAGAATGAGAATGGAGTTCAAAGTTCCATCTCGAGGAATGTTTGGATTCAAATCTGATTTCTTGACCGACACAAGAGGTGAGGGAATATTTAGTGCAATTCCAGAAGGTTATGAACCATATAAAGGCGAAATTGCAAGACGAGTTTATGGTTCGCTCATTGCTTTTGAAACTGGTGAAAGCATAACTTATGGCTTGTTTAATGCTCAAGAAAGAGGCGATTTATTTATTGGCCCTGGCATTCCAGTTTATGCTGGCATGGTTGTTGGACGAAACCCAAGAGGCGAGGATTTGGTTGTTAATGTTTGCAAGAAAAAGCACCTTTCAAACTGCCGCTCATCTGGTGCAGACGAGGCGCTTCGACTCATTCCACCAATTCAAATGTCGCTTGAGGACTCGCTTGAATTTTTGGCGGACGACGAATATATGGAAGTCACACCAAAGAGCATCAGGATAAGAAAAATTGTGCTCGACCACAATATGCGCTTAAGAATTCGAGGCAAAGCTTTGCAAAATCAAGATTAATGTGTTAAGATGAGGGTATGAAACAAAAAAACAAAGGTGTTATGCGACAATACAAAATGGACCTCAAAAGATTTGGAAAATATCTTTTGATTCTCATTCCCATCGCTTTTGTCGAAGCATTTTTAGTCTCCATGCTAAACTATCCCGTTTGGCTCAACTGCATAATCATCATTCCAACGCTCATTGTTTGGTGCGTTGTGTTTGAATTAATTTATGTTGCAATATGCAAAAGAAAAGAGAAAAAAGCATTATCCGAAGGCAAAAAACCGGATATATATGCTGATTAGTTGTGAGGAATTATGGAAAAGAAATCATACGCAAAAATGATGCCACATTCAATCGAGGCGGAACAAGCAATTCTTGGTTGTTGCTTGATTGATGAAAATGTGCCAATTGAAGTTATGGGAGCGCTGACGGCGGGTGACTTTTATGTTGAAGCACACAAGCAAATTTTTGATGCAATGATGTCGATTTACTCAAACAATGTTGCGATTGATTTTGTGACAATCACTGACCAACTCGAAAAAAACAATCTGCTTGAAAGCGTTGGTGGAATTGATTACATAACAACTCTCACAAACATCATTCCAAGTGCTGCAAACTTCAAGCATTATTTGGACATTGTCAAACGTTGTTCAGTTCTTCGAAAGCTCATCACATCGAGCCAAAAAATTATTGAAAACTCATATGAGAGCGAAAGTGCAGAAGATGCAATCGGGTTTGCCGAAAAAGAAATTTTTGACATTGCTTCCAAGCAAGACACATCAAGTCTCGAACAAATTGAAGGTGCACTCAACAAAGTTATTGAAAAACTTGACCTCATCGCAAAAGATAAAAATGCTCTCAAAGGAATTTCAACTGGATTTGTTGATTTTGATGCAATAACAAACGGACTTCAAAACTCCGACCTCATTTTGCTTGCGGCGCGTCCGGGTGTTGGAAAAACATCTTTTGCAATGAATATCATCAATTATGTCGCAACAAAAGGCAAGAAAAAATGTGCTGTGTTTTCTCTTGAAATGCCAAAAACTCAAATTGCACAACGTTCATTGTTTTCTGTCGCAAACGTAAGCATGGAAAAAGGACTCAAGGGTGACCTTTCTGTTGATGAATGGAAAAGTCTTTGGGCTGCGAAAAAAGAACTTGCCGAATCTGAAATTTATGTTGATGATTCCAGCATGAACAAGGCAACCGACATTCTTTCAAAATGTCGCCGTCTCAAACGAGAAAAAGGACTTGACCTTGTCATGATTGACTATCTTCAACTCATGACAGGAAACAGCAAAAGTGCTGCGGAAAACCGTCAACAAGAAATTTCAGAAATCACGCGTTCGCTCAAAATTGCGGCACGTGAACTCGATGTTCCAATCATTCTTCTTTCACAACTTTCTCGCGCGGTTGAAGCAAGAAAAGATCACAGACCAATGCTCAGTGATTTGAGAGAAAGTGGTGCGATTGAGCAAGATGCTGATATTGTTTTGTTTATTTATAAACCTGATATGTATAACGATGTCGTCAACGAAGATGAACCAAACACTTGCGAAGTTATTGTCGCAAAACACAGAAATGGACCAATCGGAACTGTAAAACTCAAATGGGTTGGAGAATGCACGAAGTTTGTCAATCTCAAAGATTACACAAAAATCGCTCGACAATCTGCTCAAAAATCATCAGAAAAAGAGCAAGACGAGCCAGTTTTGGAACCTGTGCAAAAAGTTGACCTTGAAAACCTTGATGACTTGTGGTAGAATGCTTTATATGGAGGTGACACTTGTCAAGATTTAAATCTCTAAAAGAAGTTTCACTAAAAAAGAAAATATTTATTTGTCTTATTATCATCGCAATTATTGTTGCAGTTGTTTTTTTGGTTATTCATTTTGGTTTTCCTGATGCAGACGTGACAAGACCACATTCTCTTGCATATGAAGTGGGTGCGGATTCCACATCAAAAAATCAATTTGAAACGGCTTTTGATTTTTTTGATGCAAACTGTGATGCGAGCCAAAAAGAGGATAGTCTTTCACTTCGAAACCTAAATTCATATTATATGGCAAGAATTTCAGTTAACAAAACAACAAATCACAATGTTGATCGTTTGTTGCTTTCGCTTTCTGACGTTCAAGACATGAACAAACTCAACAAAAAAATCAAAAATCTTGAAAAAGTGAAAAGCAATGTCGATGCGGCAAAAAAAGATGTGATTGCTTATTGCGAAAATCAAATTATGCCATACAAGGAAGGGACGAGTGATTACTCGCAGATTTCGAATTATTTTTCAAACTTTGCAAAAAAGTTTACCAATTATCTAAAAAATATGAGAGATTTTGAAAACTGCTTGACTGAAATTATCCAAACATCAACAACAGAGAGTTCATATTCGAATTATCTCACAAAATTCACGACTTCACTCAACAACAGAAGACTTTCATATTGTGTTGATAGATGTCAGAAAAAATTTGTTGACGGAGAAAATTCTGTTTCGATCGGAGCGCCATCTTTTGATTTGTCAAAAAGTGCAACAACCACAATGTTTGAGCAAAAAGAAAATGCCATTGAAACTTTTGTTGCAAACAAAAATTTGATTATTCAAAACATCGACACAATCAATTCAATGAAATGGTTTTCGGGCTGGCTTGAAGTTTTTGGAACAAGCAAAGAAGAAGAATTTTTGAGAACTGTTGATCAAAACGATTACAATGAATTCAAAACTTTTATGCAAACACTTTATTCGACAAAATTTGCTGATTATCCAGTCATCTCGGAGGTGAAATGATGAAAAAGTTTTTTGCGCTCATATTTTCACTTTTGTGTGTTGGAATGATTTTTGTCGGGTGTTCAAAAGAAACAGATCAATATTTTTACGATGTATATGATTATTGGAACGACAAAGTTAATGCCGACCAAAATGTGGAGTATTTTAACAAATCACAAAATATAACTTTCAATTCTTCAAACATAAACGACCTTATTTCAACTGAATTTTCTGAAATAAAAAAATATCAAGAGATTTTCAACAGTTTGAAAAACGATGTTGAACAACTGTCATTTGATTTTGTTCACGACCCACAACTTGACGGAAAAGAACTAAAAAATGCGCAACAAAAAGTGACCGAATACAAAGAACAACTTCAAAGATATGAAGAGGAAATTGCCGATTTCAAATATGCGAAAAATAATTTTGAAACTGCATGTTCAAATCTTGAAGGATCTGCTGGAATTATTGAAAAAGATGAATACAAAGAATTTTTGTCAAGTTATCGTGGACTTATCAGTTCTTTGAATCAGGTCTTTTCAAAAATGTATTCTTGTGCTCAATCAATGTTCTATTCAGGAAAAGTCTCTGGTTTTAAAACAAACAAAGAGAGGGCAAACGCAATCAAAGAAACTTGTTTTGAAACAAAAATTTTGCTCACCCAAGATTATATGTATTTTTGTTATGAACACACAGATAGCACACAACCTCAAACCTATATTGACACAATTTATGACAACTATAATGCTGTGAGAAAATTGACACTAAATAGCGATGAGTTGGAGGTTGAGCAATCTGAAGAGACATTGCCAAAGATTGATGGCACGATTGAGGCGCTCGGAACATGGATAAAATACTATAAGAGTGAGTCTTCAAAAATAAAAAGTGAAATGCAAGAGAATAGATTCAGATTTAGTCTTTCAGGACTTGAAATAAATAGTGCTGAAACTGCAATAATCAAAGAAAATCATGAGAAATATTTAAATCTTATTAACTCAACAATGAAAAACCTTTCAAAAACTTGTGGAGACCTGGTTGCCTTTTATTAAAATATAGTTTAGAATAAGTGATGTATTAACGTCACTTATTTTTTAATCAAATCAACAAGGAGAAAGAATGATACAAGTTAGCAATGTGACACTTCAATTTGGTGGACGAGTTTTATTCAAGGATGTGAACCTCAAATTCACCAAGGGAAATTGTTATGGAATTATTGGTGCGAATGGCGCGGGAAAATCAACTTTCCTCAAAATCTTGACCGGAGACCTTGAACCAAACAAGGGAGAGGTTATTGTTGACAAAAATGAGCGCATGAGCGTGCTTGAACAAAATCAAAATAGATATGATGACAAGACTGTCCTCGAAACAGTTCTTCTTGGGCACAAGCGGCTCATGGAAATTGAAAAAGAAAAAGAAACACTATATTCAAAACCTGACTTTTCAGAAGAAGACGGAATTCGTGCGGGAGAACTCGAGCAAGAATATGCAGACCTTGGCGGCTGGGAGGCAGATGGCGAGGCGAGGACATTGCTTTCGGGAATTGGAATTGATGAGAATTTGTTTGAAAAGCTCATGGCTGAAGTTGACCCAAAGCAAAAGGTCAAAGTTCTTTTGGCACAAGCATTGTTTGGCAACCCCGACATTTTGATTCTTGATGAGCCGACAAACAACCTTGACTTCAAAACCGTTCGCTGGCTTGAAAACTTTTTGCTTGATTTTGAAAACACGGTCATCATTGTTTCGCACAATCGTCACTTTTTGAACAAAGTTTGCACACATATTTGCGATGTTGATTATGGGGCAATCAACATGTATCTTGGAAACTATGACTTCTGGTATGAGACCAGTCAACTCATGGCAAGACAGCTCAAAGACCAAAACAAAAAAGCCGAGCAACGCGCAAAAGAACTCAAAGATTTTATTGCCCGTTTTGCTGCGAATGCATCAAAGAGCAAACAGGCGACATCAAGGAAAAAAGAACTTGAAAAACTCACCATTGATGATTTTAAGCCAAGTTCAAGAAAATATCCTTTTATTGATTTCAAGTTTGAGACCGAAATTGGCAAAGAAATTTTGCAGGTTGAACACTTGACGAAAAAAGGTTATTTCAACGATTTGTCATTCACTGTTGGAAAAGACGAAAAAATCGCACTTCTTTGTTCAAACTCCTTGACTGCGACAATGCTTTTTGACATTTTGATGGGACTGGAACAACCTGACAGTGGCTCATTCCGATGGGGCAAGACAATCAAACCGGTTTATCTTCCTCAAGACAACAGGAAATATTTTGAGGGTTGCAAACTTTCAATCGTTGACTGGCTCAGACAATTTTCAAAAGAACAAGACATCACTTTTATTCGTGGTTGGCTGGGGAGAATGCTGTTCAGCGGTGAAGAAGCGCTGAAGCCCGTTGAAGTGCTTTCGGGCGGCGAAAAAGTCCGTTGCATGTTTTCACGCGCCATGCTCATGAGCGGGAATTTCCTTTTGTTTGACGAACCGACAAACCATTTGGATTTGGAGTCAATCACAGCGCTCAACAAGGGCATGATAAACTTCAAGGGCGGAATGTTATTTTCAACGCACGACCAAGAAATTATTGAAACGACGGCAAACAGAATTATCGACATTATTGACGAAAACACAGTTGTTGACAAACTCATGACATATTCAGAATATGTTGAGAGTCAGAAATAGGAGCATTATATGGAAAAAAATTTGACAATGGACAAACTTATCGCACTTTGCAAAGGCAGGGGCTTTATTTATGCGGGCAGTGAAATTTATGATGGGCTCGCAAATTCTTGGGACTATGGTCCACTGGGCGTGGAACTAAAAAACAACATCAAAAAATTTTGGTGGCAAAAATTTGTCACGGAGAACAAATATAATGTTGGACTTGACAGTGCAATTCTCATGAACCCAAGAGTTTGGAAAGCATCGGGGCACCTTGGCGGTTTTTCGGACCCGCTCATGGATTGCAAATCGTGCAAAACAAGATATCGAGCCGACAAACTTATTGAAGATTATGTTGCAGAAAACAACCTTGACATTGACATTTCGGGTTGGGAAACAGACAACGCAAAAATGGAGAAGTTCATTTCCGATAATCATGTCAAATGCCCACATTGTGGCAAAAGTGATTTCACTCCGATAAGAAAATTCAATTTGATGTTCAAAACATTTATGGGAGTGACAGAAGAGAGCACAAACACAATTTATCTTCGTCCAGAAACCGCACAAGGCATATTTGTTAATTTCAAAAACATTTTGAGAACAACAAGAAGCAAAATGCCAATGGGTGTTGGACAAATCGGAAAATCATTCAGAAACGAAATCACGCCAGGGAATTTCATTTTTAGAATGCGCGAATTTGAACAAATGGAACTTGAATTTTTCTGCGAGCCGGGGACTGACCTTGAATGGTTTGACTATTGGAGAAGTTTTTGCAAAAAGTGGCTTCTTGACGCAGGAATTGAAGAGAGCAATTTGAGACTTCGCGACCACTCACCAGAAGAACTATGTTTCTATTCAAAAGCAACAACAGACTTTGAATTTTTGTTCCCATTTGGTTGGGGTGAACTTTGGGGCGTTGCGGACAGAACTGACTATGACCTCAATCAACATGCAAAGGAAGCAAAAGAAGAACTCCTCTATCTTGACCCTGTGACGAACAAAAAATATGTTCCATATGTCATTGAACCATCGCTTGGGGTTGACAGAATGTTCCTCGCAACAATGTGCAATGCATATCATGAAGAAGATTTGGGCGAAGGGGACACCCGTGTTGTTCTCAAACTTGCACCACATCTTGCTCCATACAAGGTTGCCATTTTGCCACTTTCCAAAAAACTTTCAGACAAAGCAGACGAAATTTATTCTGACCTCATCAAAAAATTTTCTTGCACTTTTGATGAAGCGGGCTCAATCGGCAAACGTTATCGCCGTCAAGACGAAATTGGAACTCCAATGTGTGTGACAGTGGACTTTGACACCTTGGAAGATGAGGCGGTGACAGTGAGAGATCGTGACACAATGGAACAAGTCAGAATAAAGATTTGTGACCTCGAAAAATATATTGCAGACAAAGTCAAGATTTGAATTATATAAAAAAACAACTCGAATTGAGTTGTTTTTTGTTGATTATTATCTTTCCATATTATTGTTTTTTGCATTATGAATTTGTGTTGCTCTTTGAATCAGTTTGGTTTCTGGAACCTGTTTTGCTTTTGTGACTTGTTGGTCAATCAAGTCATTATACAATCTTTCGAGTTCATGACTGTTATATCTTTTTGCGTCTTCAAGTGCAACGTTTCTAACATTTTCCACGAAATGTTTGTTGTTGAACCAAGACTTGTAGCAATAGACCATTGCGAGTGGGTTTACATCTTTTATCAAATTATACATATACCCTTTGTCTTGTTTCAGTTGTGTTGACAGATATTGCAAGTTGTTGATGTTTGTTGCTGCGGCAATTGCCATTGCATATCCATCTCTTGAAATCTCAACCACTTCACTGTCTGACAATTTTTCAAATGCGTTTCCGTCATTTTCGAGCAAGTCCAAAACTTCTTCATAGCGCTTTGTTGACATGATTTCTCTTTTCATATTTATTCTCCTTTTATATTTGAAATTGAAATCTCATATTTTGCATAAAGAGTCATTTTCTTTGATGTGTCGCCGCCATTAATTTGCAAATCAAACTTATTTTGTTTGTCTGAAATTGAAGCATAATTGATTGAAATATCCCTTTTGGCACTGCTTGCAGAGAGGTTAAAAGCCATGTTTTGGTCAAACATCACATCAATGACTGAATCTTCAGTATTGAGATAGTTGTTTGTTCCAACAATGTCCTTGATTGAGCCAGATATTTTTCCTTTTGTTGTTTTGATCCTTATTTCACCCGAGCAATCTTTGAGTGTGACAGGTGCTCTGGTTGAAGATAAATCAATTGAGCTTGTGCAGTTTTCAAGATATACGCTCCCTTTTTGGGTTTGAATGATAACTGCTGAACTTGCATTTTTTATTGAAATGTTGTTGTTTGTTGAAATAATTTTTACTTTTCCATCGATTTTTTCAATATTGACATCGCATGTGTCGCCTTTTGGCAGATAAAATTGACCACTGATATAATTGATTGAAAAGTTTGTTGCGCTGGCATCTTCATGTCCGAGAAGTGAACCATTGATGTTGTTTGCAAAACATCTTCCGCGGTTTCCGCTCCAGTTGAGTGCATTGTTGAGTGACCCAAGGTCTATGTCGTGAAGTTTTATGTCTGCTTTTTCTGAATATATGTTGAGTTCTTTGACGATGATATCTGCAGAAGAGAAATTGACCTCGCCACTGCCAGAAGATAAATTCATTGTCATGTTGGTTTGATTGATTGTGTTGGTGTTTGAAATTTTGCCTTTTTGTGATTTGAGATTGAGCATTTCGCCACAAGGATAAAAGTTTTCGTTGAGAGTGATGTCGCCCTTGTTTGTTTCAATGTTGACATTTGCCATTGAAGATGAGCGAACTTCCGAGCCGGGCTCGTTCCAGCCGCCAAGGTTGACGTCTCCGCTGTCAGAAAAAATTGTGAGTGTTGCTGTTGTGGACCCGAGGATATTTGTTCCTGTTTTCACGCTGTTTGAAAGGTGATAAAATGCCTCAGGGATATCAACAATAATATTTCCGCTGCGATTGAAATTCAAACCGCTTGGTGTGTTGAAATTGAGGGTTAAAACTTTTTGGTCTTTGTCATAAAAAATATTGAAATCAACTCCGTTTGGATATTTTGATTGTTTGTAGATTCCAGAATAATATGAAGAAATGACAAAGGCGAATTTGTCGACCGAATTTGTTAATTCCGTGCCTTCAAGCTTTTGGTCTTGCTTCATTTGTCTGACGACGACATCATGTGCTCCCGCATTAATGACAAGACTTTGAACGTCGTTTGCATCAAGCATTCGCCTGTCTGCTCCCAAATGCTCCGAATAGTAGGTTTCGCTATATATATGTGAGTCAGAATTATTGAGATAGGCATAGACTGTGTCGTTTTGAGAAACTTTGGAATAAACAAATCCCGCGATGGCTTTTCCAGGGGCGAGCACAAGCACTGCGATGCAAATGGCGAAAACGCCCAAAGCGATTCCGAGCAAAATTAATATATACGTCAGCAAGCTTTTCCCTTTTTTCTTCATAAAACCTCCTAACCGATGACGGCTTTTATGCGTCTTACTCCGCTTGAACTGCTTTCTTCTTTTATGATTTTGAACGATTTGAGTTCGCGAGTGTTGTTTGCGTGTGGTCCGCCACAAATTTCTTTACTTACATTCCCGATTGTATAGACTTTGACTTTTTCGCCATATTTGTTTGCAAAAATTCCTTTTGCACCACATGCTCTTGCTTGGTCAAGCGACATTTCTTCACAAACAACATCAATTTCTTTTTTTATTGCGTCGTTAACAAAGTCTTCAAGCATTTTGAGTTCTTCTGGAAGCATTTTGCGAGGGAAATTAAAGTCAAAACGAAGTCTTTCTGGGGTTATGTTGGAACCCTTTTGGATTATGTTTGGGTCAAAAAGTGTTTGAAGTCCTGCAAGAAGCAGGTGAGTTGCGGTGTGAAGGCGAGCAGTGTTGTCTGATGTGTCACTGAGTCCTCCCTTAAAAGCGCCAGCCGCCGCTGTTCTTGATTTTTCTTGATGTTCAACAAACGCCTTGTGATAACCTTCTTCATCAACATTATAACCGATTTCTTTTGCCATTTCAACAGTTAGTTCCAAAGGAAAACCAAATGTGTCATAAAGGCGGAATGCGGTTTTTCCGTTAATTGTTTTGTCTTTGCTATAAAATGCCACTTTTTCAAATTCTTTTTGACCAAGTTGAATGGTCTTTGAAAATTTCTCAATTTCCTCGTCAAGTTCTTTGAGAATGACATCTTGTTTTTCTTTGATTTCTGGATAGTATTCTTGATATTCTTGTATATAAATTTTTGCCACTTCAAGAATTTGTTGCTTTTCAATGCCGATTTTTCTTGCGTGATTAACACTTCTGCGAATGAGACGGCGAAGAACATAACCTTGTCCAACTGGGGCAGGAGTGATGCCGCTTGAAAGAATGAACACAGAAGCGCGGATATGGTCGCAAATGACGCGATAAGATTTTTTTACATTTTCTTCAACATATGGAGCGCTTGCAAATTGTGAAAGAAAATCAATAACATCTTTGAAAATGCCAGTGTCATAAACTGATTCAACACCATTCAGGACACACACCGTTCGTTCAATGCCCATTCCTGTGTCAATGTTTGGTCGAGCAAGTTTTTCAACAGGTTGTCCAACATCTTTGACATAGTATTGCATGAAAACATCGTTCCAAATTTCAAGATATTTTCCGCAATCGCAAGCGGGTGAGCAGGAGTCACAGCATTTTGGTTTTCCGGTGTCAAAAAACATTTCGGTGTCTGGTCCGCATGGCCCTGTGCCGCCACCAAGAGCCCACCAGTTATTTTCTTTTGGAAGATAGAAAATTTGGCTGTCGTCAAGTCCTGCCTCAACCCATGCGTCATGTGCTTCGACATCACGAGGAGCATTTTCGTCTCCAGCAAAAACAGAGACTGCGAGTTTGTTTTTGGGGATTCCGAGTTTTTCGGTAAGAAATGCAAAACTATTTTTTATCATTTCGTGTTTGTCGCATTCGCCGAGTGTCCAGTTGCCAAGCATTTCAAAAAAAGTGCAGTGAGACGAATCGCCGACCTCTTCAATGTCGTTTGTTCTGATGCACGCTTGATAGTCGCAAAGTTTGTCACCCATTGGGTGTTTTTCGCCCAATAGATATGGGACAAGTGGGTGCATTCCAGCGGTTGTAAAAAGAACTGTTGCGTCGTTCTCTGGAACCACTGACGCACTTGGAATTGTTTTATATCCTTTGCTTGTCCAAAATTCAAGCCATAATTTTTTTAATTCATGTGTTGTTAGTTTTTTCATATTTATCCTCTTTATATAATAAATGAGTATAACAACATAAATCAAATTTTGCAATAGAATTGTTTGCAATAAAAAATAATTGCGAGCAAAACCGCAATATTGATGTGGTCTTTCGCAATTATTTTGTTCTACAAACACTCGTTGAGTTCTGACAAAGCTTTTTCGAACAGTTCTTTATGGAGTTGTTCGTCCTCCGCAATTCGAAGCAACAAATTTGCAAGACTTTGATTTTTAACTTTGGTGGCAGCCATCGAATATTCCGCCACAGCCCCAGTTTCCGAACGAATATTATTTTTTAGAATTTTGCAAATGTTTTTTTCTCGGTCAACAAAAATTCCGCTCCAAAATTGTCCGCGAGAATTGGCATAAACTGGGTCGCCCCCAAATTCAACAATGGCCTCACCCAAAAGTTCCAAGTGTCGCATCTCTGTCACCGAAACACCTTCCAAAAGTCGTGTCACATCGGGGTTGTGCTCTCCGATGACGCGTGCTTGATAGGTGTAGGCGGTGATTGCTGTGAGTTCTGAAATTCTCGAGGCATAAAGATTTCGAAGGATAGCAATAGTTTCGGGACTGAACGACGCTCCAACAATTTCTGGATATGGTTTATCAACTTGATAAATTGAGTTTTCCATGGCACCTCCAATATGCTTTATATATGAAAAGCGCAAAAAAAAGGTGAGAACATTGGGCGTTTGTTTGACAAGTCTTGTTTTTGAAATTAAAATACCTTTTAAATAAAGCGAGGACTTATGAAGACAGACATAAAACAAATTTATAAAGAACTTCCAAAACTTTCGGGAACGGTGGTTAAGGTTGGTGGCTGGGTTAGGAGCGCGAGAGATATGGGCTCGTTTGCTTTTGTTGACCTCAATGATGGCACGAGTTTCAAAGGCGCGCAAATCATTGTTTCAAAAGATGTCAAGGGATTTAATGACATTGCAAAACTCAACGCAGGTTCATCAATCATGGTTGAGGGTGAAGTGAAAGCAACCCCAGAGAACAAACAACCTTTTGATATCGTCGCAAAAAATGTTGAAATAATTTCGGCGACTGGTGCGGACTATCCTCTTCAAAAAAAGGGGCATTCTCTTGAGTTTTTGCGAGAACAGGCATATCTTCGCCCAAGGACAAACTTGTTTAATGCAGTATTTCGTGTTCGCAGTGAAATTGCATTTGCGCTGCACACATTTTTCAAGAATGAAGGGTTTGTTTATGTCAACACGCCAATCATAACCGGTGCAGATTGCGAAGGCGGGAGTGATGTTTTTAGGGTCACAACACACAACTTTTATGACAAAAAAGAAATGGAAAAGGCAACGCCAGAAAATGATTTCTTTGGGAAAAATGTTTTCTTGACGCCAACCGGTCAACTCGAAGGTGAGGCAATGGCATTGGCTTTTTCAAAGGTTTATACTTTTGGACCAACATTCCGTTCGGAAAACTCAAACACTGCTCGACATGCGAGTGAGTTTTGGATGATTGAACCCGAAATGGCATTCTTTGACCTTGAAGACAACATGGAACTCATTGAAAAAATGGTCAAATATTTGATATCTTATGTGTTTGAGCATTGCCCAGATGAAATGGCATTCTTCAATCAATTTGTTGACAAAACATTAATTGAAAGACTCAAACATGTTCAAAATAGTGAGTTTGGAAGAGTGACATATTCCGAAGCGGTTGAAATTCTCAAAAAACATAACGACAAATTTGAGTATAAAGTTGATTGGGGAACAGACCTTCAAAGTGAACACGAGAGATATCTCACAGAAGTTGTTTATAAGAAGCCAATCTTCATCACAGATTTTCCAAAGGATTTCAAGGCGTTTTATATGCGTCTTAATGACGACAAAAAGACAGTTGCTGCTTGTGACCTTCTTGTCCCTGGTGTTGGTGAAATTGTTGGCGGAAGTCAACGCGAAGAAAGACTTGATGTTCTTCTTGACATGATGGCAGAAAAAGGTCTCAAAGAAAAAGATTATTGGTGGTATCTCAACCTCAGACGTTTTGGTGGCGTCGTTCATAGCGGATTTGGACTTGGATTTGAAAGAGTTATCATGTATCTGACAGGAGTTGCCAATATCAGAGATGTTGAACTCTTCCCTCGCACTCCAAAAAATTGCGAATACTAATAAACAACGACAAAAAAGTTTTGCATATTTGCAAAACTTTTTTTATGACAAATTACTAATCTTGCGAAAATAAAAAATAAATTAAAATATTTAAAAAATAATTAAAAAAATTAATTAATTTCATTAAAACAAACAAAAACAAACGGGCTAAAACCCGTTTGTTAAAAGGAAAAGAATATAATAATTAATTTTTGTTTTTATTTTTGTTTTCTCTTTCAATTTTTTCATATCCCCACCAACCTGGCAGAATGGATTTCATTGTGACACATTCAAATGGGGAAATGCTTGTGACAATTTCTGAATCTAAGTTGCCTGGATTTAGTTGCGAAATAAATTCACGGCAAGCACCACACGGAAGTCGTGGATTGAGCGTGCGGTCTATGCACAAAACATATTTTATTTTTGTTTCCCCGCAAGTTATCATTGTTGAAAGTGCATTTCTTTCGGCGCAAAATCCGAGTCCGCAGTCACTTTTTATATTGACGCCGAAATATACATTGTTTTTCATTGTTATAACTGCTGCCGCGGTTGTTGCGATTTGCATAAAGGGAGAAACTTGCTGCAATTCGACATAGTCCTTGAGTTCGTTATATGTTTTTTCAATGCTTTCAAATTTTTTTGTTAATTTTTTCATGGTGCTCCTTTGGAAAAAGTTTAGCACAATAGCCAAGCAAATGCAATTTGTTTGTTTGCCTATTTTGTCCAAAACGAATATAATATTTTTATGGAAAAAATGCAAAGACAAACGAGGGCGATGTTAGTTTGCGCAATAATTTTGAGTGTTATGTTTCCGTTGGGAATTGTTGGGATTGTTTTGACTGCAATTAACAAAATGATTCCGCTTGTGATTATGTTTGCGGTTATGACTGGTTTTTGCTTTTATGCTGTGCCAATTATGTGGACTTCATATGGCACCAAATTGCAGCACAAAAAAGTTCTTTCTTGCATTGAAATTGATAGATATGAAAATGTTGACAAAATCAGCAGTGCAACGCAAATTTCAAAAAAAGAAGTTGCAAGCATAATTCGTTCACTCGTTGGCAAGAGTTGTTTGCACGGATATGCTTTTGATGGTGAAAATCTGCAAATCATTGAGGAGGGAAAGCTCAGGTCGCCTTCAAAATCTGGCAAGGTCAAATGCCCAAATTGTGGAGCATCATATCAAATTAATGATGAAAATTGCACCTGTCCATATTGTGGAAGTTAGGTTTTTTATGCTGCAAATTTGTTGTTAATTGTTAACAAAAATGATATTATAAAAATATATAGGAGGAAAATATGGGATTATTTAAAATCAAAAAACAATTATTGAAGGTCATTGAATGCAAAGATATGGACAAAGACACCATCGTGTATAAATATCAACTTAACGACCGTGAAGAAATTATGAATAGTTCAACACTCGTCGTTCGCCCATCGCAATGTGCTTTGTTTGTTCACAAGGGACAAATCGCCGACATTTTTTCAGAAGGCACATACAAACTCGCAAGTGAAAACATTCCAATCATAACAAAAATGCTTTCGCTCCCAACGGGATTTGAAAGCCCAATCAAAGCTGACGTATATTTTGTCAATATGAAGCAAATCACTGGTCAAAAATGGGGAACACAAAACCCAATCCCAATGAGAGATAGTGAGTTTGGCAACATCAGACTTCGCGGCTTTGGTGTTTACACCTATAAGGTTGACGATGCAAAACTCTTTATGCGTGAAATGTTTGGAACAAATGAGGTCTATACAACCGCCGATATGGCAGAACAACTCAAACCAATGATTATCCAAGGCATAACCGATGCGATTGGCGAAAGCGGAATTTCAGCACTTGACCTTGCAGCAAATTACAAGGAATTTGGTGAAAAAATTGTTGAGTGCTCAAAAGAAGAATTCGGTGCTTTGGGACTCAAACTTTGCAAAGTTGTCCTTGAAAACATTTCATTCCCAGAAGAGGTTGAAAAGGCACTTGACGAAAGAACAAAACTTGGAGTTTTGGAACAAAAAATGGGAACATACACCCAATATCAAGCTGCAAACGCAATGAGAGATGCGGCAAAAAATCCAAGCGGTGGAAACCTGGCTGGACTTGGCGTTGGACTTGGAGCAGGTGGAGCAATCGGCAATATGTTTGCAAATTCTCTGAACACTGAAAACAAAACAAAAGCACCTTCTGCTCAATGCTCAAAATGTGGTGCAGCAATCAGAGCGAGCGCAAAATTCTGTCCTGAATGCGGAGCGCGACAAGGTGAAGTTTGCCCAAAATGTGGCGCTGCAATATCAAAAAATGCAAAGTTCTGTCCTGAATGCGGTGAACGACTAATAAAAAAATGTCCAAAATGTGGAACCGAACTCAAAAGTGGGGCAAAATTCTGTCCTGAATGCGGAGAAAAAATAAAATAATGGCAAAGTTTGAAGCGGCACATCAAAAAAAATTGATTCAATTATAAACAGGAGGTTTTTATGAATAAAATTGAAAGAGGGAAAAGAGGGCTGTCAGCGTTTGGCATTGTTCTTATTGTGCTTGCTGTGATATTTGGCGTGCTCGGAGTTCTGGGTGTTGTTTTTGGCTCACTCAAAATCAACGTTTGGCTCATTGTTGGGGGAGTTATTGGACTCATTCTATCGGCCTTCGCAATCATTTATGGAGTGACATTTGCTTGGACTGCTTCCGCTCTTGTTGCAACAAAGGGAAACATTGCTGAAGACAATCTCGGAATTGGAACTGTAAATCAAGAAAAATGTCAAAAATGTGGAATGCCACTCAATCCAGAGACTCACAAATGTCCAAACCACCCAGAAGATTAATAACAAAAAGCTTTGATTATTTTATAGTTGGCTATTGATATGTTAAGACATAGAAAGGAGAAGATATGTTAAAGAAAAAATCCATATTAACTTATTTACTTGCCATGTGTTTTATAATTCCGGCTGTTTTAATGTTATCGGCATGTGGTGAAAAGAAATTTAGTCACCTTAATGTAGAGTTTGTAAATCAAGGTTCTAATTATATTTCTTGTGATTATGGCGATAATGCTGGATTTGATAGTTTTGAAGTTTTGGCTTATTATTCAGATAACTCAACAAGCGAGTTAAGTTTGCAAGATCTTACAGTCAAAATAGAGTATTATGCCAATGATTCTTCCACCCCTAATGATATAGACTTAAATTCATATTTAAATAAGGTTGAATCTAATTCACTTGATGCAGGCACTTATAATATCAAATTTACTTACAATGGTTCAACTGCTTTCCTTACAGCAGTTGTTAATGCAGTTGAAAACACTTTGAATTATGAACTTGATTTGACCACAGATGTAAATTCCATGGGTGGCAAAACAATCACAAAAAACAATGTGCTGTTTTTTGGCACAAAAGCCAGTGCTGTTAATTCAGTCGTCACGTCAAACAATGAGATTGTTCCGGACAGTCAAGTGGAAGGGCTATATATCTTAATGAAAAATGTTGACGGGCATGAAAATATAACTGAATATTATAATGTTAAAGATAACATGCCTGATAATTTGTCAACCCCACAAGAATATGAACAAAACAATTTGTTGTTTGCAATATCTCGTGATGACGAATTTGATGATTTAAGCGAAATCACGCCGGGAGAATATCTGATTTGTGCAAAAATTAAACAAACAAATAATTTCTTTGAAACATATTCAAATTTTCAAAAGGTGGAAATCATAAAAGCACCTTTTACCATTGTAAATGACGAACTTACATCTGAAAATTATGACACATACAATGGCTTGGAATATACTTGGGCATTTGATGTTGCAAAAGGCGTTAATAAAAATGTCACATTTAACCAAATGTTGGCAAATCAAGAAAACAACTTTCTTCATGCACGAGATTATTTTTCAGGCGGTTCAATTTCTTTGATTTTAAAAGCAGGGCAACAAACAACTCAAGAGTCAATAACCCTCAACAACATTGTGACTGATGATCAAGATGAAAATAGCATTTCAAAGTTGTTGAATTATGGAAATTTTGTTGCAGTTCCTTTTGATGGTGAAACAGAGTTGCCAGTTTATAACGCACAACAAAAAGGTGGAAAATTAACTGCAAGAGTAAAATTTGTCCCTAACGAATACTATCAAAATTTATATGATGAGTCTGAACCATTCTTAATCAAACTTACGGTCAATAAGGGTTCGTATGTTATTCCTAGGCCAACAATAAATACCAACAAATATACTTATGATTCGGCAGGCATTTTGCCAAGTGTTATGGCATTTAATTATTTTAATTATGCTTCCCAGTTTGTTGCTGACAAGAGTGCTGGTCTTGCTGAAAGTTATATATCAGAAGATTATAACAATATTTGGCAATTTAGCGCCACTGGTGCAGGAACTTATTCAACAACATTATATTTTTCTGGCAATGACACAGAAAGCAATATTATAAATTTTTGTTGGGAAGAAGATATAACCACACCTCATGGTTCAAATTATGCTGCCGAGTATGTTAAAAAAACAATAGATGGCACCGAATACGTTGTTGGTGTGAAATACACATGGACTGTTGAAAAAGAAGAATTTGATAATTTGGCCAACTTTATATATGATGAAAATGGTTTTAGTTTACATCTAAATGAAAATGGAGAAGCAATTATAAGATTCGGTCTTGGGCCAGATTCATACTATGACGGATTGGAATTGACATGGGTGGTGTTAGATAAAGGCGTTGGTGTTGACGAATATGTAAAAACAACTGCTACTGGCAAATTGACAGATGTTCCGGGCAAAGAAGGCAACAGCCGATATAAAAAATTTATATTGGATGTAAGTGGACTGGAGTTGACTTCAACGGATTTTAACATTGGGTTTGCTATTACTACAGTTGGCTCCGATAACTTTGGACCAATTAATTCACAAAACATCATTGTCGGTTTGAGTGGTTATAATTATTATCAAGATGAAAATTCAAATCTGTGCAAGCAATTCTATGGCACCACAACTGATGATGAAACAATTTATGCTGATTATCGTTTGTTTGCTGAAGGTGACACACTTAAAACAGTTTTGGATTCATTAAATAGCATTACTGGAACAAATGGCACATGGACAATTAAAAACACAGATGACACAGAAATAACCGATTATTCTAGTATCAGTTTAACAAATGCATGCAAATTTAAATTTGTGTTTTCTAGCAGTGTGTGTTATATTAAAAATATAGGCACTGATTATGATTTTGTATTACATTTCTTTGACCATGAACCGGTGGCAGATGAATTTGATATCGCGACCGAATAAAAATATTTAAAAGATATGACCACAATGAAAATGCAAAAAATTAACATACATTCAGTCATATAAACAAAAAAAAGAGCATATTTCAAATATATGCTCTTTATTTTTTAACAAAGACATTGCAAGTTTCAAATTATCTAGACGAAACTCGTGTTCTTTGTTATTCTTGTTGATTATCTCTCGATTGAATTTGATTTTGTTGGTGAGGTTTTTGGAGTGGTGCGTGCTGGCTCGGGTGTTGGAGTTTGAGTTCTTGCATGAATGCGGTTTGAGAGGCGCATTTGATTTTCGCGTTGCATTTGTTTTCTTCGTTTGACTTCTTGAATTTTTTGTTTCATCTTTTCTGACAACTTTTCTTCATCAAGTTCTTTGTCTTCTGATAAAAATTCTTCAAAATTTTTTTCGCCTTCTTTGAGAAATTGGTCAAGTTCTTTTGCGGCTTGCATGACTTTTTCTTTTGTTTTGTCGATATCAAAATTTTCTTCTGTGAGTTTGAGAACATTCATTTCAGGACAGTTGAGATTGAGCCCGAGTTTGTTCTGAACTTTTTTGAGGTCGGTGTAGAGTTCGACAAAATTATAGTTTGGATTTTTGAAGTTTTGTTTTGCGTTTGCGATGATTTGTTGTTTTTCGCGCAGATTGTCAACAACGCGAGAGATGCTGTCTTTGTTGTCCATATCCATCGACATATCAAGTGCTGAAATCAATGTTTGAATGTTTGTCTCGGCTCTTTCAAAAGCACTGGATACGGTTTTGTTGTCTTGCTCCAAAATGCTCATGTCACACCCATCACAAACCGAAGGGATTGGATTGACTCCACTCTCAGCCATCATTTCTGCAAACATAATATCAACTGATGCCAAATCGTTTAGTTCTGAAGTATTAATGCTCATAAACACCTCGTATTTTTATCCATTTTATCAAAATTAGGATTTTTTGTAAAGAGAATGCAAAATGTTTGTCAACTCGTTTTGTTTGACAAACATTCAAGTTATTTATATCATAAAAACGAGAGGGAAAGCATGGAAAAAATTGAGCAAGCAAAAATAATCCTTGAAAAGAATTGTTCCGAGTCGGAAATCAGAAAAACAAATTCCGCAAGAGAATTATTGAATGAAACAAAACTTGACCAAAGCAGCATCATTGCCGCAAGTCTTTATATGCCATATTCAAACCAAACTCTATCAAAAGATCAAATTGTTGACGAGTTTGGCGAAGAAGTTTTTGGAATGCTTCATGGGCTTATTGAGTTGCGCAAAGTCCAATACAACAACGAACAGGAAGAGGCGGAAAATATAAGAAAAATGTATTTTGCTTTGGCAAAAGATTTTAGAATTATTTTTATCAAGCTTGCTTTTGTTGTTGCACAAATGAGAAACCAAGACCTCTATTCTTCGGACGAACTCAAAAATCTTGCAAAACTTAATCTTGATTTGTTTGCACCTCTTGCCGCCAGACTTGGACTTTCAAAAATAAAGAGCGAACTTGAAGATTGTTCATTCAAAATTCTGCACCCTCAAAAATACCGTGACATCGAAAGCGCTGTTGAAAACAAATATATTCTTGCACAAAGCATGATTGAAAAAATAAAAGAAAACTTGCGCCAAATTCTCGACGAACTTGAAGTCCATGGCGAAATTATGGGGCGAAGGAAACACGCATATTCAATTTATAAAAAAATTATAAACAAACATGAAAATATTGATGACATCTATGACCTTGTCGCTCTTCGTGTCATTGTTGACACATTGCCAGAATGCTATGCGGTTTTGGGCAAAGTCCATCAACTTTTCACTCCAATTCGCGGCAGATTCAAAGACTATATTGCAACTCCAAAGTCAAATGGATATCAGTCGCTTCACACAACAATTTTGTTTGAGGGACTTCCAGTCGAAATTCAAATTAGAACTTTTGATATGCATAGGTCCGCCGAATATGGCTATGCGGCACACTGGATGTATAAAGAAAAACGAAACAAGCAAGATTCGCTTGATGAAAAATTGGGCTGGATTCGTCAGATTCTTGAAGAAAACGACAATTTCACGAGCAAAGAAATGATTGACAGTTTGAAAGTCGACATATATGATGGAGAAATTTTTGTTCAGACACCAAAAGGAAAAGTTGTTCACTTGCCGCAGGGCGCAACATGCATTGATTTCGCCTATGAAATTCACAGTGAGGTTGGAAATCACATGATTGGTGCTCAAATCAACGGCAAAATGCGACCAATCACGACAAAGCTCAATTCTGGCGATGTCGTCAGCATCATAACTTCTCCAAAATGTTCTGGGCCAAGCCGTGACTGGCTCAAATATGTCAAGACAATTTCAGCAAGACACAAAATTCGCCAGTTTTTCAAAAAAGAAATGAAAGAAGAAAACATCAAAACTGGAAAGAGTATGCTCGAAATTGCTTGCAAGAATCAAAACATGAGTTTGGCTGAAATTGTTGACACTCAAGAGTTTGCTCGTCTTTTGGCAAGAGGCAGTTTTGCTGGAGTTGACGAACTCTATGCTTCAATCGGTGGCGGTTCAACAAATGCCTTGACAGTTGTTAATCATTTTCATCAAATCAAACTTCGACAACAAAAAATGCTCGAAAAGAAAAATCGCGTCTTGCAAGAAAACGATAGTCTTGAAAAGAAGATTGAGGTTGAAGGTGCGGACAACATACTCATCAAAATTGCCAACTGCTGTCAGCCGCAAGAAGGCGACGACATTGTGGGATATATTTCACAAGGAAGGGGACTCATCATTCACAAATCAACTTGCGGACACGTCAAATATTATGATGAAAACCGCATCATGAGTGCAAAATGGAGAGATTGATATCCGTGTAAAATATTTCATAAAGATATTTACTTTTTATTCCTTTTTTGTTATCATAAATATGTGTGAGGTGACTATGGCAAACAAATATTTTGGACCAGATTGCAAAATTTTATGGAAAGACAGAAAGAGGATTTTTGGACTCCCCCTGACATTCACAAGATATGAAATCGTTGAAAAGCCAGGGCAATGGGTGAAACTCTTTAGTCATATTGGACTTTTGTCAACAGCAAGCGAAGAAACTCATTTCTATAGAATTGACGATTTGAGTGTTTATCAATCGCTTTTTGACAAAATGTTTGGTGTTGGAACAATAACAGTTTATTGCGGAGATGCAAGCAACGACTCAATGATTTTGCAAAAAGTGAAAAACCCATACAAAGTTCGCGACATGATTTCATCTTTGGCTGAAAAACAAAGAAAAGAGAGAGGAATGAGATATTCGGAACTTCAAGGATAATCAAAAAGCAATGCGATGAGCATTGCTTTTTTTTAACACAAACTTTCAATTAAATTTTTGAGCATATCAAAAACTTTTTTTGCTTTGCGCTTGTTTTTGCTCTCAACCAAAAGTCTGATTTTTGGTTCTGTGCCACTTTTGCGAAGCAAAATTCTTCCTTCCTCACCCAAAAAGTCTTCACACTCATCAACTTTTGTTTTGACCTCTTGCGAGTCAAGGATAATTTGTGCTCGTGTCGTTGTGAAGGACTCTTGGAATTGAGGATAAAGCCGAAGTTTTGTCAAGTCGCTTAAAGATTTTTGTGACTTAAAAACCAAATATGAAATTAAAACTGAAATCAAAAGGCCATCACCGCTTCCGCAAACATCTTTTGTGATTATATGACCGCTTTGTTCGCCGCCGAGACTTGCACCGGTATGATTCATTTCGTCGATAACATATTTATCTCCCACAGGGGTGATGCTTGTTGAAATTCCCTCATCTTTTAGTTGCTGAATGAGGGCGAGATTTGACATGACAGTCGCCACGATGCAGTCATTTTTTAATT
>JBJFDC010000027.1:0-14449 GCA_051889215.1 Christensenellales bacterium
CAAATCTTGAGTTGTGATATTCCTTTTGTCTTTCATCAAAACTCGGCCAGCAAGGAAATCAAAAAATATATTTAGGTCAGTCAAATAATTGAGTCTTGTGAGGGGAGTTGTGGTCGATTCAATAGAAACAAAATAATCTTCCACATATTGTGGAAGTTCAGTTTTTTGTTTGTCAAACTTTTCCCGAAGAATCAAATCTTGTTGAAATCTATAATTTGCTTTTGCCATATTGTTATATTATCACAACTATTCGCAAAATGCAAATGTTTAATATATACATTATGTTGCATGTTTATTAATTATGATTACACAACATATGCCACTATTTGAAAATTATGTTATTATTTTTGCTTTTCTTTTGACTTTTTTTGTTCATATGTATATACTTTTTGTGATTAATAAAAGGAAGACATAATATGATATCACTTGATTTTTTAAGAAATAACCCAGATGTTGTCAAAGACAATATCAAAAAGAAATTCCAATTTCACAAAGTCGAACTTGTCGACAAAGCAATCGGACTCGACAAACAAATCCGCGCCCTCAAACAAGAAGGTGACACTCTCAGAGCAGCAAGAAACTCATTGAGCAGTCAAATTGGGCTTTTGATGAGAGAAAAACGAATTGATGAAGCAAATCAAATCAAACAACAAGTTGTTGAAGACAACAAGAGAGTTGATGAAATTGAACAAACTGAAGAAAAACTTTCTGGCGAACTAACTTCAATTATGATGACAATTCCAAACATAATTGCCGACGACGTTCCAGTCGGAAAAGACGATTCAGAAAATGTTGAGGAAAATCGATATCTTGAGCCAAACGTTCCGGATTATGAAATTCCATATCATGCCGACATTATCGAAGCTTTGAATGGGGCGGATTTTGATGCAGCAAGAAGAACATCGGGAACTGGTTTTTATTATTTGTGCGGAGACATTGCCCGTTTGCATTCTGCAATTTTGTCATATGCAAGAGACTTTATGATTAACAAAGGTTTCACATATTGTATTCCACCATTCATGATTCACGGAAATGTCGTTCAGGGCGTTATGAGTTTTGATGAAATGCAAAACATGATGTATAAAATTGAAGGCGAAGACCTATATTTGATTGGGACAAGCGAACATTCAATGATTGGACGATATCTCAACACGATTATTCCAGAAGAAAAATTGCCACTCAAACTCACGTCTTATAGCCCATGTTTCAGAAAAGAAATTGGTGCTCACGGCATCGAAGAAAGAGGAATATATCGCGTTCATCAGTTTGAAAAACAGGAAATGATTGTCATATGCAAACCTGAAGAAAGCGAAGATTGGTATAAAAAAATGTGGAATTATTCGGTCGAACTTTTCACATCAATGGAAATCCCTGTCAGAACTTTGGTGTGCTGCAGCGGTGACCTTGCGGACCTCAAATATAGAAGTCTTGATGTTGAAGCTTGGAGCCCACGTCAAAAGAAATATTTTGAAGTTTGCTCTTGCAGCAATTTGACTGACGCTCAAGCAAGAAGACTCAAAATTCGCTATAAATCAAAAGATGGTTCAAACCAACTCGTTCACACACTCAACAACACTGTTGTTGCACCTCCAAGAATGCTTATTGCTTTCCTCGAAAATCATTATCAAAAAGATGGTTCAATCACAATTCCAGAAGTTTTGCAACCATATATGGGTGGAACAAAAGTCATAAAAAAGGGTGATTAATGAAAAAACTAGACATTGTTTCTGTTTTGGAATTTTCACAAGCACAAGATGTCACACAAATTGCGGCATCATATTTTGTTTTGTTGGAAATTCTGAACAGTTCAATGCAGAATATTTCTGCAACAAACTTGTCAATAGTCCCATTTGACAGCATCAAAATCCATCCAATCAATAGTTTTGCCAATTCTTCAAACACACCAGTTTCCGAACTTGATATGATGATTTCAATCAACTCGCCACAACTTGAACTAAATTCAAACAAATTGATTTTATCAAAATGGCAAAAATTTAACAAAACCATAAAAGATGCCTGGGCGAATAGGAATGTAAAAAAGAAAAAAAAGAAGAGAAAAAGAACAGTCCAACAAGCGGCAAAGCACCAGTATTTTGACGACTTGCCATATAATGTTATGAGACTCAAAAACGACTTGTTTGAAGAAATTGTTCGGCACATGAGCAATCTTTCAATCATATATAATCAACCCTACAAAATAAAAGTCGTCGCAAATCAAGAATTGGGACTCACATTCAATGTTTATACGGCAATAAAGGTGGGTGAATCAACAAAAATTTGGAATCCCGGACTTAATGATTTTGACGCTTACAATCTCCAAATCTTGCAAAATAGAGTTGATGAAAAAACAAAAAAATTGGGGCAAAATTTCCTTAAAATCTTTAGGATATTCAACAACTTGTATTTTTATATAAACAAAAAACAACCGCCAATCGCCTTGATTGAATCAGTTATGTTTTCAATTCCAGACAATTTGTTTGAGGGAAATTCAATCGAAGATTGTTTTTGTTCAATCATAAATTATCTCAACAACATCAAAGCCGTGACAATGTTCAAAGAGTCAAAAATTGAAGAATATATTATTGGAAAAAATCTTCAAGGCCAAACAAAAACACAAATCGTTGGATTTGTCAAATCAGTTTGCAAAGTGCTAAATTAAGTCGCAAAAATCTGCGACTTTTTTAAACAAAAAAATCAAGAATAACAACAAACAAACAAAATAAATAAATAAAAAATCAAAAAAACATAATTAAAATTGCCGCACAAAAAACAAGTTAAAAATAACAATTTGTGCAAATTAAAACAACAACACCCCATATTTGGCCCAAACTATTCGCAAAACCTGTGTTTTGCGAATAGTTTGAAGATGCAAACAATCAAAAAAATGCCAACACCCTTTCTATTTCGCGGGTTTTGGGTCATCTTTTACAACAAATTGCATGTCTTAATCAATTTACGGTTTAATTGAATCCCCTTCTTTCAATTATTTGCATCATTATGTTGTGGCGTCTTTTTTATTTAACAACAAGATGTTGTGTGCTATTCATTTTGAAATTTTGAATTTCATTTTATTGACTTATGGTATATTAAATATTATAATTAATTAAATAATATAATTAGAAGGTTTGCATGGGAAAAAATCAAGATACACAAAAAGGAAAATTGTCGTCCATCATTCTGTCCGCCCTATCCCAAGGAGACAAATATGGCTTTGAAATCATATCTGAAATTGAAAAACAAACAAATGGAACTGTCGTAATTAAGCAACCAAGTCTTTATTCGTCTCTCAAAAGAATGGAAGATCAAGACTTAATTTCGTCATATTGGATGGATAGTGAAATTGGTGGAAGAAGACACTACTATCGACTCACCGACTACGGAAAAAAACAACTTGAACAATGGAAAACTGATTTTGATATCGTATCTTCTTTTTGCAACTCTCAAAACAATGCAACCCAGACTAAAAGCAATGAACCAACGTTTTTGCAGCAAGAAAATTTGTTTGATATGCAAGAAAATCAAAAACAAGAAGAACCTACTCCAAAACCATTTGAGGATGACGCAGTTTTGTTGAAAAATGATTCATTCATTCAATACAACCTTTTCGAACAGCCAAGCGGTGTGACAAAACCCGATTTCACCTCTTCGCAAGAACAAAAACCTCAAAACACAAACACTTCAAACTCTTTAATTCAAAAGCAAGAGACATCAAAACCTCAAGAAAATAACGACGAAAAATCATACGATATTTTTGCCGAACTTGACCTTTTTCGAAATTCAAAAAAGAGTTTTGCTGGTTCTCAAACAAATGCAAAACCAAAAGATGATTATCACTCAAACACCCTGCAAAGTTTTATGGGTGAAAGTTTTGTCATGCAAAATTTGGACAATTCTTTTGTGTCCAATCAAAACATGATTGAAGAACCAGAACAACCTCAAGAGCAATCCATCATGGAAGAGGAAAAAACAATCTCATTCTCACCCGTTCAATCCGATGTCGACGCAAAACTTATAACCGACAGATACGACGAACACGAATTGCCAAAAGTCAAAAGAATTGACCCGCCAATCATTGATGTTTTTGCTTCGAGCAAAAACAACGAAATAAAGCACGAAACAAAATCAAACTCATATGACGAAAAAATTGGCGAGCTCTATAACAAAAACAACAAAAATGCCTCGTCAGATGAAATAAAACCTTTGACAATATCAAATTATGCAAATCTAAAAAAATATTTTGATGAGCAAAAAATCTCTTTCAACACATACACAAAAAGCGACAAAAACAAAACAACACAAACAAGTTTGGTGTCCGACTATAAATTTGCGCTCATTCGCTATGGACTCACATTCTTGTCACTCATTTTGTCGCTCGCAATTAGTTTTATTTGCATCAAAAAACTGTCATACATTACAAATGCTGCCCTTGCGCTCTATATTGTTCCACCTGTTCTATATTTGATTTATGCCGGTTTTGTCATAATTAACAAAGCAAAGAACAAGGACCGAAAAGTTTTGCTCATGGAAACAAGCAAGGTTCAACTCATAATAAAAATATCAATCTTTATTGTTATTGCAATATTGATATATGTTTTCAACCTCATCGGAGGTCTCAATAGTGCAAACTTCAACGATTATACAAACACAATGATTGTTCCATTTGTTGTCGCTCTCCAAATCCCACTCACCTCTTTATATTCTTTTGTGACAACAAAATTTAAGTGTATAAAATAAAAGGATTTTTATGGCAACCTATCAAAATGTTTTGGAAGTAAAAAATCTTACAAAAATTTATAATGGCGACAGATATGCCGTCAATGATATTTCTTTTTCAATAAAGCCCGGCATGATATTTGGATTTATTGGACCAAACGGAGCCGGCAAGTCAACGACCATAAAAATGATTACTGGACTGACAAACATCACCAAGGGTGAAATATATATTTGCGGACATTCAATCAAAAAGGAATTTGAAAAGGCAATTAAAAATGTCGGCGGAATAATTGAAAATCCCGAAATGTATCATTATCTCAGCGGCATGGATAATCTCAAATTTTATGCAAGCTTATATCCAAACATCTCCAAACAAAGAATTCTTGATGTTGTCGAACTTGTTGGACTGCAAAACAGAATTAACGACAAGGTTGGGAAATACTCTCTTGGAATGAAGCAACGTTTGGGCATCGCACAAGCGCTTCTCCACAATCCAAAACTCATTATTCTCGATGAGCCAACAAACGGACTTGATGTTAACGGAATCATTGAAATGAGACGCCTTTTGAAAAATCTCGCCCACAAAGATGGGGTTGCAATCATGGTTTCAAGCCATATTCTTGCCGAAATGGAAATGCTTTGTGATGAGATTGCAATTATTGTCAATGGCAAAATTCAACAAGTTAAAACGCTTGAAGAAATCAAAGAAAGCCAACAAAGTCGCCTTGTTTATTATATTCAAGTCAACTACCCTAACTATGCGGCAAAACTTTTGAAGACACAATTTCATGTTGATGCAAAATTAAAAAAAGAAATCAACGACAGAATTTTCTTTAATTGTGACAAGTCAATCATTCCAAAAATAATTGCATTTCTCGTCAACAAAAAAATGTTGGTGTCAGGCGCTGGCAAACTTGACATCTCTCTTGAAGATGAGTTTATTGAAATTGTAAAACAAAACACTTCAGACACAAGCATAAGTTAAAAGGAGCATGCATGAAAATATTTAGATTAGTAAATGCAGAGTTGAGAAAAATATTTTTACGACCAACAATCTTTATTATGATTGCACTTTTGGTCCTATGCTCTTTTATTTCACTCATAGCATTTAATCCAGATAAACGAACAACAGATTCATCAATAAATGCGGAAGGCGCGACTGTTAGTGCCATATATAATAATTTTATGCAAACCTCTTCGTCAACCACCCACACAACAAAATTTGATTTGGATAACAAATTGGACGCTGCTCTTTCTTCTGTTTATTCTTTCACTCAAACTGATGATGCCTTGATTGAACTCACAAACATTGCTGGCGAAAATCAGACAGCCCAACTTGATTATCACAATCTCATTATTGCACTCGAAAACGCAGTTAGACCTGCAGGAAGACCAGAGAGCGTTTGTTATCAACAAGCAAACTTATGCCTCAAATCTTTCCATGACTCTCTCAGTGCAACAATTATTGCTTTTGGTAATTTAAACAATTCCAACAGATATTATTTGACGAAATCAGAGTTTAATGAAGTTAATGAAAAACTAAAAAAACTTGACAGCGCCGTCATTGTTTACACCACTCTCCAAACAAAAAAAGTTTATGAAAACATTCTGACTTCAGTTCGAAGTTTTGAGTTTGATACATTGATGACAAATTTTATTAACAACATAACAGAAATCAAAATTGGCGAACCAAAATATGAAGAAATAAAACAAAATTATTATACATCTGCCAAAAATGTTTTGGGTGACAAACTTGAAGAAAACAGTTTGATGGGCAAAATTGAAAAATACTACTTGGAACATGCAAGCGAAGGAAGTCAAGAAGCTTGTGAAGAATTCGTTAATTTGCTTGCCGACTACAAAGCATATGTTAATATGAGTTGCGAAAACTTGAATTGCGCGATTCAACTTGAAGTTGCAAGTGGAATTTCAGACAAAACAATGCAATCATATATTGGTTATGGCGATTTTAACAAGCTCACAATTTCATCTTTGCTGAAGAAAAACTCATATATGATTGACAACAACATCAACCCAAGAACAACTCTTGAAGCAATGAATTTTGGCGTTAATTCGGGAGATGAAACAAATGCTTGGGATTTTATTTGTTTTTCAATGAATATAACCGTTCTTTTGATAATCGTTTTCTGTGTTCTCATTTGCTCAAAAATAATCGCTGGCGAACAAGCGGGCGGCACAATGAAAATGCTTGCAATAAGACCTTTCACGCGAAACAAAATCCTCGGAGCAAAACTTCTTGCAACCATGTTCTTTTCGATGATATTTGTCGTTTTCTCATTCATCGTTAGCTTTGGAATTGGTTGGGCATTTTTTGGACTCCCAAATCAAATGATGATTGGCGTATTCAATGGCTCAAACGTCATATTCTCTCACCCATTGCTATATTGTTTCTTCTTGATTTTGTCATTATTTTTAAAAGTTTTTATTTATGTTTCAATCGCAACAATGATTTCAGTTTTATTCCGCTCATACACAGGTTCAAGCATGATATCATTTGCAATCGTCATCATCACCCTCATTCTCAATGGCGTGCTTGGAACAAAATCCTACTTCAAATATTTCCCAATGGCAAATTTCGATATTTACAAATATTTCACCAGCGCTCAAACCGCATCTGGCTTTAAAGCAATATTCTCCTCACCTCAAATTATTGACACATCATTCACGTTCACATTCACATACGCAATTATCATGCTCGTGGTTTTGAATGCAATTTCATTCCTCGCATTCAACAAAAAAGACATCGCATAACAACAAAAAAATATATGGAGCAATCCATATATTTTTTATTCTCGAAATGTCTCAATCGCATGACGGGCAAGATAGTCACATCTGTTATTATATTCGTTGTCCGCATGACCCTTGACTTTATTCCATTCAATCTGGTGAATTTTTGATAGTTCAATCAGCTTTTTCCATTGTTCAACATTTTGAACATCTTTTTTGCCAGCAGTTCTCCAGCCGTTATTTTGCCAATCATCAACCCACTCGCAAATAAAGGCATTAACGACATATGCCGAGTCCGAATAGACCGAAACTTGACATGGCTCTTTCAGTGCCGACAGCCCTTGAATAACCGCCTCAAGTTCCATTTTGTTGTTGGTCGTGAGTTTTTCCGCACCGCTCATTTCTTTTTTGTGTTCGCCATACATCAAAATTGCACCCCAGCCACCAACACCAGGATTATTTGAGCATGCCCCATCTGTGTATAAAACAACTTTTTTCATATTTTCATATTACAACAATATATGATTTTTTTCAAATATTTTTTATAATATTTAAAATTACCCCTTGAAAACTGATTATATATGTATTATTATATTATATATTATGGAGGTATTTATGTTATTAAGAGAAAAATTGTTGGATAGTTATTATCCAATCGAATTGGTTTTGATAAAAGGAAAAAATCAGCCATACAATTTTGCAGTTAACTATTTTCCTGGAGTTGATGCAGTAAAAATTCTCAATGGAGATCACGATTGTTATTTGGACGAAGTTGAGTTTGCAGATTTCTTTTTAACAGACCCAGACAATATGTGTTTGCTTTCACACAACAACCCAATCAAGCCATTCAGATCACATTTCATCAAAGATTTTCATTATGGAAAGAGTTTTGACAATCCACTTGAATTCCGTGAAATAAAAAATGCTGCTGACTTTTTGATGAACTATCAAGAAGAAAATGGCAAAATGCCTTTGAAAGAAATTCTTGCTGTTGAGAAAAAACTCAACCAAAAAATCAAGAATGTTCGCTCCCAATTCTCAAGATAAGCAGCAACAAAAAACTCGGCTATTTGCCGAGTTTTTTTATTGTTATTTTGCAACACCAGTAAATCTTGATTCACGAATAACATTGACTTTGATTTGACCAGGATATTCCATTTCAGCTTCAATTCTTTTTGCAATGTCTTTTGCAAGGAAGTCTGCCATTTTGTCATCAACCTCATCAGGTTTTACGATGATGCGGACTTCACGACCTGCTTGAATTGCATAAGTTTTGTCAACGCCTTTAAATGAGTTTGCAATGCTTTCAAGTTGTTCAAGACGTTTGACATAGAGTTCAAGACTTTCGCGTCTTGCGCCAGGTCTTGCGCTTGAAATCGCATCAGCAACTTGAACAAGGATTGCTTCTATTGACTTGAATTCAACACCGCCATGGTGCGCTTCAATGCAGTGAATAACCTCTGGGCTTTCTTTGTATTTTTTCGCCAAGTCAACGCCGATTGTCACGTGTGTTCCTTCAACTTCATGGTCAACAGCTTTTCCAATGTCGTGAAGAAGACCGCCACGTCTTGCGACTTTTGCGTCTGCTCCAAGTTCTTCAGCAAGAAGTCCCGCAATATAAGACGTTTCAAGACTATGATTTAAAACATTTTGACCATAACTTGTTCTGAATTTGAGTCTTCCAAGAATTTTTACGAGTTCAGGATGAAGCCCATAAATATTGGCTTGATTAACCGCTTTTTCACCTGCTTCTTTAATCGTTTGATCAACATCACGTCTGACTTTTTCAACAATCTCTTCAATTCTTGTTGGATGGATTCTTCCGTCCATAATAAGTTTTTCGAGCGACAATCTTGCAATTTCACGTCTGATTGGATCAAAGCTTGAAATTGTGATGACTTCAGGTGTGTCGTCAACAATCAAATCAACTCCAACCGCCGCCTCAATCGCCCTGATGTTTCTTCCTTCACGGCCAATGATTCTTCCCTTCATTTCGTCATTTGGCAACGCAACAGTTGAAACAGTGATTTCACTTGTGAGATCTGTCGCACATTTTTGAATTGCGAGCGCGACAATATTTTTTGCCTTTTTCAAGCCATTTTCTCTTGCATCTTCTTCTATGTCGGCAACAATTTTTGCTGCATCTCGACGTGCGTTTTCGGTGATTGATTCAATCAACGATTGTTTTGCCTCTTCTTTTTTCATGCCAGAGATTTTTTCAAGTTCCTTGAGCATATTGTTTTTTATTTCCACTTGCTCAAGAGTGATTTTGTCAATTTGAGATTCTTTTTCTTCAAGTTGATTTTTGAGAGTCTCAATTTGCTCCGATTTTCTGTCAAGAGCGGTCTCTTTTTTGTCTATGAATTCTTCCCTTTGATTGAGTCTATCTTCTGTTTTTTGAAGTTCAGAACGACGCTCTTTTTGTTCTCTTTCATAGTCTTGTTTTAACTTTAGAATTTCTTCTTTCGCTTCAAGCATTGCCTCTTTCTTTACAGTTTTTGCTTCAGCATAGGCATCTTCCAAGATTTTGACTGCATTAGACTTTGACTTGCCAAGTTTTTTGGAAGTCAAGAGTTTGAATCCAAAAAATCCCGCAACAAGTCCAACAACAGCGCAACCAATGCTGATAAAAATCACTGCAACAGGGCTAACTGCCAAAAGCATACCCATAATATTGCTCATTTTTATCTCCTATTAAGTTGTTATTTTCTAAGTGCGAAAGCACTTTAATAAATTTAAAAATAAATTTACATTATTATTTTAAAAGAAAATAAAAGAGGTGTCAATAAAATGACACCAAATAAAATAAGTATTTTATGTCAAAAAATATAATTATTTATTACAAAACTTCCATTTCTGACAATGCTTCTTCAACAAGAAGCTCAATATCAAGTTTGTTTTCCTGTTCTTCGACTTTATAAAGCTTTGGTTTTATCAAAGGATTTTTTGGCAAAAACACCGTGCAACAATCTTCATATGGTAGGATTGATGTTTCATAAGTCCCAATATGTTGTGCAATATTCATTGTTTCTTGCTTATCAAAACAAACGAGAGGACGAAGAATTGGAACAGAATTCAAAACACTTTCGGTTGATGTCATGCCTTCGATTGTTTGAGAGGCAACTTGCCCCAAACTTTCCCCTGTTATTATTGCTTGATATTTATTTCTCAAACATATGCGCTCGGCAATCCTCATCATAAAACGTCTCATGATTGTAATCATATATTCTTCATCGCAATTTTTGTGAATTTCTTCTTGAATGTGAGTAAACTTGACGCAATACAATTTTATATTTCCGCAATAGTCAGTCAGTATGTCGCGAAGTTTTATGACTTTTTGTTTTGCTTGTTCGCTTGTGTAGGGATAACTATGGAAATGCACAGCGCTGATGCTCATTCCCCTCTTCGCAATTTCAAAGCCAGCTACAGGGCTGTCGATGCCGCCTGACAGAAGCAAAAGTCCGCGTCCCGAAGTTGAAACAGGCATTCCACCCAGGCATGGGATTTTTTCCGAAATTATATAAGTTTTTTTGTTCTCTCTGATTTCAACAATAACATCAACATCAAAGTCTTTTAGCGACACCTTGAGATTTGGATTTGCTTCAAGAATAACTCCTCCAAACATTGGTTCAAGTTCACTTGAGCGAATTGGAAAAGTCTTGTCAGCACGAACAACCGACACGCGAAAAGTCTTTTGAGCAAATTTCAACAACTTGAGTTGATTTTTTATTTCATCAAGGTCTGTGTCAATCTCAATCGCACGACTAAGCGAAACCAACCCAAAAACTTTTTGGATTTTGCTGATTATCTTTTTTTCGTCGCGCGGCTGATAATCTTCAACCAAATACCTTCCGTTGATTGCTTGAACTTTGCAAGAAAAGTCCTTTGTCGCTCTTTTTATGTTTGACAACAAGACATTTTCAAAATATCTCCTGTTCTTTCCTTTTAAGTGAATTTCCCCGTATCTCAATAGCAACAAATTTTTCATGTTTACCTCAGTGTTTCATAAAGTTTTTTGGCTTGTTCATTAACGATTTTGCCCGCTTCTATGGCCTCATCAAGTTTTGTATCACGCGCAAAACTAATTCGAATTGAACCAATTATGTTTTTTTGTTTCATTTCTTCAAGAACTCGGTTCCCGACTTTTTTTGAAGAGCATGCTGAACCTAGTCCAAAAATGACATCTTTGTCCTGACACATATTCATGAGTGTTTCACCTCTTATGCCATCAAACGACAAACTCAAAACATATGGCGAACCATTGCCGTTAATTTCAAATTTGACATCTTGCA
The DNA here is from genome assembly GCA_051889215.1 of Christensenellales bacterium. Lineage (GTDB taxonomy): Bacteria > Bacillota > Clostridia > Christensenellales > UBA1242 > UMGS1470. Next base: position 11,754 of record JBJFDC010000027.1, read on the forward strand.
ACTGCTCAATAAATTTTTGTCTCAAGGCCGAAACATTCTCATAATCTCGCTTTATATCAATCTGTTTGCAAGCTTCATAAAATGCCATTATTGAAGCAATGTTTTCAGTGCCCGAGCGCAATCCATTTTCTTGACCACCACCAAGGAGCATCGGTTTGATTTTTGCCGTGCTTTTTACACAAAGTGCGCCCAACCCTTTTGGCCCATATATTTTGTGTGCAGAAATCGTCGCATAATCCAAAATATCAAAATCAACGTTGATTTTGCCAAACGCCTGAACAACATCGCTATGGAATTTGGCTTTTGGCTGATATTTGTCAATAAGTTGCCTTATTTTGACCAAGTCATTAACAGCGCCTGTTTCATTGCTTACAGCCATGATTGAAACAAAAGTCGTCTCTTTTTGCAAAAGGTTTTCAAGTTGGGAGTAATCAATTTCGCCATTTCTTTGGAGTCCAACAAATTTGACGTCATATCCTTGTTCCAAAAGGTTTTTTGCAACATTAAAAACTGAAGGATGTTCCCCCACAGAAAAAATCATTTGCTTTGATTGTTTGTTTGCTAGCGACATAATCGCCATGTTGTTCGCTTCTGTTGCACACGAACAAAAGACAACTTTGTCATCTCTATTCATGTTTAAAATATTCTTTATTTCATCTTTTGCTTGCTCAATTTTTGCGGCATTAGAAAGAGCATATTTATAACTTGCGGAAGGATTGAAAAAGTTTGTGCATGAATAGAACTTCAATGCATCCATGCCACTTTCGCAAAGTTTTGTTGTTGCTGCATTATCAAGATAAATCATCTGAGTTTTGCTCCACATCTTATTGCAAGATCTCGGAGAATTCTTGCAATAATGCCGTTTGTTTCTTCATCGGTCAATGTTTTTTCATATGATGTCAACCTCAACTTGAAAGCGACACTCTTCAGTCCCTCACCCAGTTGTTTTGAACGATAAATGTCAAAAATTTCAACATTTTCGCACAAATCTCCACATGCCTTTTTTACTGTGGAAACAATTTCGTCAGCTGTCACTTCTTCTTTGACAACGACCGCGAGATCGCGTTCAACGGTTGGGAATTTTGAAAGAGCATGAACAACGATTTTCTTTTCTCGTTTTGTCACCAAAAGATCAGTGTTTATTTCCGCATATAAAACATTTGTTGGAATGTCATATGTTTTTGCAATTTTTGGATGTATTTCGCCAAAACTTGCAAGCACTTTTCTTGTTTGCAAATCAATTATATCCGCACTCACTCCAGGGTGCAAAATTGGAGATGTTGATCGAACAAGTCTCGTCGCGAGTTGATATGGATTGAGCAAGCACTCAATCACACCTTTGAGCGTGAAAAAGTTGTGCTTGTTTGAACAAATCACGATTCCCGTCATGTTTGTTTCATTTGGAAGGACATCATAATTTTCATCTGATTTTTCATAAGTTCTTCCAAATTCAAACAACTTGAAATTATAATTTCCGCGTTTTAGATTATTCGATACATTGGTCAAAAGCCCATGGGCAAGCGACAATCTCATGACAGAAAGTTCCTCGCTCAATGGATTTGAAATGACAACCATATTTTGGTCAGATAAACCCAATTTTTTTGCATGGTCTCTTGGAACCATTGAATAGTTTATTGCCTGATAGAACCCAAAATCCACCAATTTTTCAGCGAGTTTGTTTTGTTCGGCAAGAACTGGGTCGTTTTTGCCAACTGTATAACTTGTTTCGCTCAAAACTTTTTTTGTTGTGTTATTATAGACGTCATATCCATAGAACCGAATTAGTTCTTCAGCAATGTCATTTGCGCATTCGATATCAAATCTTTCTGGTGTGACGACACTTGTCAGAGTGTCTCCAGAAATTGTGGATTTGATTTGAAGATTGTTGAGAATTGTAAGCACATCTTCATTTGGAATTTTCACACCCAAGATGCTCTCAATCTTTTTCAAACTTGAAACAACTGTTCTGGTTTTTATTTCTTCTTTATGTTCGTCAATCACACCTCCAACAATGGTTGCGGTGTCAAGAAGGTTGACAAGTTTAAGCGCTTTTTTCATTCCAAGTTCTGGATTCATGATATCAACGCCACGTTCAAAACGTGCTGATGAGTCAGTTCTGATGCCAAATTTTCTTGATGTGACACGCACAGATTTTCTTTCAAAACACGCACTTTCAAAGATGACTGTTTTGGTTGACTGCTCGACACATGAATTAAGCCCTCCAATCACGCCAGCAATGCACATTGGTCTGTTGGGATTTGCAATCACAAGGTCTTCAGGTTTTAGTTCATATTGCCCCCCATCCAAACATTCAATGCTTTCTCCAAGGCGAGCTGGTCTGACAATGATTTTTTTGCCATCAATATGACTTTGGTCAAATGCATGCATTGGTTGACCATATTCAATCAAGACATAGTTTGTTATGTCAACCAAAGTATTGATTGATTTTATTCCAACCGCATTAAGGCGATTTGCAAGCCATTTTGGTGATTTTTTGACTTTTACATCTGTGAGTGCTGCCGCCATATAGCGAGGGCAAAGAACATCATCCAAAACCTCAACAGAAATGTAATCGTTGACATTTTTTGTTTTGTCAACAACGAAGCCAAGGTCCTCATTTTTGAAAGGGACTTTATAGATTGCGGCAAGTTCTTTTGCAATTCCAACAACAGAGTTGCAATCTGGTCTGTTTGCCG
>JBJFDC010000028.1:0-12912 GCA_051889215.1 Christensenellales bacterium
GATGTGACTTGTGCAATCGTCGACTCTCAAACTTCCAAAATAATCGTTGAAGAATTGGATAAGACATTCAATTTTTCCAATTCGCATAACGGAATTTGTTTTTGCATTCCTGTTGATGCAATAAGCAGTGACTTGCTCACATTTTTAAACTTAAATGAGGTGAAACATGATTAAAGAAAAAATCAAAAGCATAAAAGAAGAAAAAAAAGAAGATGTTGAAATGATTGTCGCCATGATAAACAGAGGTTATTCAGACTTTGTTATTGATGCTTCTCGCGATGCTGGTGCAACAGGTGCGACAGTCCTTTATGGAAGAAGTTCAATAAAAAAAGATGATGAATTTCTCAATGGCGTTCCACTTCAAGCAGAAAAAGAAATAATCCTGATTTTGGTCAAAAAATCTTTGAGAAAAAAAGTCATGCAAGAAATAAGCAAAAGAACGCACCTTCAAGAAAGAGGAAACGGGGTATGCTTTTGTTTGCCGGTAAGTCAGGTTATGGGACTCACGCCATTTGAAAAAAAGTCTTTAAAAAACAAATAGTCATAACCGTGGAATATCCTTCATAAAGTAAATTAGTAATTATTTTGGAGGATAGAATGAGAAGATCAAAAACGATTTCCGCGCCACGCGAACACAAAGACAGAAGTTTTTTGCTCGCAATAATCAAAGGTTCTCTGATTGCACTATGCATATCACTTGTTGGAATTTTAATATTTGCTTTTATTCTCAAATTCGCAAGCATATCTGATGGGGCAATAAGACCAATAAATCAAATCATAAAAGGGATTAGCGTGCTTGTTGGCGTGTTTGTCGCCATGAGAAAAGTTGACAAAATGGGACTTGTTGGTGGATTGCTCATTGGACTCATTTATACGATTATTGCATTTGTGGTTTTTTCAATTTTGGACGGAAATTTTCAATTCAATTTGACACTTCTCAACGACATTCTATTCGGTTCAATCATGGGTGCGATTTGCGGAATTATTGCTGTGAATGTGAAAAGAAGATAGATATTTCAAACAAAAACAAATTTTTTTGCCTCTTGTTCTATAAAAAAATTTTTAGTCAATATTTTATTTGTATAATTTGTTGACTAATTTTTTTTTATTCCCTATAATTTTAAACATAGCGTAATAAAGGGGCTTTCTTTGATGAGAAGAAAAAAGAATATTTCAATAAGGAATTTTATCGCAATGGCAGTGCTGGCAGTGATCGGCATTTTGCTTTGCGTGCTTTCATTTCCAATTCCTTTCACCGATTATGACTATCAAGGGTTTGCAAGATCAATCAGTCTTGGCCTTGACCTAAAAGGTGGCATGGAAGCGGTTTATGAAGCAAAAAGCACAAAAGAGGGTATTTCAACAAGCGATGCAATCTCTGGCACAATTGAGAGATTGCAAGAACTTTTGACATCTGAAGGATACTCTGAAGCAACCGTCACAACAGAAGGAACAAACAGAATTCGTGTTGAAGTTCCAGATGTTTCTGACCCAAGCGAAGTGCTGGATTTGTTGGGGACACCCGCTCGTCTTGCAATCAGAAAAGAAAAAGACGTGACCGCAAAAGCATATATCACTGGCGACAACATCAAAAATGTTGAAAGCGGATATAACAGTCAATCAGGTGAATGGGGCGTTTCGATTGAGTTTGATGCTGAAGGCACAAAAATATTTAGAGAACTCAGTGAAGAACTATATGAGTCAAAACAACCAATTTACATCTATCTTGGAGAAGATGAAGAACCTTTCTCTTCACCAACTTTCAGCAGCGTTATTTCAGACGGAAAAACATTTATATCTGGTTCGATGAGCACAGAGCAAGCAGCAAAAGAATATGCGCTAAAAATCAAGAGCGGAACATTTGACACAGAACTGACATTGCTATCATCATCAACAGTCAGTGCAACACTGGGTTCTGATGCACTCAAATATGGAATTATCGCGGGCTTTGTTGGTTTGATTTTGATTTTTGCTTTTATGATTTTTGTTTATCGTGATTTCGGAATTATCGCAAGTTTCTCACTCGTGTTCTACTTGATTTTGATGGTGTTCTTCTTGCAAGCAATTCCATTTGTTCAACTGACTCTTCCTGGCATTGCTGGAATTATTCTCAGTTTGGGAATGGCAGTGGACGCAAACGTCATTATCTTTGAAAGAATAAAAGATGAATATAGACAGGGCAAACGCATTCAAAATTGCGTTCAAGCAGGTTTCAAAAAAGCCCTCCTTGCCATTGTTGACTCAAACGTGACAACACTCATCGCATCAGTTGTTCTCTACATTTTGGGAACAGGCGCTGTCAAGGGTTTTGCTGTGACACTCTTTTTGGGAATCATTCTCTCAATGGTGACATCTTTGCTCCTCACAAGACTCTTTGTTAAATGGTATATGAACATCAACTCGACAAATCCAAAAAGACTCAACTTAAAAAGGGGGAAAGACGTAAATGAACTCGGTTAAGAAAAACAAAACCTCTTTTGACGAAAAACTTCACAGCTTAAAACTCAATGTCACAAAAAGAAGATTGATTTGGCTTTTAATTCCAGTTGCCATCATTCTTGTTGGAGTAATTCTTGTTTCAACAATCGGTTTCAATCTTGGCATTGACTTCACAGGCGGAACAATAATAAATGTCGTTCCAAATGAAATTGACATTTCTGACTCAAATAATTATCAACAAGTCACGAATGACATTGAAGCAGTGTTAAGTGAATATGGGCTCAAATCAACACAATTCCAAATTGTTGAAAACGACCAAGGACAAGCAGTTTCAGTTCGCTTTCAAGATAAATCCGGTGCTGACGAAAAAGAAATGAATGTCCTCATCAACGACAAAATCATTCCTGCTCTATATGAAAAATTTGGAATGGACAAAACTGATGACAGATTTGCAAATTACGTTCAAGCATCAGATAGAATTGGCGCGACTTCAAGCAGTGAACTTTTGCTCAAAGCACTCATTGCAATCATGGCATCAATCGTGCTTATCTTGATTTACATCGCAATTCGTTTTGAAGTTGCAAGCGGACTTAGTGCGATTGTTGCATTGTTCAGCGATGTTTTGGTCACTTGCTCAATAGTCCTCATGTGCAGAATTCAAATCAACACAACTTTCATCGCAGCACTCATCACAATAATTGGTTATTCAATCAACAACACAATCATCATTTTTGACAGAGTTAGAGAACTCAGAAAACTCGATGAAAACAAGGGAAAATCAAATGAGGAAATCGCAAATATGGCTGTAAGTCAGTCATTTGCAAGAACTCTCAACACAACAATAACAACTTTGGTTGCAGTTTTGCTTCTTGCAATCATTGGCGTTCCTTCAGTCAGAGAATTCGTCATTCCAATCATCATTGGACTTTTGTCGGGCGTTTATTCTTCATTGTTTGTTTCACCAAACCTTTGGGCATTGATGTATAGGGAACGCGCAAAGAAAAACAAAGGCATCAAAACAAAAGGCAAGAAAGACGCAAAAGTGCAAGAAGATGTTGAACCCGAAATTCAACCCGAAGTTGAAACAACTGAACCCGCAGAAAATTAAAATTTAAAAAATGCTTGGCAACAAGCATTTTTTTGTTGTCTAAAACAAAATGATTTGTTAAACTGAAATCATAAGGGTTGCCTTCATGGCAAAAGTTGATTATGAAAATACAAAAAAAATTTAACGCACACTATGATGAGGTGCGAATTTGTGAATATGCAAAACTATTCAATTTGGATAAAAAGATAATTGAACTTCTTTTTTTGCATGGTTTGCATGAAAAACAAGATATTGAAAAATTTTTAAATCCAAGCAAAAGTGATTTTCTTGACCCATTCATGCTGTCTGGAATGAAAGAAGGGGTTGATAGGATAAACACGGCGATAAAAAATCGAGAAAAAATCCTTATATTTGGTGATTATGATGTCGATGGAATATCCGCCACTGCAATAATGATAAAAACCTTCAAAAAGTTTGGACTCGATGTGAACTATTATCTTCCAAACAGATTTATTGACGGATATGGACTGACAAAGGACTCAGCAAAAAAAGTTGTTGACCTGTTTCACCCAAATTTGATTATAACTGTTGACTGTGGCATAACATGTGTGCAAGAGGTCGAATACATCAAATCCATGGGAATCGATGTGATTGTCACAGACCACCATGAACTTGATGAAAGAACGCCAAACACAATTTGCATAAATCCAAAAATTCCAAATCAAGAATATCCATTTTCTGGACTTTGCGGGGCGGGAGTCGCCTACAAAATTGCACAAGCGCTTCTTAAAGATGAGTGTGATGACGAACTTTTGGCCATTTGCGCCGTCGCGACAATAGCGGACATTGTGCCTTTAATCAATGAAAATAGGGCAATCGTTCATTTTGGACTCAAATGCATGCATGCACTTCCAAAAGGTTTGAAAGCAATATTCAAAGAGAATAAAATTGATATAAACAATGCCAATTCAACTGACATTTCTTTCAAAGTTTCCCCAAAACTCAATGCAAGCGGAAGAATGGGCGAAGCAAATGACAGTCTGAAGCTTTATCTCGAAAAAGACAATGAAAAAATCAAGACAATTCTTGAAAAAATAAACATCCACAACAAGCGCAGACAAGAACTGTGTTCGTCAATGTATGACGATTGTCTAAATATGCTTAAAGACAAAAAAATGTGCGACCAAAAATGCATAATTTTGTCATCAGAAAAATGGGACAGCGGCATTCTTGGAATTATTGCTGCAAGACTTGTTGACAAATTCCATAGACCCGCATTTCTTTTTGCCGAAAGTGACGGAATTCTCAAAGGTTCAGGACGCAGTATCGACGACATTAATATTCATGACATTTTGATGAGCAGCGGCGACCTTTTGACAACTTTTGGCGGACATTCAATGGCAGCAGGTCTGAGCTTAAAAAAAGAAAATTTCGAAGAATTTAAAGAACGCGTAAAAAATTTTATTGACCAAAATGTCAATGACAAAATTTTCCATTCGATAAATTATTATGACTTGGATTTATGCGAACAAGATATTAATGAAACATTTATAAAACAACTCGAACTTCTTGAACCTTTTGGCTGTGCAAATCCAAAGCCATATTTTAAAATGAGCGCCAAAAACTTAACCATTCAGCCATTAAAGAATTTCAAAAATCATGCAAATTTTTGTTATAAAAATCTAAAACTTATTTGCTTCAACTATATTGATAAGATTGATTACATCAATTTTTCAAAAGAATATAGCGTTGTGTTTGAATTCCAGCAGGCGTTTTCAAAAAAAGAATTCAAAGGACTGATAAAATATTTTGATTTTTCTGAAATTCCAACAAATCAAATTGAACAATTTGTTTCAGCTTCACCAATCAATCAGTTTTCAGGGCAACAAATCAACATGGCACCAATCAATTTTTATCGAGAAAAAGACCTTGCTTCAATCGTTCTTGATTCGTCTTCAACAGCATTTGGAACTTTATTTGTTTGTTATAATCTCAAAACTTATATTGATTTTTTCACAAATTACGAAACCAAAATGATTGAGCAATTTTATTTGTTTGACATGGAAAACAACGGGGGATTCAATTCAATTATCCTTGCGCCAAATTCAACTGAATGTTTTTGCAACTATAATAAAATTGTTTTTCTTGATTCTCTCATTTCATCAAACTTTTTAAACTTTTCGGACTCAACAGTTTATGCACCCGCAGAAAGCAAATTCCGCATGAATTTCATGGATAGAATTGAGTTCTCACGAGAAAAATTTGCCGAGGTTTTTGGCGCAATAAAAAGTCTTGAAAAAACATCATTTGTAAGCGAATCAAAATATCTTCAAGCAGTTCAAAAATACATCAAAAAGAAAGTTTCCTACAATATGTTGCGCTTTGTTGTTTTGGTGTTTGAAGAACTTGGAATTTTGAGCAAACAAAAATGTGATTTTGGGTTTTATTATATTGTCAACAATGTCAAATCACGACTTGAAAACTCTTCGATTTATAATCAAATGCAACTTTTGCATAAAACCACCAGGGGACACAAATGAAATTAATAACAACACGACCTCAATTTGATAATGACCTAAAAGACGAAATACGCCTTTTCTTTCCCACCGAACAATTTGAAACAGACGATGTCATTGTTGAACACTTTTCAAACTCTTTTGAAAAAATCACAGATATTTGTGTGATAAAAGTTGACGGTAAGGTTGTCGCAAAAGAAGAGGTCTCTTTTGATATGCCTCAAAAATGCACAAAACTTTATGAAACCAAACTTCTAAAACGCAACGCCAAATGTGCGGTATATCTCACCCTTTCAAAATGGCAAAACAAAACCATGCCTTGGGGAACTCTCACAGGAATTCGACCAACTCGACTTGCTCATGAATTAATTTCTGATGGTGTGCCAGAGCACCTCATCAAAGAAACACTTATAAAATCATTTTATGTCAGTGAGAAAAAAGCAGAAATTGTTGCAAAAATAATAAAAAACCAACGTTGCATAATCAAAAATGACAACCTCATTGACATTTATATCAACATTCCATTTTGTCCAACAAGATGCCAATATTGTTCGTTTATTTCATCTGAATATCATCGCGTTGAAAAGCAAATTCCGCAATTTGTTGATTGCCTTATTAAAGAAATTCGCGAAATGAAAAAACTCATTTTTCGCCGCGCCCTTGTCGTTCGAACAATTTATATTGGTGGAGGAACACCGACCTCGCTTTGTGCTGAAGATTTGTCAAGAATTCTTGACGAACTCAGTTATCCTGTCACAGAGTTCACTGTCGAATGCGGACGTCCTGACACAATAACAAAAGAAAAACTTGATGTTCTCAAAGCCCATGGCGTGACACGCATTTGCATCAATCCGCAATCATTCAACGACAAGACTTTGAAACAAATTGGAAGAAATCACACAACAAAAGATATCATCAATGCATATGCACTTGCTCTGGGCTATGATTTTGTTGTTAATATGGACCTCATTGCCGGTCTTCCTGGAGAAAAGTTTTCTCATTTCAAAAAAACACTTGACTCAACACTTGAACTCGCCCCACAAAACATCACAATCCACACTCTTGCACTAAAAAATGGGGCAATACTCAAGACCCAAAACGAAACCAATCATTTTGACTCAGACATTGAAAAAATGGTTGATTATGGTTATAAAAAATTGTGCGAAAATGGCTATGTTCCATACTATATGTATCGCCAGAAATCAATGATAAACAATTTGGAAAACATCGGATATGCCGAACCCAACACAATCTGCCTTTTCAACATCGACACAATGGAAGAATCGTGCTCTGTGCTCGCATGCGGAGCGGGAGCAATTTCAAAACGCATCTTCAACCTCGAAAACCGAATTGAGCGTTCCGCAAACGTAAAAAATCTTGACGACTACATCAACCGCATTGACGAAATGATTGAAAGAAAAAATAATTTGTTTAATTAGCAAAATTATGCTTTACAATTTTGAAACGCTATGATATACTTGCAAAGTCCTTAAACAAAGGGATTCGAGAGTCCTCTGACGGTCAACTTTGTTTTTGGCGTAGAAAAATAAGGAGGAAAAGTTATGCAAACAAAGAAAGAGATCATTGATGCTTACAAGAAATCAGAAAATGACACTGGTTCAGCAGAAGTTCAAATCGCACTTTTGACACAAAGAATCAATCACTTAACCGAGCATCTCAAGGCAAACCCAAATGACAATCATTCACGTCGCGGTCTTTTGCAACTTGTTGGTCAAAGAAAGGGCTTGCTTAAATATCTTGAAAGCAAAGATATCAATGAATATCGTGAACTTAAAAAGAAATTAGGCATCAGATAACAAAAATTTTGGAGAGGGCAATGAGTCCGCTCCAATTTTATGAAAAATAGAAGGAGATTTTTATGAGTAATAAACAAGCAACAATCTTTGAAACCGAAATTGGTGGCAAAAAAGTTATTGTTGAAACCGGCAAATTTGCTGAACAAGCAAACGGTTCTTGTGTTGTTCGTTGCGGCGAAACAGTTGTTATGGTTAATGTCACAATGAGCAAAGAACCTCGTCCAGGCATCGACTTTTTCCCACTCAGCGTCGATTTTGAAGAAAAAATGTATTCAGTGGGTAAAATTCCTGGTGGATTCAAAAAACGTGAAGGAAGACCAAGCGACAAGGCAATTTTGACATCTCGTCTCATTGACAGACCTCTTCGTCCTCTTTTCCCAAAAGGATTCTTTAATGATGTCACAGTTATTGCAACAGCACTTTCTGTTGACCCTGATGTTGCTCCAGAACCAATCGCAATGCTTGGTTCATCAATCGCACTCAGCATTTCAGACATTCCTTTCCAAGGTCCAACTGGTTCTTGCCTTGTTGCAATGGTTGACGGGAAATATATCATCAACCCGACAGAAGAAGAAAGAGAAAAATCAAGAATGCACCTCACAGTTTCAGGAACAAATGAGGCAATCCTCATGGTTGAAGCAGGCGCAAAACAAGTTAGTGAACAAGAAATGCTTGATGCCATCATGTTTGCACATGAAGAAATCAAGAAACAAGTTGCTTTCATTCTTGATATGAAATCAAAAATTGGCAAACCACTTAACACTGAAATCAACTATTATGTGATTCCAGAAGACTTGGAGCATGATGTAAAAGAATATGCAGACGACATGCTCTCACGTGCGCTTGACACATTTGATCGTCACACTCGTCAAGAAAATCAAGACGCAGTTGAGGCAGACGTTCAAGCACATTTTGCAGAAATTTATCCCGATTCACAAAGACAAATTGGCGATGTTCTCTACAAAATGACAAAACAAAAAGTTAGAAACAGAATTCTCAACGACAGCGTTCGTCCAGACGGAAGAAAACTCACAGAAATCCGTCCAATTTGGTGTGACGCAGGCGTTCTTCCAAGAGTTCATGGAACAGGTGTTTTCACACGTGGACAAACACAAGTTCTCACAACTCTAACACTCGGCACACTCGGTGATGGACAAATCATTGATGGTCTCAATGCTGAAGAAGAAGTAAAACGTTATATGCACCAATACAACATGCCAGGATATGCAACAGGGGAAGCAAAACCTCTCAAAACTCCAGGCAGACGCGAAATTGGCCACGGTGCACTCGCTGAACGTTCTTTGGAACCAGTTATTCCAAGTGAAGAAGAATTCCCATACGCTCTTCGTTTGGTTTCAGAAGTCCTTTCATCAAATGGTTCATCATCAATGGCATCTGTTTGCGGTTCAACTCTTGCACTCATGGATGCTGGAGTTCCAATCTCTTCTCCAGTTGCGGGAATTGCAATGGGACTCATCAAAGATGACGAAACACACAGAGTTGCAATTCTTTCTGACATTCAAGGACTCGAAGATTTCCTTGGAGACATGGACTTTAAGGTCGCTGGAACTGAAAGAGGCATAACAGCAATTCAAATGGACATCAAAATCAAAGGAATTGACAAACAAATTCTCACGACCGCTCTTGAACAAGCAAGAAAAGGCAGAATGGAAATCATGGAAAAAATGCTTGCAGTAATTCCTGAACCACGTGCAAACCTTTCAAAATATGCTCCAAAAATCATAACATTCTCAATCGACCCAGAAAAGATTGGAGAAGTTATTGGGTCTGGCGGAAAAACAATCAACAAAATCATTGACGAAACAGGTGTAAAAATTGACATTTCAGATGAAGGAAAAGTGTTTATCGCAACACCTGATGAAGACAAAGCTCAACGCGCAAAACAAATTATTCTTTCAATCACAGAAGATTTGAAAGTCAAAGAGCACTACACTGGAAAAGTTGTAAAAATTATGCAATTTGGTGCATTTGTTGAACTTGGACCAACAAAAGACGGCATGATACACATTTCAAAACTCTCTGCTGAACGCGTTGCAAAAGTTGAAGATGTTGTCAAAGTTGGTGATGCTGTTGAAGTTGAAGTCATCAAGATTGACGACAAGGGCAGAGTTGACCTCAAACTCATCAAAAAACTTTAATTTCAAGCAATGAAAAGACCTCAATATGAGGTCTTTTTTGTTGTATAAATGTTTCTTATTATTCTTTTTTTGATGAAATCAGCATATTCTACACCATGAAAAGTTTAAAAAAATTCCGTCATATTTACTCAAACATTTTCATTTGTATTTCATTTGTGATTTTAATCAGTCTCACATTTTTGTCGGGGAGTGCGAGTGTGTTCTCGAGTGCAAACAAACTTGTGCCAATTTATCATGGCGACAAAAATTCAAGCAATGTCACTCTCATGATTAATGTCTATTGGGGAACAGAATACCTTGAAAAAATGCTTTCAGTTCTCAAAAAACATGAGGTTAAAGCAACATTTTTTATTGGAGGCATGTGGGCGACAAAAGAAAATGAAATGCTCAACAAAATAAAGCAAGATGGGCATGAAATCGCAAATCATGGTTATTATCACAAAGACCATGACAAAATTTCGGCAGAACGAAACCGCGAAGAAATTTCCATGACTGAACAAGTAATCGAAAACATATGTGGAACAAAGACGCAGCTGTTTATGCCGCCAAGCGGAGCTTTTAATCAAACAACTCTAAAAATTGCTGGCGAACTTGGCTACAAAACAATCATGTGGAGCAAAGATACGGTTGATTGGAGAGATAAAAATACAACTCTAATTTACAATCGTGCAACACAAAGCATTGAGGGCGGAGATTTGATTTTGATGCATCCAACTCTCGCAACTTCAGAGGTTCTTGAGGACATTGTTATTTCGCTCAAAAGAGGGGGGTGGAATTTGGTGACAGTTTCCGAAAATCTAAAAGTTTCTTCATGACAAAAAAATACTTAAAACCTTTTAATTTCTATTGAAAAATATTATAATTAATGTTAAACTTAAATAGAAAAATAAAAGGGAAAAAATTTTGGCCAAATATAGTTTTAATCAAGAAAAGAAATCCCAACAACCAAAACAAAAAGCAAATGTGAAAAAAATCGTTGGCATTGTTTTGGTGGTTTTTTGTTCTCTCGCTTTTCTTGCATTATTCACAAACATAATTTCGTTTTTTAAATCATTTTTAATGGGTGTTTTCGGACTATTTGCATATCCGATATTCATTGTTTTGTTTATCATCGGAATTGCACTGATAAACAACAAAAAATATGTGATGAGCAAGCGCTATGCAATCAGTGTTTCACTTGCGATTGTCTCAATTCTTGCAATCATTGACATCGCATTGATGCACAATTTTTCGGGCAGTTATGGGGAATGGCTCGCATATTCCTATAACCACAAACTGACAGCCGGCGGCTTTGTCATCGGCTTTATCACTGCGCCTTTCAGGTTTTTGTTGTTTGAAGCAGGGGCTTACGTCGTTTTTTCGATTCTATTAATTGTTTCCATCGGTCTTATTATTGACTATTTTCGCTTTGCAAAAAAATATAACGAGTATAAAAAACCAACAAAGGTTGTTGAAACAAACAACAACCCTGTTGAGGTTGTGATGTCAACAAAAACATCAAGAAAACCAGAAGTGTCAAGAGAAAAAGAGCAACCAAAAATCACACTTGATGCTGAAATTGAAAAAAACAAATCAGACCTTACTGCAAAAGAAAAATTGGGTCTTCTGAATCAAAAAACAATCATTTCAAGTTCCAATGTTTTTGAAAAACAACCACCAATCATGAAAAGAGAAGAATCTGGAATTGAAAAGGTTAATTCTGGAAAAATGAGCATACGCGAATATCTTTTGACAAAACCAACCAGCATTGATTTGGAGTATTATCGAAAAGATATTGATTCAGATGAGAAAAAAACAATTGAGAGCAATTTTCAAGAAATCAAACAAGAGCCAAAAGTGATTATTCAATCCCAAAAACCAACTCAAGAACTTTTTGTTCATGATGATTTTTCTGATTTCCAAAGCAACAATTCAACCATTATCCAAGATCCAAACAATTTCTATGAGGAAAGACTTCAGTCGAACGACACAAGTTCTGTCGAGCAAAAAACAAAAACTGTTGAAGAGACGCAAAACAACGAGGAAATAATAAACAACTTGGAAGATGAAGTGCTCAAATCAATCAACAATCCCGAGACATTCGACCTTGATGCAACAAGCTCAAATCTCTCAAGTTCAAGAAGAAGAGAAAGGTTTGTTAATCTTTCAAAACCTCAAGAAAATAATTTTGATAACAATTCAACATCTCAAGAAAAATCTCAAGAAGTTGAACCGATAAAACCAGTCAAACAAAAATCTTCTTTCTACAAAACTCCGCCGATTGAAATATTCACAACAGAGTCAATGGATTTGAATGACTTGAATGATGACATGGCTGCAAAAAAAGTTCAACTGGAGTATGCTCTTGAAACATTTAATGTCCCAGCAAAAGTTATTGCAATCACAATCGGCCCAGCAGTCACTCGATTTGAACTTGAAATGCCAGTTGGAATCAGTGTCAAAAAACTGGTTGCTCATTCAGATGATATTGCACTCACACTTGCAGCAAATGGTGGAATAAGAATTGAGGCACCAATTCCAGGAAAGAGTGCAGTTGGAATTGAAGTTCCAAACGACAAAATTGCAACCGTTGGACTCAAAGAAATCATGATGTCACCAGAATTTAAAAACGCAAAATCTCCACTCACTGTTGCACTCGGAAAAGATATTAGTGGCGAAATAAAAGTTTGTGACATCGCAAAGATGCCTCATTTGCTCGTTGCAGGGGCGACAAACTCTGGAAAATCTGTCTGTTTGAATGCAATCATTTTGAGTCTTATTTCAAAAAATTCGCCAGACGATTTGCGTCTCATTCTCATTGACCCAAAAAGAGTTGAATTCACGATGTATAACGATTTGCCGCATCTTGTTATGCCAAAAGTCATTAGTGAGACTGACAAAGCTGTCAACGCTCTCAAATATGCTGTCGCCGAAATGGAAAGAAGATTTGTTAT
>JBJFDC010000029.1:0-12661 GCA_051889215.1 Christensenellales bacterium
AAAGCGATGTCATTGTTTATGCATGCTTTATTTCAACAAATTCATACTATGCTTTTGTTGATTATGAGAACAATATCATTGAAGAAGGCATCGTCCCAACAACCGCAACCATAACACCGCCATCTATCTCTCAATTTTTGAGAGCAGGATATTCTTTTGATGGATTTTTCTCAAAAAGTGGAAAAGAATTAATTGCAGTTGAAGATGGGGAATATGTTTCGAATTACACTCTGAATGGAATAACAGAACGCATTGTATTTTATCCAAAATACACAAAACTGTTTTCTTGCGTCGTCGAATTTTCTCTAAACACCACAAAAACATCGGATTTTTATGTCAATTCAAACTTGAATCTATATTTTGTTTGCTTTTCGCCAAATGGATATAAGTTTTCCTCAACAATAAAAGACGGAGAAAAAGTTCTGATGTATTTGTCTGACGATGCTTATATTGGCGAATGGACCATCAAACTTGTCACGCCAACATATTATGAAGCAACAATATACATCAATGGCACCCAAAACACGACTGGTGTCTATGATATTGAACTTGCAAGTGAAAAATTTTCCATTGACATCGATTTGACAAAAATTGAAGACAAATTTTTATATGACTCAACAGAAGACAAGGAACAATCAACTGAAGCAAAAACAATAAGCCATTACGAATATATCGACGGAGAAAAAACTTACACTGGCGTATCAAAGGAACTCGAAAATCATGAGTTTTCCCCACTTTCACCCGAACAGACTCTAACATCGCCTTATGGCTATGAAAACAAAGACATCATCGGCGCGGTCAATTGGGGAGGATTATATAATTTTACAGATGCCAACTATGTTGAAGAAGGCGCGAATATTGTCGCCAAAGATTTGGGTTCAACTGTTTACAAACTTTCTTTCTCGAACAATTATTCCTCGATGTATTCATATAATTATGATTGGTCCAAAGAAACAGTCTATTCCATGACCGACCTGCTCTACACAAAACCATTCCTCGATTGTTTCCATAGAAATGACTTAAAGACTTTTGTTTTGGTCGCCTATGAATTTGCGACTTGCCCTTGGAACACTTTGGCATATGAGGGAAAACCCGCAACAGAACTCGAGCCATATCTAAAAATGGTGCGAAATGAATTTGCTGAACTTGTTGACAATATAATGCTTGAATTCAGAAACGAAAACAAAATATTCATCCTTTCCAATTGGGAAGCGGACAACTCGTTTGGACTGTATTGCTGGGATTATATTGAATCACTGCGCGGAGATTCAATCACAGACGAAGAAGCAGACCGTCGTCAACAACTAGCACTTGAATTTTTCACCGCATACATTAATGCAAGACAAGACGGAATAATCATGGGCAGAGAAAAATTTGCAAGCCGCGGACTCGATTGTTCAACAGTGGTTTATGGAAACTTCGAGGTTAATGCTGCAACTGAAGAAGTGCCTTGGACTCCATCGCGCCCACGCGCATACTCGGCAGTTATTCCAAACACCTATTGCGATCTCTATTCAATTTCGGATTGGTATTCAATTTGCACAGAAGAAGGCAACAACGCCGAAATAAACTGGGACGTCGAAAATGATGCATACACCATCACGATGTTCCTCGACAACATTTGGACCAATGTGAAGAAAAACAGGACATTCTTGCCTGAAAGTGACCCAAACTACAAACCTTGCATATGGAACTTTGGAACAGATCCAGATAATCCAATAAAAAATGTTATGGTGACAGAGTTTGGTTCAGATGAAACAAATGAAAATCAGCGTAATTTCCAACACGTGAGAACAACCATCACCGAGGCGATAAATTGGGGCGTCTATAAAATCACATATTGGGAAGTTTATACAAACGTCACAACTTCAACCCCAGTCGGGTCTCAACCTCGAGTCGAAGATTGTCAAGGACTTTGGCTGATTCGTCCAGATGGGACTTTTTCTCAAGGTTTTTGGTATATGAAAAGCATGATTGACGGCTTTGACTATTTCACAAATCCAATCAAACTGGTTTACTCTTCGCATTATGTTGACACACACGGACTTGACTGGGAAAGATATAAGGATACAGTCATTTGGAGAGACGACCTCGTTGACACATCAAAAATGAAAAGTTATTCAAAATTCTTTGTTGACGGCGCTGACAACAGTGATGCGAGATTAAATTTTATTGATTTGTCAGGTTATTCTGATTATCTTGGCAACTACACTGGATATTTTGGTTATGACATAACAGGCCTTATGAGATATAATCAAGAGTTTGTGGACAACGGAGGAAATCCCGTTTCATCACTCGAAAACACGCTCACTCAAATCACATATGAGGCGCAATCCAATAGATTTGGATTCTTGATGTATCACTACAACAGTCTTTCGCACTACACCAACTTGTCTACAGGCAAAAGTTTTGAAAATCCAATCGTGTTTGTCATGGGCAAAAACCAACAAGGAAATTGGGAAAGAATAACCAACACAAAGGTCGAGGAAAGACTTGCTGACGGCAACACAGTGTGGTATCAAACCTATGTTAGCGTCGTGACACCAGTCAACAAATATAGCGAATTTAGGATTGTGTTTAACGAGGAATTGAATTATAATATTTGGGACCCAATTTTGACTAGTGTATTCTTCTTTAAAGGCGGAGATGCTTCTTCGAATTATATTTTGGAGTGAAAATGAAACAAAAACAGCAAAAAAACATAAATAACTCAAAATTTAGTGTGCTTTGGGGGTGCATAAGTCTTTTGCTATTCATCTTGCTCATTTCTCTCACAATTTCTTTGGCATATCTATCGGGGCAAAAAGAACTTGAGGACTCGTCATTTGTGGGCAAGGCAACAATTGTGTCCATAACCAATTCAACAACCTCCTCACCCATTCCTTTTGCTGCGGGAGAAACAAAAAACTGCGAAATATCAATTCAACTTGATGCCAATGTTGATTGTGTTGTTAGAGTCAAAGTCGCATACTCATATTTTGATAATCACGAAACAAAACACACTGTCCCCGACAATGTCACTCCAACCATATCGACAACTCAAGGTGGATTTGTTTCTGATGAGGACGGACTTTGCTACTACTTTGATGCAAATGCAAAAGACATAACAGAGTTGAATTTCATTTCGTCAATAACTTTTGACGACAATTCTGCAACCAATGCCCAATATGTCGGACTCAATTTGAGAATTTATGTTGATGCAGAGATAATTCAACAAAAAGCAATCAACTACTCTTCTCACCCATGGGGCGATAATGCACCATCAGAATGGATTGAAAGGGCAAAAAATAATTTCGCTTAAAAGGAGAAAATGTGTTTAAACGGATTGGCAAGTTCAAAGGAATAATGATTGTTGCAATCGCAATGTCTCTCGTCATTGCAATCCTTTGTTATTGCACAATAACCTATGCAATGCTCCAACAAAATGCGAATGTCAGCAATCAAATTGTTGTTGAGGCAATCAACCTTGAATGGGCTGACGGATATGGCAACAAAATTGAAAGCATTCCCCTTCCTTCTCGCATTTCTTCAGGCGAGAAGATTCCTCTTTCTGGAGATAACATTTCAATCAAAAGCACAGGCACAAATGGATATGCAAGAGTCAAAATCACAACCGAACTTGACGGCACGGAAACAGACAAAGTGCTTTTCACGCTTTCTCAAACAAGTGGTGTTGACGACTGGGTGAAAGGTTCTGATGGCTATTATTATTTTTGCCGCGCAGGAGTATATAACGGGGTGATTCATGGCCTTGTTAGTGTCATAACAGATATCACTTTTTCAGACTCCTTCAAAAACGCCGATTCCGACAAAAACATCACAATCAAACTTCTTGCCGAGTCGATTGATTCAAGAGACGATTCATATAAATCTGCATGGGGAAATAACCCACCAGATGAGTGGTTTGCCGCAACCTCAAATTCAAGATAAATTTACTATTGAAAAATTCAATATCATTTGTTAAAATATAAAAAACACTACTGGAGCAAAAATGATAAAAACAAAAACTTATCCAAATGGAATGAAGCTCGTTGTTGAAACAAACCCAAATTCTCTTTCAACCGAATGCTTGTTTAGATTTGATGTCGGCGCACTCAACGAAAAAGAGTATGAATCAGGATACGCTCACTTTCTTGAACATATGCTTGCAGGAGAGTCAACAAACAAGAGGCACGTATCAGAAATAAATCAGGTTTATTTGAATGCTGGAACAGATCTTGACGCTTCGACCAGTTATGAAACAACCGACTACAACTTTGTTTCATTTAACAAAGATTTTGATGCTTGCTTTGAAGCATTGTGTGAAAGAATTTTTGATTGTTCCTTTTCCGAAGAAGAGTTTGCCCGCGAAAAAAATATTATTCTTCAAGAGCATGGGGATTCAGAAACATTTGAGGACCTTTTGACCGATATGATTGAAATTCATTATGACGGCCAATTCCCAAAATTTGTTGATTCTGACGCACGCGGCATAAAAAATGCAAATTTGGAAATGTTGAAAAAATTTTATGCTCGTGAATATATCCCAAGCAACCTATCAATCTCAATTTATGGAAACAAAACTTTTGAAGAAGTTGAACAGCTTTTGGAAAAGCATGTTTTTTCAAGAATAGGCAAAGACCGCGTGGCAACAAAAGAGCCAAGAAAACAAATCACAAAACCAATCAAATCAAACTTTTTTGTGCTTGTCGGAGAAAATCTTCAATCACAAGTTTCAATCTTGTTTAGTGTTGAAATAAAAAATAATCATGCCGTCAGTTTGCTGATTAATGCTCTTAATGGATATTGTGGAATATTGTTCCACAAATTAAGAATTGAAGAAGGTTTGGTGTATGATGTTCATGCCGAAATCGAACCCGAACTTGAAGGCGTTGTTCTGTCGTTTGACTGCTCGAAAGACGACATTTCAAAATGTCTCACAAAAGTGAGAGAAGTGTTTGATGACATCGCACAAAATGGCTTGACCAAAGAATGTCTGACATCTGCAAAAACCCAAACTCAACTCGCCATTACTTTGCAATGTGAAAGCAGCGAATTCAAAACACAAGTAAATGCGCAAAATCTTGCAGACGGCAAAATATATTCTTTGCAAGAATCGTTAAAAAAATATAGCGAAATAACAAATGAAACAATAAAAACTGTCGCAAAAAACATATTAGATGGAAAATTTATCGTCGGAGCACAAGGAAAAGGTGTCAAAATCGAACAACTTTTTGCATTTGAGCCATCGCTCTATGTTCCAAAATTCGCAAAATTTAAACATTTCAAACACCTAAAACGCCAGGCAAAATATGTTCAAGAAACCAGCGATGAGCGACCACAAACCAAAAAAATTGGAGAAAAACCACTTGAAAAGTAGCAATTTTGCTGCTTTTTTTGTGAAATAACCGCTTTCTTTTGATAATTAACTTTTTATGTGCTAAATTTTTTTTAGAGGTGAAATATGATTTATGCAATTATTGGTGGCGTTCTTTGTGTTTTGCTTGCAGCACTATTTATTGTGGTCAGAGTCTTGCGCGGCGGAATGACGGCGCTATATCTCAAAGCGCTCGCGTCAGTTGGATTTGTTGGACTTGGGCTTGTGATGTTCTTTGGATATTCGCCAGCGAATTGGAAATCAATCTTTGTCATTCTTGGACTTGTTATGGGTCTTGTTGGAGATGTTTTGCTTGACTTCAAGGTTGTCCAAAAAGAAAAATCCGACACATTTCTCAACTGGGGCATGCTTGCGTTTGGAGTCGGACACATATTTTATTTTGTTTATCTTGTTCTCAAACTTCCGGAGTTTAATGTTTGGGCGCTTCTTGCTTCGCTCGGTGCTGCCGCCCTCATTACGGTTGCAATAATAAAGTTCATCGCACCACTCATGAAACTCGATTTTGGAAAATTCAAATGGCAAAGTGCCGCATATTCATTCATTTTGTCGTTTGTCATGCTATATGCAATCACTTGTGCAATTCTTTCGCCAAGCTTTTGGCTCATCGCGCTTGGTCTCGGTTTGATTTTTGTTTCAGACCTGATTCTTTCAACAATGTATTTTGGCGGAAAACAAGATGACAAATTGCTTTGCATTCTCAACCACGGAATATATTACTTGGGTCAAATTGCAATCGCCCTTTCGTGCTTGACTTTTCTGTGATTCTGTGAGGGTTTACACAAGGTTTGACTAGATTTCTCGCAAACTGATTTTATGGATGTCGACCACCAAAAGTGGCATTCTAGGAATCTGGATCCTTAGATTGTAGTGCGTTGAAGTCCATCTCAGGATGACATGCTAAGGGTGTCATTCCGAGACGGGCAAGCAGAGTGAGGCGTTCTAGGAATCTATTAGATCGTTAGATTGCAGCGCTTTGGGGTGGCGTCTCACGATGACATTATGTCTTCAAAAGAATAGAGTCCAGCTCTATTCTCTTTTATTAAGAAGTTAACCGCTTTCATAAATCCGTTTATATAGGGCTTGCGAGAATAACTTGAGTGCGACAAGATGATTTCTTCGTCATCAGCAAAAAAGTGGACTTCGTGTCTTCCAAACAGCGTCCCACCGCGAAGAGAATATGAGTTTATCACTTCTTTGTCAAAATTCATGCAAGAACTGCTTGATGTTTTGTCGTTCTCCTCCTCCAACATTGCGGAAATAATTTGTTTTGCAGTGCCGCTTGGGCAATCGACCTTGTTTTTGTGATGTGCCTCAACAACAGCAATTTCGCCATGAAAATTTTTTGACATTGTTTTTGCCAAGTTTTTAAATTTGATGACATTTTCAGAAAAATTATCACACTTTATCACTGGGATTTTGGTGGCAGCAAAACCAAGTTCAGATGTAAAAAATTCTCCTTGGCCAGTCGTGCCCATGATGAGCTTTGTGTTTGTTTTTACACAATACTCCAACACCAACAAACTTTGCGACTTATTTGAAAAATCAACAACAAGGTCAAGTTTGTCTTTCACTTCAACAAGCGATTGATATTGCTTGCTCAAAACATCAATTTCAACCACCTCAAACCCACACTCTTTCAACCGCTCACAAATTGGTCTTCCCATTTTGCCATATGCACCAACAACACCAACAACTTTCATATTCCACCTCAAAATATTTTTATGTTTAATAAATAAATATTGTTAAGTTGACAAATTTTGACATTTTGGAGATACTAAAAGTATGAAAAAATATTGTCGAACAATTTTGTTGATGTTTGTGCTGCTCGTCAACGTGGCACTGCTTTCTGCTTGCTCTCTTTTTGACATCGACACGGGAAAGCTCGCTGAAGAACTTCAAAAAGAATTCAACTACAACGGCACATATGTCGTTGAAACATATTACGAAAATTTGGAACAAGTTGAAATAACCAACCAAAAAGAATGCTTTTATGTTTATGAAATAAAAGATAATTCCACCTTCAACATTTTGAACCAATCTGAAACACTTGAAACCTATGAAATTGAGGGTTGCATTTGCGGAAAGATTGAGTTTTCTGACCGCCCAGACATATCCGCTCAATTTGACGAAAACGGAAGAATGACGATAACTCGAATACTCGCTGACAAAACCATCAGATTGGTTTGCATTCGTGCGGTTGATAGCCCCGACAAACTCATCGGCACCTATTGCTACAAATCTTTCCGTCGAAATGACGCAACAATCTCTGATTTTCCAATCAACTCAAACTATCCGGAAAGCAACGACTATTTTGAGCAAAGCCAAATCACTTTTGAAATTGGCGAAAACCAAACAATAAAAACCACTTTGAGCACGGGAGATATAATCAACCAAACATTTTTCTACACCGACACAAATCTCATCATAACTCCAACTCAAAGACTAAAAATTGTGTCCGGCGCACTAACAAAAACAACAGTCGTTGACCAAACCCTCAACTACACTTTTAGTTATCGAAAACAATAAGGTCACTGCGTGACATAGCAGAACGACAAACAGCTAAACTGTCATTTCGACCCCCTGTCCCAACGTGTCGACCATTGGGGAGAAATCTCGTCATTCCTTTGACAAAAAAGTTTTTTGATGCAATCATAAAATTATGAAAAATTATTATGTTTATATCATAACAAACAAAAGTAATTCCACTCTGTATGTTGGAGTGACAAACAATTTGCAAAGACGGCTTTTTGAACACAAAAACAAACTGGTTGATGGATTTTCAAAACGTTATAACTTGAACAAGTTGCTATATTATGAAGAAACTTCTGACATCAATTCTGCAATTGAAAGAGAAAAACAAATAAAATCATATTCACGAGCAAAAAAAGACAGTCTGATTTTTTGTCAAAATCCAACAAAATTGAACTTATCAGAAAATTAGGAACAATAACAAAAAAGAGACAATCATTGTCTCTTTTTCACTTTTTATTATAAGATGTCAACGAGATTTCTCCCCAAAGGTTCTGTCCTACGAAGTCAGAGGTCGAAATGACATGATTGAATCAAAAGCCGAGTTCTTTTTCAGAATAGAGCGAAGTTGTTTGTTGTTTTGATTGATCTGCAATGGATTCATCCTCTTTTTCAGCTTCTTTTTGTTTCATATATTCTTGATATGCATTCCAGTCGAATCCATCAACCTCGCCTTGCTCATTTGTTGTCTCAAACGAAGCCGCCAAGGCCTCCGATTGTGCTGTTGCTTTCCCCGCCTGCTCAAGTTCCAGCGCCTCTTGTTTAGATTGCTCTTGTCGATAATCCTTATATTCTTGCAAAAATTCTTTCCAATTAAAAGAACTCATAGTGTAACTATCCAACATTTTTATCCTGGCATAAGATTGTTGAGATTGGATTTCTTTTTGCATTTCTTCATACGTTTTACCAATTGAATGTCCCCAATAATATAAATTCATAACACAAAACTCTTTCCCGTCAGTCACCAAAACGTTTGACTCAATTGGAGTCTCTGTCATGTCGCCACTAGTGAACAACACCACATCTAAAACGACACTATATGAATCTATGGGACATTTATCGTTAAATAATTTTGAGTTCATTTCTCTATTGGAAAGATATGAATCAAACTCGTACTCAATTTGCCCATTGGTAAAGTTGTTGGCTTCTTGGAATAAGTCTTCAATAGTGCTTGTTTCTTTTGAGTAGACCTTGAATAAAATGTTTGAATGAAAATATTTCCCATTTGAGCATTTTAACACGTCAAGATTAAACACATATGCACCACTTGCTCTATAAACATCACTTATCTCATTTATTGCAAAATTTTCAACATTCTCTCCAGATTTTTGCAAAGTTTTTTTAAAAAGAGAATTGACTGAAGAAAAAATCGTCAAATATTGCTTTGCAACACCCATTTGTTCTTTTTCTTCCTCTGTTGCATCATCTGGAATTATAATATCGTCTGGGTTTGGAAAATCATCTTTAATTTCGTTGAAATCATCTTGTGCTTGTTTGCTATCGTCTTTATCTATACGATTTTCAATGGGCAATGTTTTGTCGATATCATTATTATCTGGTTTTTCTTGTTGTTGAATGTTGTTTATTATACGATAAGTTCCATAAGCTGTTCCCAAAACAACTGGCAACAAAATACTTGCTGTTATTATTCCTTTTTTCCACTTTTTCATAATATCCCATCCTTTTTTATGAATTTTACCACACTAGAATAAAATAATCAATAGTAAATTTTAAGTCCACATTTTTGCATAATAATTACCATTTGAAGTAAATGAATATGACTTTGTATTACTTGACGAACCTGCAACGCTTCCAAAATAATTATCACTATTAAATGAGCAGTAGCACACCATACCAGTTGTTCTTTTGTAGGTTATTGTGACTGTCGCACCCTCAACAAACCAAAATTTCTTAACCAACCAATCATCTTCCTGAACATAGTCTGACTCTGCACGCCATGCATAGTCTATCGTTGGTCCTATTGATGTCACATTAATGCTTTGGTATGAATGTTCAACCATTGCTTTAAGATAGAATATGTGTGCCCATTTATCGTTAACACGGACAGCATATGTCACCTCATCATCTACTACGAACGAACTTGTAATTCGGCATATCATATCGTTTATGCAAGCACAATCCTGAAAAATACTGATAACTTGTTCGACTTTGTTTTCTAATGTTATCAAAAATACATAACTGCCGCTGAAAACATTTGAACCTGCAGTTATTTTTTGGGTCTCGTCAAAACAACAATATCTTGTTGGATTCTTAAAATTACCACAATTCGTGAAGGCGCCATTTTGAAAATTAACTTTCCCGTTCAATCTTTTCACCAAATATAATTCATTGCAATTATAAAATGCCATCGCACCTACATCAGCACCGACAGAATATAAATCAAACATTAACAAAGATTGGCAATTATAAAATGCTTTATCTTCTATAACAAGTTTACTATCATGCAATGTGAACGATTGTGATAAGATTGTCGCCATAACAATTGCATCTGCCACATTGCTGCCTCCCGTACTTGCCAATAATGTTATTCGAAAACCAAGGGCATCTACATTTGAAGATATTCCATAAAGGGAAAGTGCAAGCATTACTTGTTCTTTCTTATCTTCTTGATATTCCAACAAGTTTAATCCGTTTGCAAAAACTCCAACACCTATTAATGAAGAGCAATTATAAAAAGATCTATATCCGTAATTTTTTGTCTTGACATAATAATCATAAGAAATCGTTGATTCCCCATTGCTGTTGATTTTTTCAGTTGGATTGCAACATATGAAATCGTCAAAATTTTCAAGATTAACGCAATCAGAAAATGCAGAAGATCCTAGACTTAATCTATAATAATTATCCTCTTCATGAATATTGGAATTGTCTTCATTTAAAAATTTAATGTTCTTAATGCCTGTGCATTTTTGGAATGCCGATTCACCAATAGATGTTAAATATATCGGAAGAACAACAGTATCACTAAAAGATGTGCATTGATAAAAACAATATTTGTTAATCGTTTGAACCGACATTGGGATGGATAAATTGTTTAGAGAAGTGCAGTTATAAAAACAATATGAACTTAAAGCGCTAATTCCGTTTGGAATATTGATTGATTGAAGAGAAGTACATGAGTAGAAACAACCGTCATCAATGAGAGTGACTGAAGTCGGAAGTGTAATTGCGCTAAAAAGTGAGCAGCCGGAAAATGCATATTGACCCAACGTTTTGAGAGCGCTTGGAAAGGTGATTGTTGGGAGCGAAGTGCAACCCTGAAAGCATCTGTTGGTAATTGCTGTTATTCCGTCTGGAATGTTTATCGATGTAACTGTTGAATTGCGGAAAGCAGACTCTCCAAAAGATGTCAAAGTGGAAGGCAACAAAACTGCGGTGATTTTGCTTTCCTCAAAGGCATATTGTCCAATTGTTTTTATTCCTTCTTCAAGTTCGACTGGTCCATATTCATAATTTGACGAAAGAGCCCACGAATCAATCCCTTCCACAGCAAGCGTTTCTCTCTCGCCCATAATCACGCCATCAACAATTTTGTTTGGCATGAGTGTTGCTTGGAAAAGAACACCACCATTGTGATTTGGCTTTGAACTTGTGTAATCAACATCTTTTTCTGAACTATAATAACTGAAAGGAATGAGATGTATAACAAAAGTTTTTGTTGCGACGTTTTTGCTTGTTGCGGTGATTGTGACTTCGGAGGCCTCTGTGGAAGACGTTCGGTCATTGATGATTGATGTCACCAAAAAACTTACTACGCCATCACTTGTTTGAATCTTAACCTTTTCCGTGTCGCTTGAAGTGTATGTGATGATTTGCGATGTGATACTATCAAAATTAAATGGATTTTTGAAAGTTGTGCCAGAAAGTGCCCAAATCTCGGAAACAGCAAACGAAGAGTTCGCTTTGTTGATCCTGAAATTATTTGTGCTTGAAATTGTGAGTGTGTTATAGTCTGAAGTTGTCGATATTTCAAGTTTCATTGAATACCAACCGGCATTTGTTGCTGTGTTTCCTGTCGAGGACACCGTGGCACCTGTTGGCTCTGTTGTGTCGTCTTCAACAAAAACTTTTCCGGAATATGAATAGACGATGGTGCAACTGCTTGGATTAAATTGTCCGTCTTCCCCAACACCCTGAACTTTGTTTGTGAGAGTGTATGTGTGTGGACTGCCAGTGTATGTCACAACGAGTTCATTGAGAGTGGCAGAAAGATTCGCTTTTGTCACAACAAAAGAAACCGAAGTGCTTGCATCATAATAATTTGAACCACCATGTATATTTGCCACCAATGTGTATTCTCCGGCGTGTTTTATTTTGTTGTCCGTCCCCGAATATGTGCCAGTGTAGGAATATGTGATTTCAACACCCTCCGGAGCATTTGGAGTGATTGTGTGAGTTGTCCCGTCATATGTCCAACCTTTTCCGTTATATGCGTTTGTGGCAAGAAAAGATATATTGCCTGGATCTGCGATGTTGATTGTGAGATTTGCAGAAGATGATGTGTCGTTATAGTTTCTTCCACCGCTAAAGTTTACAGTGATAGCATAGACTCCTGCATTTGTTCTCGTGATGACATCTGACCCTGTTTGATTTGCTGAAACATCAACTGATAAATTGTGGTTTGAATCATATTCTTTCCCTGTGACACTTGATGATGAAACACTCATTCCGCTTGGAAGAGTCGGAATGACGATGGTGTGATTTGAACCATTATAGGTGACGGTTTTGTCACTG